>JBKGZM010000005.1:0-53899 GCA_046545575.1 Dehalococcoidia bacterium
TCCTCCACTATATCATGGTCACCTCAAGTTAACAACCCTAAACGATAACAGAGCCAAAATTATTATCCCTTGTTCTCTGGCTTCTAATTGAGGATTAATGATTATAAGCTGGGGGTTAATAGTAGTAAGAAGCAAATAAGAACCTACTACCACTACCATACCAATTAAGCCGGAGATAATCTGGTCTTTGGCGTCGGAAGTCGCTGTAGGATTGCCTTCTGCTCACTGTTCTCAGACGGTCAAGGGCTTGATCCGCTTGACTTCGGAATCAATCTCCTGGGCCGCATTCCAGAGGTCCACTGCATGCTGTGCGTTGAGCCAGAACTCGGGAGAGTTGCCAAACAGACGCGAGAGCCGGAGCGCCATCTCCGGACTGACGGCCCGCCGCTCACGAATGAGCTCGTTCACAGTCTGGCGGGAAACGCCCAGCGCTTCCGCGAGGCCTGACACGGAAAGATTGTAGTCAGGCAAGAAATCCTCCCGCAGTATTTCCCCGGGGTGGATGGGCCGGACTTCCCTTTTCCCTGTGTTCTGAATATTCATAATTCACCTCACCTTAGTGATAGTCCGTGATCTCTACATCATACGCGCTACCTTCTATGAACCGGAAATAAATTCGCCACTGCTCGTTAATCGCAATCGCGTGCTGTCTCCTCCGGTTTCCCCCAGGCTTGTGCAACCGATTCCCTGGAGGAACCTTGAGGTCATCTATCTTTGTTGCCAGGTTAATGTATTCAAGCTTTCGCCTTGCCCGCCACACTACTTCTGAAGCGAGTTGCCTGGAATGGCCGGTCGTAAACAATTCCCGTGTGTGGCTGTCCGCGAACGACTTGATCACACCTCTACTGTACTCTGTCACGTGACGCTTGTCAACCTACAGTGGCTGTCCTATCTCGTCGTTATGCTTGCCTTAATTGGGTATGGTTACGCATTACAATTGCAGGAGCAGAGGTACTATAATAAGCAATGGAGGTGAATTGTGGCGGATAAAGCATTTGCGAACAAGAGAATAGGAGTTCTGGGCAAAGGCGGGAGCGGGAAAAGCACCATTACGGTTTTACTGGCCAAAGCCCTCAGGGATTCCGGATATCAGGTCTGTGTCCTGGATGCTGACTCAACCAATGCAGGTATTCATCAGGCATTGGGATTTGAAAATCCTCCTGTTTCCCTCATGGACTATTTCGGAGGACCTGTATTTTCCGGGGGAAAGGTCTCCTGCCCGGTGGATGACCCTACTCCTCTGCCTGAAGCCACTGTGGATTTAAACGAGGTCCCTGAGAAATACTATGCTTTTGATCAACAAGGGCTTTCCCTTTTCCAGTTAGGGAAAATAGGAGATAAAGGCCCGGGGGCCGGATGCGATGGCCCTGTTTCCAAGATAACGAGAGACTTAAGGATTGAGGGGATCGGGGATCAAGCTGTCACCTTGATAGATGTTAAGGCGGGGTTGGAAGACTCAGCCAGGGGGATAATAACGAGCATGGACTATATAATAACCGTGGTCGACCCAACTCCTGCCAGCATTCAAATAGCAGCGGATATCAAAGATCTCATCTCTCGAATAAAAGCCGGGGAATCACCTTCTACTGAACACCTGGAAAGCCCTGAGCTTGTTGAGTTGGCGAAGAGGACGTACAGAGAAGCAAGGATAAAGGATTCTTTCGCGCTGTTGAATAAGGTCAAGGATGAACAAATAGAGAATTATGTGTCTCAAAAATTGAAGGAGAAGGGAGTAGACACAATAGGCGTTATCTATGACGATTCTTCGATTTCTTTATCCTGGCTACAAGAGAAGCCTTTGGAAGGAACACAAGCAAACAAGGATATGATGAGTGCTGTCAAAAGATTAGAGCAAGGTATAAAAGAGGAAGAAAGGAACTAGGATGTATAAACGAATACTTGTGCCGCTCGACGGCTCCGAAACGGCGGAGTGTATTTTGCCCCATGTAAGGGAGGCAGCGAAGAAGTACGAAGTGGAGGAAGTAATACTCCTGAGGGTGGTGGAGCCTATTCCGGCATGGGCTATAGAGTGGGGCGATCCCACTCCCTTGCAGAGGGCCGAACAGGAAGCCTCTCGACAATACCTTTCTCGGGTTGGCTCTCAATTTCGTTCCGAAGGCTTGAACGCAAGAGAGGAGATCAGGGTAGGAGATACTGCCGGTAGCATCATAGACTTTGCCAAGGAAAATGCAATTGATCTTATCGCTCTGGCTACCCATGGCCGCACGGGCATAAGCCGATGGGTAATCGGCAGTGTGGCAGATAGGGTATTGCGCTCGTCCCGGATGCCGATGCTCGTCGTAACGCCTCCTGGGTATAAATCTGAGACTTAGGAAGAAGACTTATTGCTTGGCATTGACTGTAGGTATTAACAGTGTTAGTATATGTGCGCTCGAAAAAGAGGGCTGATTGACGTGCCCTGAGAAAGGAGAAGAATGGAAAGCGTATACAAGTTCATCGAACTGGTGGGAACCAGTACGGAGTCGTGGGAGAAAGCGGCCAACGCAGCGGTCGAGAAAGCTGCAGAAAGTTTGAGGGACCTTCGCGTTGCTGAGATAGTCGAGATGGACATGCAGCTTGATAACGGTAAGATTTCAGCCTATCGTACCAAGGTTAGAGTGTCTTTCAAGGTTGAGACAAATGTTGAGTAGTTTTTTCTTGCACTATTCTCAGAGTAAGGCCTAACTTCTCTTTTACCCCGGTCCGTTTTTATAGCTTTGTGGAGCGGCGAGTGTGTACACTGGCCTGCGAGGGTGAGTATGTTTGTCGGGATCAAACCTGATAAACAAGGAGGCAAAATGGGTAAGCTAAAGGCTCTAAGTGATCACAACTTTGACCGGGTGGTAGGCAAAGCTAAGAGACCGTTGGTGGTTGAATTTTGTGCTCCGTCATCTGAATCTTGCCTTGCAATAGCGCCGATAGTAGAGGAGTTGGCTAACGAGTACCAAGGTAAAGTAGACTTTGTGACTATAAATGTGGACAAGAATCACAAAGCGGCATCGGCATACGGGATAATGAACATACCAGCTTTGCTTGTGTTTGAGGACGGTGCTCTGACCAAGCAAATCGTGGGATTACGCCCCAAAAAACAACTAAAAAGACTACTGAACATCTCACTACATTCGGCGGCTGAGGCGGGGAGTCCTTGAGGAGCAAGGGCTGGACGTAGCCAATTCACTTCGTGAATGATAGCGGAAAGGCATCCGCTAGTAGCAGTGTAGTGGGAACTGGAGAGTATAGCAGCTTACGTAAGCGTGGCTGCTGAGGATATCCCCAATTGCTCCTCCCCGTTTAGATAAAGCTATGGTTCGGGATTATATGGGTAAGGTAACTCATCACCTTTTTTCAGAAGGGGTGCCTTTCTATGTGGAGGTGTTCTTATGACAGGAATTGAAATTGCGTATTTGGTGCTTTCTATTGTTTTTGTCTTGGCCGCGGCTTTTTTTGCCAGTGCGGAAGTTGCTTTTATCGGCCTTCAGAAAGTCAAGTTGCGGAATTTAGAGGAAAGTGGTGTCCGTGGAGCTGAGAGGGTGGCAAGCATAATGGAATATCCCGGCAAATTCCTGTCCACCGTGCTCACGGGGTTCAGTTTCACCGAGACTATTGTCGTCACATTAGGGTCTATGCTTATTGTTTCGTTGATAGGTAATGAAGCTATAGGGACTCCTGTTTCTATTGTAGTGATGACTGTAGTACTATTGCTGTTCGTCAAAGTGATACCCAAGACCATTGCCTCAACTAATCCGGAGCAGGTGGCCTTATACTATGCCGGGACTATAGCTGTACTGTCGAAGGTTTTATCCCCTGTCGTGTCTGGGCTTAGCTGGATCGCGAACAAATTCACCAGTTTGATTGGTGGACATATCATCCCCGGGGCACTGTTGAGTAAAGAAGAGGTTAACACTGCCATCTCCATGGGCGAGGAATCCGGAACAGTTGAGAAGACCTCTGCAGATATGCTCAGGCAGGTTCTCGCAATCGGAGATCGGCAGGTTCAAGAGATAATGACCCCTCAAGATCAGGCGTACTGGATGGAACAGGGAACAACCCTGGCCCAGTTCCTAGACATATATGCTGAAGCATCACACCCGCGCTACCCCATTTATGAGAAAGATCACGGTAATGTAAAGGGTGTACTCGCTGCCAGAGATGTGCTTTTAGCACTGGCTTTGGGTTCGGTGGATAGGGGAAATACTGTTGCCGACTTCCTCCGTCCTGCTCACGTTGTTCCTGAGAGTAAATTGGTGGGAGAGCTTCTCACTGAGATGCAGGATCGAAAATCAGAAACGGCAGTAATGGTTGATGACTATGGAGCTCCCTCCGGTATAATAACTATATCGCAGTTAGCTCAACAAATCATGGGAGATCTGAGATGGACATTAGCTGATGCAGAAGAAGGGGAAAGGCCCCGGTGACAATTATGTCTCTTAAGAACAAAGGAGCTCTTGATAGTTACTTTGCGCGCCGTAGCGGCGGCATCTAAAAAACCGCCAGTTTTACTTGCCTTCCTTCTCTCGTTTCGAGCGCAGCTCAGCCTCTGCGTTTTCCGCTCTCTTCTCTGCGCCCTCTGCCCTCTTTTCCACCTGCTCGGCATTCTTTTCCCCAAACCTGCCCCCGAAGTAGAACCCTGCGATGGCGGCAACCAGTCCTGCCAGCATGCTCAGGATATTACTGACCACTTGCTCTGAGCCGGAATCGCCGCTTGCGAGCAGGTGAAATACTGCGATACCCAGGATGATGATTACAGTAAGTGCTATGATGGCTCTGCGGAAACCTGATATGCCCTTTGGTTCTTCCTTTCCTGGCTCTTCTCTTTTTCGTTTATAACCGATCCAGGCATCGACGAGCATGAGAACAGTGGGGAAAAAGACGATTGCAAATATGTACCAGCCGATTGACCCCATGATTAATCCCTCCTTGGCGTCTTAGATGCAATTATTAAACAACTGTTAAAGGTCGATGTCAATCTGAGGTTGGTCTTTGTTTAGCAAATCGGTGGTTACGGAGGCATTGCACTGTTCGACTAAAAGCTGGGCCAATTCATCACGTGCCTCTTCGACAAGTGACTGCGGAACGGGACCGATGCCGTCGATGTTGATGACGACCTTGTTGGTCTCCTCAGCGATCTTGGCGAAGTCGCCGTTCCTCCAGTTCCATCTCCGACACATCACGTTAAGCGACTCGTCATCGAAATAGACAACCTCTCCTGGTTCTGGTGTCTCCTGTTCCGCTTCGCCAAGCGGGACAAAGGCCTCGTTCCCCTTAGCAAGGCCGAGCCGGAGGCTCCCCTGTATTTGGTCGACGTCGTCGCCGCCACAGGGAATAAGGTATTTTATGGAGATGTAATTGAACAGAGCCACCACCGAGTTGATGAACGGAAACCCGCCGCCCTTATCGATTCTCTTCAGAAGCGACTTTATAGAGGGAGGGAACTTGTTGGGGTTCGAGCCGAAGCGCGAGTGGACTTCGTCCCACGCCTTCACGAATTCGTGTTCGACGTAATCCTTGCCCGCTTTGTCCTCGATTTCCTTGTTGAGTCGCTTCTTTATCCTCTTGTTGCCGGTGGCATTATTAATGTTGGTGGCAATGACGATTCCCCTGTTGAAGTCGGGGAACTTCTCGAATATCTCCTGGTCGACGATGATCTTTCTCATTAAAACTCCTCAGATCCAGAATGTGGTGCGGACATTCATTTCTGCCATAGGCGCTGTAAGCCGCCCCTCCTCGAATTCAGATTGTACCATCTTTGTGTTTAGAAGTCGACTGCTAATTATGGTATGGTAGTTTCAGAGAGATAAAAGGAAGGACGGTAACCGCATGGCTCAAAGCAAGGGGCTCCACATCTGGCAAGCATTGCGCAAATCGGTCAATCAGTTCGTCAACATACTCCCGATATTGTTGGGGGTTGTACTTCTTATCGGGCTTTTCAATACCTTTGTCTCCAGAGAAGCTCTGGGGGCCATATTCTCAGGTGTCCCAATCCTGGATACGCTCTGGGGTGCGCTGTTCGGAAGCATTCTTGCCGGCAATCCCATTAACAGCTACGTTATCGGGGGAGAACTCCTGAACGATGGCGTTAGCCTTTTCGCCGTAACGGCGCTCATCGTTACCTGGGTAACCGTCGGACTTATTCAGATGCCCGCTGAGATGGTAGCCCTAGGGAAGCGCTTTGCCATTGCCAGGAATGCGGTGTCCTTTGTGTTCTCGATACCTATTGCTGTTCTCACTGTGATTATCGTGAATGCGATTACGGGGTGAATGAAGTGAACGCAAATAAAGCTCAAAAGTCGGGCATTCGCCAGCGGTTTAAGTGGAGCGGACCATTCCTGCTAGCTGTACTTGTGGCCTATGCAGTTCTGTATATAGTTATTCCCGGTGAGGCTGCTTCGGCGCTTGCGAGTTGTGGGAAGATCCTGAGTAACATGGCTTTGTCGCTGGGGCTGGTGTTCCTGCTTATGCTCGCTTTGAACCTGTTTTTGAAACCATCTCAGGTGTCGAAGTGGCTTGGCGAGCAATCGGGCATAAAGGGTGCTGCATTGGCGATAGGGACGGGTATCCTCTCGGCAGGTCCGATTTATGCCTGGTATCCCTTGCTGGCGGAATTGAGAGACCAGGGCGCGGGGAATGTTCCGGTAACGCTGTTTATCTACAACAGGGCGATCAAGCCCTTCCTTCTGCCGGTTATGATCTCGTACTTTGGATGGCTATATGTGGTAATACTCATGGTTCTGATGGTGGTGGGGTCGTTCCCTGTTGCCTATTGCGTGAGTGCCCTTGTGCGATTCAAAGCGGAGTGAGTATTATAGTAGGCTTCGGTTTTTAGAGGTCCCAGAAGCTCGTGAGCTTCTCGAAGTCGATCATCCCGCTCTCGGAGATACTTTCCACCTCGATTCCTGACTCCACAGCGGCGGCGATGGGGTTCAGTCCCCCGAGCAGAACCATTCCAATACGGTTCAGTCCCACAGGAATCTGGCAGACACGCTCGCTGGTATTGCCCAGAACATACACCCCGCCGATGCCGGCCTCTTTGAGTTGGGAAGTTATCTCCTCGACTGTTGATCTTGCCGGAGCCGGCAGTTCGCGGAAATTGGCTAGAATCCTGCCATGGCCCTCGGTTGCGGCTTTCCCGACGGTGGTCATTCTGGCGCGGATGTACTGCTCGGATGGGTCGATGGATGTTCCCCCGTAATTGATCACTGCACCGAAGCGTCTCGGTTTCCAGTCCCTCGTCTCCAGCACTCCTCCGAACCGGGAGTCCACGGGAACCCCTGACTTCAGTAGCACGCCATTTATGGTCACGCTACAGACCGTGGCAAGTCCTGCTTTCCCGCTCGGGATTACCACATCGCCGAGCTTTTCCCCCTCGTTGGCGACGCCTACAAACTCGCTCACGCAGAGACCAGCCTTGAATGCACTTTTCATTGCTCCCAGGGCTTTTTTGAATTTGTCCTTATCGAGAAGCGAGGTGTTGACGGGGACCTGTCCGGTTCTTTTGACTGGGTCAAAAGTGGTCAGGAAGGCCAAAAGCTCGAGCCTTTCCAGGATGAAACCGACCTGGTCGGGTGCCAGGGCCATCCGCAACTCCTCAAGTCCCTGGGGAGTGATTAGTCTGCCGTCCCTGCCCATTGGCTGCGTATATCCCCGCTCATCGGCTACTCGCAAATGGTACCTGATTGCCCGCTCGCTCATAAAGACTCCGTGTCTCTCAAGTTCGTGGGCTATCGTGTTTGAGCCAAGCGACCCCGGGGACTCGCTCAGGACCTTTAGAATGGAGATGATCTTCTTCTCGGTTTCGGAACCTGTCTCGTTCATGAATAAAACTCTTTCAATCGGTGCTTTAGACTACGGATATTCTACCATTGCCGTTGTAAAAACGAAACCGGTTTCTCCTACCCCACCATTGACATGTCATTCCGAGTCCGCCTGTGGCGGGCGAGGAATCTTGTGTTTAGAGTCAGGGTTTCTCCCTTCGGTCGAAATGACATCAAGCGGCATGTAAAATGCCGCCCTACATCGGACTTTATCGTTTACCATTTATTATCGAGTAGGGGGCGGAGGCTATCCGCCCCTACTCGATTCCCCCTACAGTATGGGCAGGTAGTTGTTGATTTCGTAGTCGGTGACCTGCGTCTTCCATTGATCCCACTCGATCTTCTTGTTGGCGATGAAGTTTTCGAATACATGGTCGCCGAGAGCCTTGCGTACCACCTCGCTGTTCTCCGTGAGCTTGATGGCTTCTCCGAGGTTATCGGGAAGGGTCCCGATTCCCCTTCTTTCACGTTCTTTCTCTGACATCACGTAAACGTTCTCCTCCACCGGATCAGGAGCCTCGTAGCCATTTTCAATTCCCTCCAGGCCGGCGGCCAGAGCCACGCTGAAGAAAAGGTACGGATTGCAGGCGGGGTCTGCGGACCGCAGTTCGATGCGCGTTTCCTTTTCCCTGCCCGGTTTATATTCCGGAACCCTTATCAGATCGGCCCGATTTCTCCGTGCCCAGGAGAGATATACAGGAGCCTCATACCCCGGGACCAGCCGCTTGTAGGAGTTCACCCACTGATTGGCAACGGCGGTTATCTCGGGTGCGTGTTTCAATATCCCGGCGATGTAGCTCCTGGCTACGCTGGAAAGGCTATAAGCACCGTCTTTGTCGAAGAAGGCGTTCTGATTTCCTTTGAACAGTGACTGATGCGTGTGCATTCCGCTTCCGTTTATGCCATAAACCGGTTTGGGCATGAAGGTAGCATATACTCCATGCTGCAACGCGATTTGTTTGACCACCAGCCGGTAGGTCATTACGTTGTCGGCCATGGTCAAAGCATCTGTATATCGCATGTCTATCTCATGCTGGCTTGTGGCGACCTCGTGATGCGAATACTCTACGTTTATGCCCATTTCTTCGAGAGCCAGGACGGTGTCCCGTCTGAAGTCGGTGGCGGCATCCAGAGGGGTTAAGTCGAAGTAACCGCCTTTGTCCAGCACCTCGGTTCCGGAGGAGTCCTTGAAGTAGAAGTACTCGAGCTCCGGCCCGACGTAGAAGGTGAACCCCAGATCTGCGGCTCTCTTCAGGTTCCTCTTCAGAACGTAGCGTGGGTCGCCCTCGAATGGTTCGCCACCCGGTCTGAGGACGTCGCAGAACATCCGTGCTACGGCGCGGTGTTCTTTAGGCCTCCACGGGACCAGGCAGAATGTATCGGGGTCGGGCATCGCTATCATGTCGCTTTCGTCGATTCTGGCGAAGCCCTCGATGGATGAACCATCGAATCCCATGCCTTCCTCCAGGGCCTTCTCAAGCTCTTCTACCGTAATGGCAAAGCTTTTGAGGAATCCCAGGATGTCAGTAAACCACAGCCTGATAAACTTGACATCGTGCTCCTTTGCCATCTTGAGTACGTATTCTTTGGCCTCACTGTTGTTCTCTGTCATTTCTCTTTCCTCCTTTTCTTTTTATTGTTATTAAATGGCGTCATCGCCCTGGTCTCCTGTCCTGATGCGCAGAGCGTCCTCCACGTTGTACACAAATATCTTCCCGTCGCCCCTCTCACCTGTCCTTGCTCTTGTGACTATGGCATTCATTATTTTGCCCAGCTCTTCATCGAGGACTACTACCTCGACCTTCACCTTGGGCAGGAATTGCACCTTGTATTCTCCCACCCTCCATTGCAGGGATATACCTCCCTGCCGCCCATGCCCGCTTACCTCTGTTACAGTCATTCCCCGTATCCCCAGTTCAGCTAAAGCTGTTCGTACTGTCTCCAGTTTTTCGGGCCTCATGATTGCCTCTATCTTTTTCATGACAGCGTGCCTCCATATGCTCTTTCTCCGTGTTCCGCTATGTCCAGTCCGACTTCCTCCTCGTGGGCATTCACGCGCAGTCCGAGCGTCATGTCAACCAGCTTGCCCAGTCCCCAGCTAATGCCAAAGGCGAATGCGGCCACAGTTACCACTCCCACGATTTGCTTGAGGAATTGCACGGTTCCTCCCCATAGCAATCCGTCAACTCCCCCGACTGTCGCTGTGGCGAAGATTCCGGTTGCCAGGGCTCCCCCCAGTCCTCCCATTCCGTGAACTGCCCACACATCCAGCGACTCATCGATGTGGCGTTTTGTTCTCCACAGGATGCAGTAGTACCCGATCGCTGAAGCCCCTATTCCGATAGGTATGGCAGCAACAGGTTGGACGAATCCTGCCGCGGGAGTGATTGCCACCAGACCGGCCACTGCTCCGGTGGCGACTCCCAGGGCTGAAGGCCGCCTGGACCTCCACGTAAGTGCCATCCAGGTTATGGCCCCTGCGGCGGCGGAGACATTGGTGGCGGCAAATGCGCTGGCCGCCAGCCCATTCGCGGCAAGTGCGCTTCCAGCGTTGAATCCGAACCATCCGAACCAGAGCAGCCCTGCTCCTATGAGCACCAGGGGGACATTCCCGGGGGCCATCGGCACTCCCTCGCGGAATCCTCTGCGAGGCCCCATAACTAGGGCGAGGGCCAGTGCGGTCATTCCCGCGCTGATATGTACGACAGTTCCTCCTGCGAAGTCGAGTGCCCCGAACTCGCCGAGCCATCCTCCGTCGCCCCATACCCAGTGGGCGACCGGACAGTAGACTATTGTGAACCACAGGACGGCGAAAACGATGAGCGCGCTGAACTTGATTCGCTCCACCACGCCGCCGGTCCACAGTGCCACCGTGATGATGGCGAACATTCCCTGGAACGTGGCAAAGGCGATGTGGGGAACTGTCGGTGCATAAATCTCAGAAGCACCCATTCCCATATTCATAAAACCGGCAAAGTCCAGCCGGCCGATGAGGCTGCCGAAATCCGGGCCGAAGCTCAGGCTGTATCCATAGAGCAGCCACAGCACCCCGATAAGTCCGAGCATTACGAAACTCATCATCAGCGTGGAGAGTACGTTTCTAGCTCTTACCATACCTCCGTAGAAGAGGGCAAGACCAGGCGTCATCAGCATCACGAGGGCTGCTGATAAGAGAATCCACGCAGTGTCTCCTGTGTCAATCATTTTGCTATCCTCCTTTCCTTCCACTTACGAGGATAGCGTCTGGATATTTCAAGCAAATTACGGATGTGTTACATTTGTGTTAAAAAACTGAGATTGCTTCGCCCGCCAGAGGCGGGCGAAGCAATGACACGCGTGGGCTTACTGCCATTCATGTTTCAGGTCGCCGTCCATGGTTCCTCTTACCTGGGCCCTTTCCTCGGCGAAGTCGAACCCGGTCCAGATGCCGACGGACCCGAGTATGGAGTCCTGAGGATGATACCGCCGGAATATCTTGAAGTAGTAGGCTGCTTCCTTGCTGTTGATCGTTGCCTGCGGATTCTCAGCCTTGATGCGCTCGTACTCGTCGTCGCTCATCTCCGCATCGGCGACCCGTTCTCCCAGGCTCTCACAACCAGCTCCCTGGGTGTACTGCACCTTGTAACGCCAGAGGATGTCATCCGGCAGATAGTTAGTCCCCTCGAAGGCTTTGCGCAGAATCCACTTCTCGATACTGTCCCCGGTTTCTGACTGACGGATTTTCAGTTCCGGCGGGATTTTCATGGCGAGGTCGATCATCTGTGTATCCAGGAAAGGCACTCTTAACTCAAGGCTGAAGTACATGCCCATGCGGTCGGCTCGCTGGAGGTTGATGTTGTGCAGGTTGCTGATGCAACGCCTGGCCTCCGGATTGACCATGTCCACGGGGAAATGCTTCATGTACTGGTAGCCGGCAAAGACTTCGTCAGCCCCTTCGCCTGTCAGGACCACCGTTACATAGTCGGCAGCGAGTTTACAGGTGAAGAAGCAGGGAAGGGCGCAGCGCACCAGCGAGGGATCGTAGCTTTCCAGCTTCCCGATGACCTCGGGCAGCGCTTCGTAGTAGTCTTCCTCGGTAAAGACCAGCTCGTGATGGGTTGAGCCGATGTGGTCGGCGGCAACACGAGAGGCTTTGAGGTCGTCGCTTTCCTCTCCGTTCCCGTCCACCATGCCAACGACAAAGGTGTGAAGGTGTGGAATTTCATCGGCTGCGATGGCCGCTACCAGGCTGCTATCGAGTCCGCCGCTGCAGAAGGAACCGACGTGGATTTCCTTATCCGCCAGAAGCCTCTTCTTTACCGCGCTGATGACGCTATTCCGAACAACCTCGCAGGCCTCGTCTACGTCTGTGAGCAGATGGTCCCGGATCTCCGGGATCTGGTAGTACTGTACAAACCCTTCTCTGGGAGTGAAGTAGTATCCGGCCGGGAACTCATGGACTTCGCTTACACCCGCCAGGCTCATTGCGCCCAGTTCGGAGGTGAAGTAGAGATTATCATCCAGATACCCGTAATACAATGGCTTGATGCCGATAGGGTCTCGTGCCAGCATGAAATCATCGCCGTCGAAGATGGCGAAGGCGAACATGCCGTCGAGTTCCTTTACGCATTCCGTGCCCTTTTCCTGGTAAAGGTGAAGGATGGTTTCCGTGTCTGACTCCGTTGCGAAGTCGTATTTTGGCAACAGCTTCTCCCTGAGCTGGCGGAAATTATAGATCTCGCCGTTGCAGATGATTCCTGTTCTTTCCCGGTTTGTCAGAATCGGCTGGTGCCCCCTGGCCACATCGACGATGGACAGCCTGGTATGACCGAAAACTGCGTTGTCCAGGGTGTGAAGTCCCCGGTCATTGGGTCCCCGATGTGGTAATGCATCCAGCATCCGACTGATAGTCTCCGTATCCCTTGTTCCGATACATCCTGCTATGCCACACATGTTAGTCCTCCTTTCTGAACTTGTATCCTACGTTTCTCACAGTCTGTATGAATTCCTGGTTTGTGTCCTCTATTTTGCTTCTTACCCGTCTGATGTACACATCAACTGCCCTATCACCCCCGTAGTAGTCGTAACCCCAGACCAGATTGAGCAGGCTGTCGCGTGTAAAGACCTGCCCTTTATTGCTGGCCAGGAGATGGAGCAACTGATATTCCTTGAAGGTCAGGTTTATGAGCCTTCCGTCGAGAGCCACTTCGTAGGTCTCCGGGTCAATGACCAGGTTATTGCATTTGATTACCGACTTGCCATTTGTGTGCCCCTTTTGTTTCAGTGTGTGCTGTGCCCGTGCTATGATTTCGTCGGCAGTCCACGGAGCGACAACGAAATCGTCGGTGCCGTCGAGCATGTCGATATCGAGGAGCGCATCTCTGCGGACAAGGGCGATAACGGGCAGATGCCCTGGTTTCCCGGTTCCGCGTGGAACACGGATGTCGTTGTCTGTGTGCTGTATCACAACGAGTACCAGGTCCACGGACCTGGTATGCACTGGCATGCCTTCTCCATCAGGGTGGAGCGTGCAGTTCAGGCCCGCGCGAGCGAGCTGCGAGCGCAGGTCCTTCAGCTCTTCACTTTCTCTGGCTATCATGATTGCGTTGAGCACGTTACTCTCCGTGGCTCTCTTGGTTTCGTCAATTGTCATTCTTCGTCCGCCGGAGGCGAACTCAGAATGACATGGGTAGGGGCTGGACGCTAATATGCGTAAATCCTGCCATATGGACGGAGCGATCTCGGGACCAGCTTGATGAACTGACCTTCGAGTATCGCGGTTGGGTCATATCCAAAGAGGGTTGCGAATTCTGCTACAAACCCTCGGATGATCTCAAAGTCGGATTCCTCTAGCGGTGCAATCCCTACTTCCCTCCCCAGTCGCGACTCGTCGACAGAGCCTCTGAGATAGATAACACCGCCGTGCATGCCAGTTCCCAGGAACCTGGCCTTGTGGCTTTCTCCCTCAGTGAGATTGAGTCCAAGCAGGATGGCGGTCCCTCCTGCTATATATTCGCCGAAGAAGTCCTGTGCGCTGCCTCCCACAACCAGCACAGGTCTTCTGTCCCCGTATTCCTTCATGTGGATGGCTCCCCTGTATCCGATGCTGTCCCGGACGAATATCTTGCCTCCACGGGCGGATAGTCCGGTAGCGTCTCCGGCGTGACCGTGGATTACTATTTCGCCGCCGTTCATCGTATTACCGCAGCCATCCTGTGCATTACCGCGCACGATGATGCGCGGACCGTCCATGAAAGCCCCCAGGTCATTTCCGGGGACCCCGTTTATCTCGATGGTTACCGGGTTGTCCAGGTCTGTGCCGATGTATCGTTGCCCGTAAACGTTGTGCAGGTTTATCTCCTCAACACCATTCGAGACCATCTGTCTCAGGACGGCGTTCAGTTGACGGTAGGTAAGCTCGCTGACGTCGAGTGAGACCTTGCGAGCATCAGGGAGTGCCATGCTATTGCTACAAGTTTCTGGGAGTTTGATTCTCTCTTTTGTGTTAAGCGTTTTTGTCATGATGCTCCTTTTCTTACTTCTTGGTAAGGGGTAGGGGCGAATGAATTCGCCCCCGCGGGAGACTAAAGTCTCCCCTACCCCTTCCGCTTCGTCATTCCGCGCTTGACGCGGAATCTACTCCTCGGACCTCCTGGATTCCAGCTTTCGCCGGAATGACGGAATTGGCCATAATCGGCGGCCTGCCATAGGCGGGCCGCCCTACATTTAGTGTCATTGCGAGGAGCGATATTCCTCGCTCGCATTCGGAACAGGCTCCGCAATCTCTTTAATCCCCCTGAATCCCCCTTTACCAAAGGGGGACTGATGGGGATTGCTTTCCATCAGAGGCGGATCAAGCACGGAAGGCGGAATTGGTAATGGACTCCCACTCTATCCCCCGTGGGAATTTTCCCTCTCCCTTGATGGGAGAGGGATAGGGTGAGGGTGACATGTTGCCATCTCAAGCGCCCACACTCCTTACTCCCAGTATTTCCAGTTCGGTGTCGGTAAGACCGACGCCTCGCAGGTGCAAGCGGTTTCCGCGTAGGCTCTCCACGGCGTTGATGCCCATTCCTCCGAGTATGTCTTTGAGTTCGAGGCTCCACCCTCTGAGGAGAGCGGTCAAGCGCCTGGCCCCGATCTCGGGATTGACTCTCTTTGTGAGGTCCGGCCTGGATGTGCAGACACCCCAGGCGCATTTTCCGGTATGGCACTGCTGGCATAGTTTGCAGCCAAGAGCGACCAGTGCCGCGGTAGCGATGTACACGGCGTCGGCCCCGAGTGCGATTGCCTTCGCGATATCGCCGCTATTTCGTATTCCACCCGCAATTACCAGTGAAGCCTGGTTGCGGATTCCCTCCTGCCTCAAGCGTGTATCCACGGCGGCCAGGGCCATCTCGATGGGAATACCCACATTGTCGCGGATGACCTTCGGGGCGGCGCCTGTAGCGCCTCTGAATCCGTCGAGCACAATCATATCGGCCCCGGCCCGGACCATCCCACTGGCGATGGCTGCAGAGTTGTGCACCGCCGCTATCTTGACCGACACCGGCTTGGTATAGTTGGTTGCCTCCTTCAGCGCGTAAATAAGCTGCGACAGGTCTTCAATCGAGTAGATGTCGTGCTGTGGCGCTGGCGACAGGGCGTCAGTCCCTTGGGGAATCATTCGAGTCCTGGAGACCTCGGCACTCACCTTTTCGCCCGGCAGATGTCCGCCGATTCCGGGCTTTGCCCCCTGGCCGATTTTTATCTCAACTATCGCTCCGGCATCGAGGTATTCAGGATATACCCCGAAGCGCCCCGAAGCCACCTGGACGATCGTATTCGCCTTGTACCTGTAGAGATTCGGGTGAAGTCCCCCCTCACCTGTGTTCCACAGCGTGCCGGACGCTTCGGCTGCCCGTGCCAGAGATTCCTGGACGTTAAGGCTCACCGCGCCGTATGACATGGCGGAGAACATGACCGGGATGTCCAGTCTGACCTGCGGTGCGATCTTGGGTTCCAGTTCCAGGGATTCATGGTTGAACTCTATCCGATCCGGTTTTCGACCGAGGTAGGTATCAAGCTCCATCGGCTCCCGCAGCGGGTCAATCGATGGATTGGTCACCTGGCTCGCATTGAGCAGCAGGTGGTCCCAGTAGATGCGATAGTCCCTGTCGTTTCCCATGCCCGTAAGCAGCATCCCTCCGGTCTCGGCCTGTTTGGTGATATCAGTGATAAACTCCGGCCGCCAGTTGGCGTTCTCCCTGTACTCCGAGGGATTCCTTCTCACGGTCAGAGCGCTCGTCGGGCAGAAGGTAGCGCAACGGTGACACCCGACGCAGTTTTCTACCCGGCTCCTTACTTCATCGTCCTCGGCGTCGTAGTAGTGCACGTCAAAGGTGCACTGGTTTACGCACACCTGGCACTGGATACACCGTTCAGGGTCTCGTTCAACTATGAATTGTGGTTGCAAATAGGTTTTCATTTTTACTCCATCCTGATGGGAATCCCTTTTCCCAATAGATATTGCTTCGTCTCGCCGATTGAAAATGTTCGATAATGGAATACGCTGGCGGCCAGTACCGCATCGGCTTTGCCGTTTGTGAGCACTTCATAGAAGTGTTCCAGACTCCCCGCGCCGCCGCTGGCGATTACGGGAACGGTTATCGCCTCGCTGAGGGTGCGCATTAACTCAATATCATAACCGGTCTGCTGGCCATCGGCATCCCAGCTCGTTACGAGCAGCTCGCCAGCGCCAGAGTCGACTGCCTCCTTTGCCCACTGGATAGCGTCGAGGTTTGCGGGCTTTTTCCCTCCGTGGGTCAGGACCTCCCATTCGTTCTTATCTTTCCGTCGTGCATCGATAGCCACGACAATGCACTGTGTCCCGAACCTCTTTGCCCCTTCTTCTATGAGCCTGGAGTTTTGGACGGCAGCGGTATTGATGGCTATCTTGTCAGCTCCCGCTTCCAGCATACGTCTCATGTCGTGCACGCTGCGCAGTCCCCCGCCGACGGTGAGGGGTATAAATACCTGCTCCGCTACCCGCTCCACGATATCAACCATCGTGTCACGTCCCTCGGGCGTGGCTCCGATGTCCAGGAAGACCAGCTCATCGGCGTTCTCCTCATAGTAGAACGCCGCGAGGTCAACAGGGTCCCCGGCATCGCGCAGGTCGGCGAAGCTTGTCCCCTTGACCACCCGTCCGCCGGTCACGTCAAGACATGGAATGATTCTTTTGGTTAACATAATCATTGTCTCCAATACGAACCCTGTCCCGGGATTTAAGAGGCGTCTCAAGGCTCCCGATAATCGGCTCGCCGCCCATGGGAATCCATGCCTGGTCCAGGTCCGGGCAGACGAGTCGGATAGCTGCCTCCTCGGATGACAGGAACAGGATCGAGTCTTTGACGCCGACGGTCAGCGGCCGGAGCCTTATCCTGTCGGTAAATCCGATCATTTCGCCGTGATGGGCGATGATGACGCTGAATGGCCCGTTCAGGAGCAGGCTTCCGTAGACCTGCCGCAGTGTCCGAAGGAGCTTCTGCTCCCCGGGCGAGAGCCGTTCTATTTCGCTCCAGAAAGGCGGCGCCAGGATCTTTCCCACCAGCTCCATGGGAAGGCCGTGCCTCCTGATAAGGAGGTCGACTGCATAGGCCACCACTTCGGTGTCGGTCTGCATTGTGCAGTGGTAACCGAACTGCTCCAGGTAGCGGCGGTTTATCCCGTAGGAGGATATCTCCCCGTTATGGACCACCGTCCAGTCCAGGATGTTGAAAGGGTGGGCTCCGCCCCACCACCCCGGGGTGTTAGTCGGGAACCGTCCGTGGGTCGTCCACAGGTACCCCTCGTACTGCTCAAGGCAGAAATATTCCCCTATCTCCTCAGGGTAGCCGACTCCCTTGAAGACCCCCATGTCCTTTCCGCTGGAAAACACAAACGCGTCCTTGACGGTCGTGTTGATTTCCATAACCTTCTCTATGACGTAATCGTCCGGTGATGTTTCTGCATATTCCTGAGGGTTTGGCTTCAGGAAATAACGCCAGACCAGTGGTGGATTGATGATCGCCGGGGTGGGGCGGGTGGGTACTTCCTCGTCATGGACGATGTGAAATCTTCCTTTCAAAAATGATTCCACCTCCGACTTCGCATCCTTGCTCAGGTACATTATGTGAAAGGCGTAGTAGTCGGCGTACTCGGGATACAGCCCATAGATAGCGAATCCGCCGCCGAGTCCGTTGCCTCGATCATGCATGTTGGCAATGGCTTTCATTACCGGCTCGCCGGAGAAGCGCCGGCCGGTGGTGTCCATCATCCCGAAGATGGAGCAGCCGTCCATCACCTTGTCTTCGTTGTGTGGATTGTGTATCCGGTTCAGGTTTTTCATTTACTTACTCCGGCCGCGGCAAGGGCGTTGGGCTTTTCGTGATGCTCCTGCCGCAGGTGTTCAGGCAGACATGCGAGTCCGAAATCATCTGCGAGCAACTCATGCTTGAACTCGCTTGCGTCTACCTTATTCCTTATCAAACTGAAAATCATCCCCGATTTCTCAATATCACCTATAAAGGCCATTCCTTCCACGATGTTATTCCTTAACACTATCCTCTTGTAGGCGCTGTCATATTCTGAACTCAGCATCTCATAGTGCGGTTCATCCGGCGGCGTTACCATGCCTGCGGACGTGATATCCAATCCGAAGTAGTTGAGTGCGTTCATTGCCGTACCACCGGGGTATTCCCATTCGAACCCTGCCATGTTGTAGCCCGCGACTCTGCCCCCGATGTGGGCACCGGGCCAGATCGGTATTACGCGGTTTTCTCCGTAGACGAAGTCGTGCGCTTCCGCTGCATCCCCGCAACAGTAGATGTCCGGATGACTTGTGGCCATGTGGCGGTCCACTTTGATGCCGCGATTGACCTCTATGCCGGCCTCTTTGGCAAGCCCGGTGCGGGGGAGAACCCCGATAGCTACCACAACAAGCTCGCACCGGATGCGCTGTCCGTTGTCCAGCGTGACGAATTCCACCGAGGAATTCCCGCCGATCCTGGCGACGGTACAGCCGGTGGCTATCTCGACACTTGCCTCATTAAGGCGCTCCTCGACAATTTGTGATGCCTGCTCATCCAGGATGGTGTTCAGGACCCTGTCCTTCATCTCTATTACCGTAACCCTGAGCCCCCGTTTTGCCAGGGCCTCGGTGACGCTGATTCCGATAAGTCCGCCCCCGATAACCACTGCCTCTTCTGCGCCTTCATCCAGGAATTCGTCGATGGCCTTTGCGTCGTCGAGTTTGGTAAAAGAGAAAACCCCTCTTTTATCCAACCCCTCCATTCGAGGAATGATGGGCACTCCTCCCGTGGCGAGCAAAGCTTTTTCCCACGTGATTTTCTCGCCGGTGTCGAGTTCGGCAGTGTGATCCTCCGGGTCGATGTTCTCAACCCTGCTTCCCAGAAGACAGTCGATTTTGTTCTCATGGTAGAATTCTACTGGACGATATAGCATCCCGCTTTCCGTGCGTTCCCCGGTCAGATATTTTGAGATGAGCGGCCGTGAGTAGGCCGGATATAGCTCATCGGAGACCAGCAAGATCGTGCCTTTCTCATCCACGCTTCGTATGGACTCTACAGTGCCGATTCCGCCGGCCGAATTGCCGATTATCAAGTAGTTCGTTCTTCTCATTTTGTCTTCCTTAAAGCCATGTTGAGAAAGTTGGCATACATTCTCAGTCCGTATTCCCCGCTCTTTTCAGGATGGAACTGCGTCGCAACCAGATTCCCCCTGGCGATGACGCTGCACAGGCTGACGCCGTAGTCCGTAGTTCCCGCCACTTCGGGAGCATCCTGCGGTTTGGCATAATAACTATGAACGAAATAGAAATCGGCCTCGTCTGGAATATCCTGGAAGACAGGATGGCTGACTGTCTGCTTTACCTGATTCCAGCCCATGTGAGGGACCTTCAAATCTTCGGGTAGCCGTCTGACTATCCCCGGTACGATCCCCAAGCACTCGTGCCGTCCCCCTTCCTCAGTTGCTGCAAACAGTACCTGCATCCCGACGCAAATCGCGAGGAGAGGCCGGTACCGGAAAACCAGTTCCCTGATGGTTTCGGCCATGCCCAGGTTTCGCAGACTCAGCATGGTTTCCCCCGCAGCTCCCACGCCAGGGAAAATCACCGCGTCGGCTGAGAGCACTTCAGCGGGGTCACTCGTTACCGTCGGCTTGTAGCCGACTTTGGCGATGGCGTTGGTCACGCTGTGCAGGTTGCCTGCTCCGTAGTCAATGACAGCGATCATTTGACACCTTACCACGATTCAATATATATCAACGCCTCGTTTGGGCAGTTGGCGACGCATGCTGGCTCAGCCCTGTCAGGGCAAAGGTCGCATTTAATAACCTGATGACTGCTCATGTCCCTGGTGAGGGCACCGTAGGGGCATGCCAGAATGCAGGTCCAGCACCCGATGCACTTCTCGTGGTCCACCGTCACCATACCTGTTCCCGGGTCTTTACTCAGCGCTCCGGTCAGGCAGGAGTAAACGCACCAGGGCGTGGAGCAGTGATTGCACCGGATGAAGAGCGATAGCTCGTCCCTCCTTTCTACTCGGGAGCGGGGCAGGGGGCGGGGGGACTCCCTTTTGAAAGATTTAATGATATCCTTCGTGCGCGAGTGCTCCACCTGGCAGTAGACGGTGCAGAGCCCGCACCCCATGCAGACATCCTCTTTAAAAACGATCCGTTTCACCCTGTCTCCTTTAACGGCATACGGCAACCGCTTGCCGTCCACCGTTAGAGTACCAAATTCACAGGGTGGTTGTCAAGTGCAAGATTGGGGGAAAAGATGTCTCGGAAGGCTTGCCTAGGATGTTAGACTGGTATTGAGGCTTAAACGTCGGGTTTTGCGGATTGCTGGGGCAGCAGTCGAATTTGAAAGGTGACATGGAAAATGCCGGAAGGATCATCTCTGAGTCCTGTAATTATCAGTAAACTGGCTTTATGGGTGGTGGTGATCGCTGTGGTGACGCTGCTTCTGCGACGGAAGGAGGTGGGGGAGAGGGTTCGTCTGGGGTTCCTGGTGGTTGGCACAATCGTTTTCGGCTTTGTTTATTCAGTACTTGTGGGGCAGGGGACGAATCCGAACCCTGTCTTCTCGCTGCGTACGTTTTTGACAGCGGCGGTTTCCGATCCCGGGACAGTATTCGGTCCGGTATTTATCATGCTGGTCGTGCTACTTTTAATGGTATGGGTCTCCAACAAGTCTATCTGTGGCTGGGGATGTCAACTGGGTTTGCTGCAGGATCTGCTGTACCGCGTGCCTTTGCCGAAGTGGAAGCCTTCGTTCTGGGTCTCCAACACGGTGCGCATAGTTGCTTTCGCGGGTCTCGTTATTGGGCTGGTTGTGCTTGGCTTCGACTGGATCGGGGCGGCGGATCCCTTTCAGTTGTTCCTTGGAGAGATTGCCGTGGCTGTAGCGGCTTTGTCTGCGGTGGTGCTCATTGCCAGTGTCTTTATTTACCGGCCGTGGTGCCAGTTCCTGTGTCCCTTTGGACTGGTGGGCTGGCTGCTGGAGCAAATCAGCGTGCAAAAGCCGCGCATCAATCGCGAAGTCTGCAAGGAATGTCAGTTATGCGTAACCGCCTGCCCGACTCAGGCGATGAGTGATATTTATCAGGGAAAGAAGCTCCACGCCGACTGCTTTGCCTGCGGGGCCTGTCTCGATGTCTGTCCGCAAGAGGAAGCGTTGAACTGGCGGAGAAAATAGCTTACCTGTGACGATACTCGTTGAGCGGCAGAACGTTGATCCGCCAGGGCGGACTGTCTCCTGCCAGCACGTCCACCATCGCCCGGACGGCGTCGAGGTAGGTAAAGCAGGGAATGCGTTGCTCAGCGGCAGCACGCCTTATCTCGAATCCGTCGCGGAGGGGTGTTCTGCTGCCGGTAGGAGTATTGATTACCCCATCCACAGTGCCGTCCTCGATGATATCCAGAACGTTGGGATGGCCCTCGGAGATCTTCTTGCTGATCATGGTGACAGGGATACCAAGTGCCTCCACCATGGCCGCTGTGCCCTCAGTGGCGTAGATGGAATATCCTAGCTTGGCGAGTTTCTTGATAATCGGCAGTGCCTGTGGCTTGTCTTTATCGGCAATGCTCAGGAGGATCGAACCTTTGGTCGGGAGCATGAGTCCGGCCGCCATCAGGGCCTTGATAAGGGCGCTTTGGAAATCGCGGTCGATGCCCATAACCTCGCCGGTCGACTTCATCTCGGGTCCGAGGTAGATATCCACGCCGGGGAGCTTGGACATGGAGAAGACAGGTGCCTTTATTCCCACGAGCTCCTGCTTTTTCCATAGTCCGCCGCTGTAGCCCTGGTCCGCAAGGCTCTTCCCCAGCATGATGTTTATCGCCAGTTTAACCATCGGCACTCCCGTGACTTTCGAAATGAAGGGAACGGTCCGGCTGGCCCGCGGGTTTACTTCCAGGACAAACACCTCGAAGCCGCTTTCGCTTGACATAATCACATACTGTATGTTCATCACACCCCGGATGCCCATGTTCAGTCCGATGGAGGTGGTGTAGTCGACAATTGTATTTACCTCCTTGTCAGTCAGATTCAGTCCGGGGTAAACGGCTATCGAGTCGCCGCTGTGCACACCGGCCCGCTCGATGTGTTCCATGATTCCCGGAATGAGAACGGACTCTCCATCGCAGATGGCGTCGACCTCCACCTCTTTGCCTTCCAGGTACTTATCGATAAGCACGACCCGCTTCTCGTCTATCTTTGCGGCATTCTGTACGAATCCGACGAGTTCGGCAGGGGTTTGCACGATCTCCATGGCCTGTCCGCCGAGCACGTAGCTGGGTCTGACCAGCACCGGATACCCGATTGCCTGAGCGGTGTGGAGAGCCTCTTCAACCGATTTGACGGCGGCACCGGGCGGCTGCGGTATTCCCAATTTATCCAGGAAGTCGCTGAAATTTCCCCGATCCTCGGCTATGTCGATGGCGTATGAGCTGGACCCCAGAATGGCCATGTTGCTGCGGGTCAGGGGCTCTGCCAGGCCTATCGCGGTATTGCCGCCGAACTGGATAATCGAAGGGGGAGAATCGACAGGAGGGTCGGTATCGGTATACCCGACCGCTATGCGGTCTGGCGCTGAAATCCCTCCCTCGTTTTCCAGGATGTCTCGGACGCTTTCTTCGTCGAGCGGCTCGAAGTAAAGGCGGTCGCTGGTATCGAAGTCGGTGGAGACGGTTTCCGGATTGCAGTTGACCATTATGCTCTTGACGTCGGTTTCCTGCAGGGCCCACGTGGAATGGACATTGCAGTAGTCGAATTCGATCCCCTGCCCGATTCTGATAGGCCCGCTGCCTATTACCAGCGCCTTTTTTCCTTCCAGCGTTTGTGCCTCGTTCTCCCGTTCATACGTGCTGTAGAAATAGGGGGTCTCCGATTCGAACTCAGCGGCACATGTATCGACCATTTTATATACTGGAAGAATACCCCACTGGCGGCGCATTTCCCGCACCTGCTCCGGCAGCCTGTCCGCCAGTGTCCCGATTTGCTCGTCGGAGAAGCCGAGTCGCTTTGCCTTCAGGAGCAGTTCGTGGCTGAGGGGCTCACCGAGAAGGCGTTTTTCCATCTCCACGATGTTCTGCAACTTCTCCAGGAACCATGGGTCGATGCTGGTTTGATGGCAGATGTCCTTTACGCTCATTCCCCTTCTCAGCGCCGTCATGATGACCCAAAGCCGCTGGTCGGTGGGTTCGAGCGGGTAGTGGCCGTCTTTCCAGTCGGGGTCCTCCCACAGGAGTGTCCTTTTGCCGAACTCCAGAGACCGTACTGCCTTCTGGAATGCGGCCTCGAAGGTGCGATCGATGGCCATGGTCTCGCCGGTTGACTTCATCTGCGTGCCGAGGAGTCGGTCGCCCATGGCGAACTTGTCGAATGGCCAGCGCGGGATCTTTACGACACAGTAGTCGAGTGCCGGCTCGAACCCTGCGGTGGTCTTTCCTGTTACCTTGTTGGCGATCTCGTCCAGCTTCTTCCCAGCGGCGATCTTGGCCGCCACCCGGGCGATAGGATAACCGGTGGCTTTGCTGGCCAGGGCCGAACTCCGGCTCACGCGCGGATTGACCTCGATCACATAGTAAGGGCTCTCGTCCGGCTGTCTTTCGGCGATGATGGGATTGGGCTCAAGGGCGAACTGGATGTTGCATCCGCCTTCCACCCCGAGTGCCCTGATGATTCTGATGCTTGCCGACCTCAGCATCTGGTACTCTTTGTCAGTCAGTGTCTGGCTGGGAGCTACAACGATGCTGTCACCCGTGTGAATGCCCATGGGGTCGAAGTTCTCCATGTTACATATCGTGATGCAGTTATTCCCGGAGTCGCGCATTACCTCGTATTCCACCTCTTTCCATCCCGTGACGGACTTCTCGAGGAGGACCTGGTGGACCGGGCTGGTAGCGAGTCCGCCGCGGGCGATGCGCTCGAATTCCTCGTTGGTCCTGGCTAGGCCGCCGCCTGTGCCTCCCAGGGTGTAGGCAGGGCGAATCACTATCGGAAGGCCCATATCCCGTGCGACTTCCCTGGCCTCGCCTATCGTGGTGGCCGTTACGCTCGGGGGCACAGGTTCGCCGATGTCCAGGAGCATCTTCTTGAACAGCTCCCGGTCTTCGGCCTTGCGTATGGTCTCGATCGGCGTGCCCAGCGGGGTGACATTGTATTTCTCGAGGATGCCGGCGTCGTGCAGGTCTACAGCCAGGTTGAGTCCGGTTTGCCCTCCGAGCGTGGGCAGCAGCCCGTCGGGTCGCTCCCTTTCGATTATGCGCTCGATGACCTCCACCGTAAGCGGCTCGATGTACACGATATCGGCGATGCCCTCATCGGTCATGATGGTAGCAGGGTTGGAATTGACCAGGACGGTGGTGATACCTTCTTCGCGGAGGGCACGGCACGCCTGCGTGCCTGAGTAGTCGAACTCCGCCGCCTGACCTATAATTATCGGTCCCGAGCCTATGACGAGTACCTTGGAGATGTCAGCCATTTCGGTTCCCTTTCACCATTTCCAGAAATCTTTCGAACAGATACATATTGTCTCGTGGTCCGGGCGAGGCCTCGGAATGGTACTGGATGGAGAAAATCGGCAGCTCTTTGTGCCTGAGGCCTTCCACGGTATTGTCGTTAAGGTTGATATGGCTTACCTCCAGCCCGTTTGTCACGGTTTGGGAGTCCACAGCGTAGCCGTGATTCTGCGCCGTTATGTGGAGTCGGCCTGTCTTGAGGTCTCGAACCGGATGATTGGCTCCGCGGTGTCCGAACCTCAGTTTAAATGTCTCCGCCCCGAAGGCACGGGCGATAAGCTGATGTCCCAGGCAGATGCCCATTATGGGTTTTTCCTCTATAAGGGTCTTTACTGTCTCCTGGAGATAGTCGACCTGGACAGGATCCCCGGGCCCTGGCGAGAGAACAACTCCGTCGGGATTGAGTTTTTCCAGTATGTCTGTGGCCGGGGTTGTGCAGGGGACGACGCTAACCAGGCAATTCAGGTTATTCAGACTTCGACGGATGTTGTATTTCAATCCGAGGTCAACGACCACGATATGGGGCTGTTCGGGACTTCCAAGCGCTTCCAGTTCGGTGGCTATTCCCTCTATGCTGGACGAGGTAACGGGAGTTTGTAAATCAGGCCCCCACAGTGAGAATTCCCTGGCGGTGACCCCTTTCACGAAATCGGTGAAGTCGTAGCGGGGCATAGATGCCAGTCTGGCCAGGGCTTCCTCCTGCGATTCCTCGGATGGGATTGTTCCCATCATCACTCCGAAGGAGCGGAGCCGGCGTACTAGCGACCTCGTGTCGACCCCGGCGATGCCGGGTATGCGCTGCGATTTCAGGAATTCATCCAAAGTTGACCTGCTCTTGCCGTGGCTGGGCTTCTCGCATTGTTCCCGTACCACAAATCCGGTCACCTGCGCTCTCTCCGACTCAAAGTCCTCGTCGTTGATGCCGTAGTTTCCGATGAGTGGGTAGGTTGGGACGAGTATCTGTCCTGCGTAGGAGGGGTCGGTAAGTATCTCCTGGTAGCCTGTCATGCTTGTGCTGAATACTACCTCGCCGTATGCAGGTTCCTCAGCGCCGAAGGAATATCCTTCGTATACTGAGCCGTCCTCGAGTGCCAGAATCGACTTTTTACCGGTCAATGATTTCCTTCCTTCGGGTTATATCCTGTCATTTTGGGCATAAAAAAACCTCTTGCCTATGACGGCAAGAGGAGGCATATCTATTTCTCTTGGTTAGATCTACGGCGAGTATATTCACTCAATCTCCACCTTGCCGGTCTCACAGGACTGGCTTAAAGGTTAGGTGCTTAGCGCCTAAATCCGCTAGAGGCGGAACAAAATGTAATGTAAAATCTCGGATTAAGGGTGCCCGCCTATGGCGGGCAACCTCTCCCCAGCGAAGTCTGGGGAGAGGTATAGTTTCGTAATAATGATAACAGGACGGGTGGTTGTTTTTCAACTGGTTTAAGCGGAGGGGGTGGGATTCGAACCCACGGTAGTCAGAGACTACAACGGTTTTCAAGACCGTCGCCTTAAACCGCTCGGCCACCCCTCCACAGGCATGGATTATAACATTTTTAGAGCCTAAAGTCACAGGCTATTCTCTACTCCCCTTTTACATTAACTTCACTAGTTAACATAATGATAGAAACCGTGTTTCGGGTCATGGGGCAGTGTTTTCAAGCCAAGTTGCTTGGTAAGTCTGTGAAATAATAGGAAAGAGGGCCAGGATCAAGGGGATGTTCCTATGTGGTCGTTAACTATTGCTTACAGGGCCTCCAGATAGTCCTCTAGTTTCCTGCAGAGATCGGAGTTATATAGTCTTTGCAAGGCCCTTGCCTCTATTTGCCGAACGCGTTCGCGGGTCACATCGAACTCGTAAGCAACCTCGTCAAGTAACCAGCTATGCCCGTCCTCAAGCCCAAACCTGAGCATTATAACCCTACGCTCACGGTCAGCCAGCTGCCTGAGAGCTTCCTTAATCTGGTCTTTGAGTAAAAGGTACGAGGCGATCTCGGCGGGCTTTGCTTTGGGGTCCTCAATGAATTGGCTGAGTGAGGATTCTTTGCCTTCTTCGATAGGGGCATCCAGAGATACTGACTCCTGGGTAGTCTGAAATATCTCCTCCAACTTCCGCTGTGGGATACTCGTTTTGCGTGCCAACTCACTGAGGGTAGGGTCGCGACCATATTCCTGAGTCAGGGAGCGCATGGTTCCCATGACACGGTTAATTGTCTCCACCATATGGACGGGGATCCTGATGATCCGGCCTTGATCAGCGATGCACCTGTTTATCGTCTGCCTTATCCACCATGTGGCATATGTGCTGAACTTGTAGCCTCTTCTGTGATCGAACTTGTCAATCGCCCGCATCAATCCTATACTACCCTCCTGAACCATGTCCAGCATGGGGATACCTTTGCCTCTATATCTCTTGGCGATACTTACTACAAGCCTCAGATTCGCTTCTACCAGACGTTGTCTTGCTCTCTCTCCCTCCTCTTGCGCCTGTTTGATACGTGAAAGAATTTCGTCTTCATAAGGTATGACTAGTTCGCGCACCCTGGGTTCGCGTACTGAGTTCTCTGTCTCAGTGAGAAGCCCCTTGCTTTCTACATTCTGAAGCAGATCTGGAGGCAAGAGATAGAGATCCAGGGAGAGGTTCCTTAACAGGGTTTCCACCGTTTCCGGATCCAGTCGTACCCGGTTGGCCACGGCCGCTATAAGGCAATCGTCGGTGTCGCCATCAATAGCATCAAGTAACTTCCAGTGGTAAAGTGTCTCGCAAATCGAGGCCCCTTCGGGTAGATCGACCTCTTTCCTGAGAGCACTTACCAGTAGGAGAGTACAGCCTACCTCGCTTAGTATGGATAACAGAGTATCATTGGCCGAAGGAAACGCACCGTGCCTTTCATACCATGATTTGTCCAGGTGATCGATATGCCTTTTTATCTCTACTCTTCGAGCAAGTGCCTTCTCCTCTTCGATGTTCAGGAGTGGAATCTGAGCCGCTTCTCGCAGGTACATGCGTAACGAGTCATCAAGCACATCCTCCAGTTCCTCACGTCCCATTTCGGGAAATGCCAGTTCGTCATCTTCCAGGCTGCTGACAGGGCAGACAGTATCTGTCGAGGGGTCGATAACTTCTGTTGCCAGGGTTTCCCCTATATCTTGCCCATCGAGGAAATCTGGAAACTCATCAGTTTTCGCATCCTCTACACTTTCCTGTTCCTGTAAAGAGTTCTCTTTGTAGCGATGTATGTTTTTCTTTACATTGACCTCAGCTATCTTCTGGTTACCTATCATATCTGTCCATGCCCTCCATTTCTTCAGACTGAAGTATATGCAACCAAGATCTCAGTTATAAGCCACATATATCAACCTCAACCCTGCGGAATTGAAGCTAGGATTGACTTTCCTCTCTGGAGGACTAAACGATCTGTACCTGATTTATCAGGCGAAGGACAGAGTCCGAGAAGTCTACCCATATAAAAGTCAACACCTCGTACAGTCTTTTGAGATTTAACAACACCCAGCTGGATCAGGTGCTTAAATGAATTGAAATGGTCGTAGTTATCTTGTGCTCAGCTGCCAGAAGCTTTGCACATAATTGCTGATATGTTGTAAAGTTGCTTGAAGTTTATCATAGTTTGCGTAGGCTGTCAACCATTTATGGCCCTACTGATGTTAAAATGCGTAAATCTCAGGAGATATGGCTGATAAGCAGTCAAACGCAAATGAATTTGTGCCATGCTTGATAGAATCGAGCAATGGATAAACGGGGTGTTGTCGTAAATCGATCAGCATGGGAATAAAGGGGATCTGTCTTGGCCAGAAAAAATAGGGGTTAACTCTTGCATGATTAGAGGGATTAAACTGTTTGAAAACCTTATGGGATTCATTGACAACGTTGGTTCCGCGTCCGAGCAGAATACCTCAGCGACACGGCAGATGACGGTCAACGCTCAGGAGGCAAGCAATTCTATTGAAAGCGTGAGTAGCATAGCAGAGCAGAGCAGTGCGTCAGCTGAGGAACTGTCGAGTGCGTCAGAGGAAATGAGTTCACAGGTAGAGGAGGTAGTCTCCACCTCAGATTCACTGAAGCAAATGGCTGAGCAATTATGGCAATCAGTGGCAACGTTCAGGACCAGGGCTAATGGCTCAGAAGAAGCCGTGGACAAGGGGGCAATGACTCAGGCAATGGCTCTAGTGCTGCTGACAAAGTAGGCAAGAAGATATCCAAAAAGCGCGCGAGAAGGGGGGCTTGAAGCACAATAGGCTTTATCGATTTATTGCTTGCGATTAGGGATTGTTAACTTGAGGGGGCAAGTCGTTCCTGTTGTAAACCTGAGACGGGTATTTGGCTTGCCTGCGGGTGAGCCAACCAAGGAAGCTCGTATCATGGTAGTGAATGTCGCAGATCGCAATATCGGGTGCCTAGTCGATGCCGTCACGGGGGTGTTGCGAATATCAGCAGACTCCGTGGAGCCGCCGTCTCCTCTGGTTACCGCCTCCGGGGAATCGGATTACCTGCTTGGCATTGCCAAGCTTGATGATAGGATGGTACTCTTGCTTGAACTGCAAAGTCTATTTGGCTTCGACGAGATGACAGAAGCACTGGACACTGTAGGACAGCAGAGACTTGATCTAGAACCCGAACAGGTCCATGCCACCTAACATATTCACCACCGCTCCGGTCATATACTGTGCCTCATCTGAGACCGCAAAGCCCACGGCATTGGCGATTTCCTGTGGCTCGGCAGACCGTTTCCAAACCGTCTTAGCTTCAACCTTCTGACGTACCTCGTCGGGAAGGTCTTCGGTGGTGGCTCTCGTGTTTGCTAGCCCGACCACTACAGCATTCCCGGTGATGTTGTACCTGGCTCCCTCAAGGGCAACCGTCTTGGCAAGGCTGATTAGGCCTGCTTTTGCGGCCCCGTAACTGCTCTGTCCTGCTCCACCCATAAGTCCGGCTACCGATGAGATATTGACAATGCGTCCCCAATTGGCGGATCGCATATCTTCCCATGCCTCTTTAATACAGTAGAAGGCTGAATTGAGGCATATCTTTACCTCATTATCCCACTCTTCAACGGTGGTCTTGCTGATCGAGATATTGTGCCCCATCAAAGCAGCGTTGTTGACCAGTATCGTTACAGGTCCGAGAGTTTGTTTTATCTCAGCGAATCCCTTTTGCACATCGCTGTAGTCACGCAAGTCCATCCTGACAGCCAGAGAATTCCGCCCCATCTGCTTTATTTCCTCAGCAACAGCGTTAGCTCCCTCCATATTGCTTTTACCGCTCACGGCAACATCGGCTCCCATCCTGGCCAGGGTAAGAGCAATCGCTTGACCTATACCCCCTTCTCTGGATGCCCCGCTGACAAATGCAACCTTTCCTTCCAGTGACATAGTCTTTGCCTCCTTTGAAAGTGTGGCAGTGAAACTGCCCAACCTCTGATATTATCATGCATTGTGCTGCGGGACAAGCTGCCAAATTAACAACAGGCAATGCCTTGATTAAGTGAACCGGTCATGTTATTTTGGGTGGTAAGAAGGTGTGTAATTGTAGATGGAATTCGTGGAATGGAATGAATAGTGAGAGGGATTTGGGGTAAACAGGAGGTGGAAATGGACGGTAAAAAAGTTGCTTCTACTATAGCAAGGGATATCCCGTGGGCCAAGGCGTTTGATTACGGCTATGGTCTCACGGTATATTCGCAAAAGGATGGTGGGGTTATCATGTACCTTTCTTTCAATTCCGCGGGGGAGGTATCTGTGAGAAATGCCAGAGGTGATGGTGCAGTTATTGCGAGGGTGAGCGACGAGAGCGAGGTACCAAAAGTTTTGGAAGAAATAGAACGGGCGCGTCAGGATGGAGAGTAGTGTTTTCTTTTTATGTTGAATGGATAATATGTCTTTTTACGACGCGCTATCACGGGTAGTGAAGGCTTTAGGATTCAGGATGAAGCTTACTCCCAGGGCCAGACAGATTCTCGAGGTGATGGCTGAGGATTGTGAGGAGGAACCACAGAGGCAGTTGCGACAAGGTGTTCCTCCACAGGTGTTTAGTCAGAAGACGGATGTGTATCTTCACAGTCACTTGCCTGAGATCGACGAGTTGAAGAGCGAAGGCTTCGTCAATGAAGTAAAGCTCTTTGATGTTCAGAGCCATTTTGTAATAACCGAGAAAGGCTACCGCTACATGAGGTCGCCGTATTATCGATTCGTTCGCTGGCTTTCCGAACGCAAGGCGATTGCCTCTATTGTGGGGGCTTCCATCGTGATAATTGGTGTGTTGGCAGGGGTTGTAAGCTCTTTGGGATAGGCATTTTTGTAGCAGTCCGGCGGAGAAAAAGGCGCTCTGCAGTTTAAGGTCCTGTGCATTGCAGGGTCAGATTAACCTTTCTTTGCTACGGATGGGGTGGTCAGCAAGCTGATCATTCCAGTAAGCAGCAATCCGGCAAAGGCAAACCACACGTTCTGGTAGCTACCGAATTTGTCAAATACCCACCCTGCTATAGGCGGGCCAATGATTCCACCCAGGGCAGCCCCAGCCATTACTATACCAAGGACAGTTCCAAAATGAACCCGGCCGAAGTATTGCCTTACCAAAGAAGGAATCATGGGGACAGGCCCCCCATACCCTATCCCAATGAGGACAAGGAATGGCAAGAGCATCCATGTACTTAGCATCGAAGAACATCCAAAAAGGAGCAAGCCCAGACTGCTCATGGCAAATCCCAGAGCCGTTACCCGCTTTTTGTCGAACCTGTCGCCGAGATAGCCGAAGCTAAGGCGACCCACAACGCTAGTTATTGGTATGGCACTGGCCACCAGACTTGAGACCGACCGCGTAATGTCGATACTGCTCAGGTAGGGCATTACATGAGTTATGACGGCATTAATCACCAGGATATGGCACATATATCCTATTGCGAGGTGCCAGAAGGTCCTGCTTTTTAGAGCTTGCCTGACTCCGATATCCAGCTCGGGGCTTTGCGATGATGACCTGGACTCACCCTCAGCCAACTCTTCGCTGGAGTCGCCGTCAACCTGGTAGCCATATTGCTCAGGTCTATTCCGGAAGAGAAGCGCCAGCGGTAGAAGGATGACAAAGGCCCCACAACCAATGCTTGCCATTGCCGTTCGCCATCCGAGCGTGTCAATGAGCAGGGTTGCCAGCGGAACCAGAAGTCCTCCAGCGGCAACGCCGCTGACCAAAACGCCAGTTGCTGCAGTGGCCTTTTTTCGGAACCAGAGATTCACCGCTGTCAGGGGTACAACGCCGACACAGAGGCTTATGCCCAGGGCTGTTAGAACAAATGCTCCGTAAAACGAAATAAGAGACGAAATTTGACTTAAAGCCAGCAAACCGAGACCGATAATAGCTGTTCCAGTGATAATCAGCTTTCTTGGGCCCCAACGGTCCACGAGGAATCCTACGACCGGTGTGAATAGCCCCATTTCCAAACCGCGTATCGATGCAGCAAAAGAAACCTGTGCATGGCTCCAGCCCAAATCGTTAGCTATCGGTTCAAAAATAGCGGTGAAACCGAAGTGTATAAATCCCCCGATGTAGGCTGCAATAAAGAAACCGGCACCCACGATCCACCAGCCATAGAACACTTTACGGTTTTGCGTACTCATCTCACTCACAAAGCGGGCCGCATATCGATACGCATTTGCGGTTTTATAGAAAAGACTTCAAAGGGGCAGCTTTCATCTACCTGGGTTATGCTGATTCGGATAGGAAGTCCATTACAGTTCTATTAAACCTGTCTGGCAATTCAATCGGAACTGCATGGCCAGCAGGCAAGACGATTAGTTTTGAGTCAGGTATTGCTTCCTGGGCCTTCTTGCCCTGTTCTAATCCCATAACACGGTCGTTCTCACCAATGAGTATCAATACAGGGCATTTCAGTTTACTTAAGTCAGGCGGGCTCTCTGGCACACGCCGCATAATTTTTGCAATACCACCAGGATTATTCTGTAGCTTCACCTTCATGTATCTCTCAAATTCAACGGGGTTACCAGACTGAAATCCGGGAGAAAAAGCATCTGTAGTCATCTTTTCAGCCAATGCCTCCATATCCCCCTTGTCCAGAAGCTCTGACATTGCCTGGCGCCTCTTCAGGACCTCAGGAGTAGGCGGAGTCAAGGGTGGGGAGCTGCTGGCGAGGATAAGCGCTTTCACTAACTCCGGATGGTTCAGTGCTAGCTCAAGAGCGATATGGCCTCCCATCGAGTAGCCAAGGAAATAAGCGTCTTTAACACCTAAGGCTTTCATCAACTCGTAGGCATCTCGGGCAAGGAGTGGCATGGAGTACTCTCCTTCAGGGCTCTCGGTTTCGCCGGAGCCTCTGACATCGTAAGTAATAACCCGGTACCTTTCCGAGAACACAGGAACCTGGCGATACCACATGTTCAGGTTGTCACCTGCGCCGTGGATAAGGACAAGGTTTGGTCCCTGGCCATGGATTTCGTAGTTTATGGAGATACCATTTGCCTCGATTCTCATACTCACCCCATCATAAGGTTGGGCAAAAACATGACCACTGCAGGAACAAGCAGCAGCAGCAGCACGTGAAAGAAATCAGCTATTAGGAACGGTATTACGCCTTTGAATATGGTGGTTATCGGCACATCAGGAGCTATTCCAGAGAGTGCATATACATTCATGCCTATAGGGGGAGTGATCAGCCCTATCTCTGTCATTCTTATGACAATTATACCGAACCATATTGGGTCAAACCCCAGGCTTACAACCAGTGGGAAGAAAACAGGGATAGTAAGCAGAATCATCGCTAATGCATCCATAATGGTACCGAGCAATATGAATACTGACATAACAAAGACCATAATAATGAGGGGAGGTAGGGGCAACCCACCGATAGTTTCGGCGACCACAGTCGGAATAGTAGTCACCGCCAGGAAATATTTAAAAATCATGGCACCAATCAGGATGCCATACAGCATGCCCGTAGTCTTCATGGTTTCAACCAGGGCATGCTTGAATTTTTCCCAGTCGATCCGTCTTCTGAACGATGAGAAGACGAGAGCCCCAAAGGCACCCATTGCTCCGGCTTCGGTAGGGGTAAACCAGCCGAGAAAGAGGCCACCTAGGACGAAGATAATCAGCCCTATCATCTCACCACAGCTGGTAAAAGACATTATCTTTTCTTTTAAACTGTAGCCAGCTCCCGGAGGCCCCAGTCTAGGTCTCCAGGTGCAGAGAATATAAATAGCAGCCATGTAGAACAGGGCCTCAAGTATCCCTGGTATCAGGCCACCTATAAAAAGCCTTCCTATGGATGTTTGAGTGATTATCCCATAAGTAATAAGCCCGGCGCTGGGGGGGATAAGCTGACCTATAGTTCCTCCAGCAGCAACACAGCCAGTGGCTAGCTGTGGATGATAGTTATATCTTTTCATCTCTGGCAAAGCTACCAAACCCATGGTAACTGCCGTAGCCAGGCTGGAGGCGCTGACGGCAGAAAATACGGCAGATCCTCCCACTGTGGCCATGCCCAGGCCACCGCGCTTATGTCCTATCCACTTGGCGGCAACATCATACAGGTCGCGGCTCAATCCTGAGGCGAAGATAATATGAGCCATAAACAGAAAGAGGGGCAGGGTAGCTAAATCCCAATTAGCTACCGTGTCAAAGGGCATCAATCCCATTTTGGCAATTGCAGCATTTTGCGAGATCAAATACCACAGTCCGCCGAAGCCTATTAAAGCCATCCCAACGCCAATAGGTAAGCCAAAGGCTAGAAGAGCAAAAAGGAGAACGAAACCGATAATACCTACAGTAATCGGGTCCATTTTATCTCCTCACCGCCTGTCTCAAGGCGCTTAACAGGTCTGTTAGATATACCACACAGGTCAGGGCCACACCTGCCACGAAGATAATCCGGAACGGGAGGTAGGGAAGATCCAGCAGGTCGGTTAGTTCACCAAGCCACTTATTAGACAGAGCGATCCAGCTTGCCCAGGCTATAAACGCCCATGTAGATAAAGAAATAAGGGATGTAAAGATTGTCAGAATGGCCTGTCGGCGATCGGAGAACCGGAGTACCAGGATTCTCACAAAGACATGGGTTTTCTGTACCGCCGCATAAGCCAGGGCAAAGGCTACAGTTACCACTATCATAAGCGTGCTTATCTCGTAGCTACCGGGGATAACGTCCCCGAAAAGGCGATAAATAACATTGGCTACGATAAGGATCATCATTCCCGTGAGGAATGCAGCACCAACAGCCATCCCCCAACCTGTCATCCGTCTGATAACACTCAAAAAACTATCCATATCTCACCTCACTCTCGGGTATCCTCATTCACCTCAGAGATGGACCTGCTCTCCAAAACCTTTAATCTACCTTAAGCCGGGCAAGTTGCTGGCGCACCTGAGCAACAAGGGTCTAATTATCTCTTGCTGTGATTTCCTGGTCCCGCCTCAGGCGGGACCAGGTGTACCAGCAACCATAACCTTCCTTAAGGCACGTATCAAGCTTGCGTAAGCCTCAAACCAGGGCCAGCCAATTCGACGCTGTTTGTCTCTTCTTCCCTCAACGCTTCCGGAACTGTCTTGACTCTCTGACGGATTGGCTGCGCTCTTTGGCTATACAAAACATGCCCAACTCTGGTAGCACCAGAGACGCGCCTGTCAACATTACGGTATATATTCATCTGCTTCGCTACGTACCGCCTCATAAATTTCTGTTCCAGGAAGCCCCTTCTCGTCAAGCTTAGCTGCTTCTGCACGACATACTTCATCCATGGCTTCATAAACCTCGGCCATGTCTTCCTCTGGCATCTCGATAAATTCCACACCGTTTTCTTTGGCAAGCTCCTTGCCTTCTTGATTTACCCGTGCTCTTGCCTTGTTATCCTCCAGACTCCAAAACTCAACGCTCTCATCAAAAGTCTCCTGGATATCCGACGGCAGGGAGTTATAAGAATCCAGGTTCATACCCCTCGATGGGCGAACAGCGCTTTGCAGGTTCAAGACAGTGACATATGGCGCTACTTCATAAAAGCTGAAAGATTTTAGTGTATCATAGGGGGCAAAGCATGCATCTATGGTCCCTTTCTGTAAAGCAGTATAGGTTTCCCCCATGGGGACATAAAAAGCATCAGCTCCCAGTGCCTTAGCCGCCTCTATATACATACCAGTGGCTTTTATTTTCATTCCCTGGAAATCCTCTACACTACGGACGGGCTTGGTGCTGATAAGATGATAGTTCGAGGCTACCGACTTCGCCATTATCTTCAGCTCAGACCATTCGGCGTCCAGCTCGGGGAATTGTTCGAATATATCCTCGTAGATAGCTACATCCTCCTCCCAGGTAGGGACCCCATAAGGAAACCCCAGGGTTCCCAACATAAGAGGGAATCCTGATCTTGGAGAGAGATAGCTTAGGTCAGCTACTCCGGCAAGAAGCTCCTCTGTATTTTCTGCCCTGCTGACCAGGGTCGCTCCCCAGTAAGGCGTGATCTCAACACGGCCATTGGTTTTCTCATGTATATAGTCTATCCACAGTTTATCCGCCTGGGAGAAAGTATGCTCTGCACTCACTGTCTGGCCATAGGTTAATTCTATAGGCTCTTGCTCCTCTGTCGGCGGAGCGGAAGTCTCTGCAGGGGATGTTTCTTGTTCGGCCGGGGCACAACCAATCAAAGCTGCGATCAGTACGATTGTTAACATTGACAGAACCAGTACTCCCCATTTCCTGTTTTTCATTTTACCCTCCTTTTTTATTTATGATTTACCCGATGACTTCATTGACCTTTCTATCGCATACTCATAGGCATCACCTCCAGCGACACTAATCTAATCACCATAGATCACCACTTCATCATCATCCCAGGCGTACTTAGCATTCAGGCTTGCCTTTTGTGTTATGTCATTCATGTAGGAAAATACCTGCTGTCCCAAGTTGTCATTCTTCAGTATCTGTGGTCGCCCGTCTTTGTCTATCCAGCACGGAATGTATCTCACTCTAGAGATTTTCCCGTTATCCACAATGCATTTGGCGATAACGGTCTGCTTTGCTTCGGGGTGGAAGGGATACGTCGGATACTCAGGGTCAGGCTCAAAACCAAACAACTCCCTTCTTCTTGCGGCCCATTGTTGGTAGTCTTTTGAAGAAGGATCCGGGGTTAGTGCGCGTGTGACGGTAACGAAATTGCACAGTCCATGAAATATCGTTTTGCCTTTGTATATTTCGATTCCCTTGAGTATGTGAGCGTGGTGCCCCAGGATGAGGTCGGCTCCGGCATCGATGGCAGCGTATGATACCTGATGTTCGTACATCGCGAGCCTGGCTGGCACATGCCCGAGCCCCTTGTGCAAGGCTACTACCAGGACATCACACAGGGGCCGGAGCCTTCGGATATCCTCCTTCATCGCTTCCAAACTGCTGGGCTCGGCGAAGGTATATATGGACGGAGGCCCTCCGGGAGTAGCATGGTCCAGTTCATAATGGGTAAGGATATTCACATAGGCGCATCCTGCCTTCTTATTTGTCGCCCATGATTCTTTAGGACCGACGCAATTGTAGGACAGGAACCCAAACTTCGTCCCGTTGCGCTCGATGATAGCCGGCTGCTTCGCCTCGCTGATATTCTTTCCAGCCCCAGTAACGGCAGTGCCATAACCGCGGAGACCGGATATCGTATCCTCTATCCCCGGAGCTCCCGAATCCCAGACATGGTTTCCGGCAAGGGTGATTACGTTAAAGCCAGCAGCGGGCAAAGCGCTCATGTTGGCCGGGTCACAGGGTGGAGCGACCACGTCCGTTGATGAACAGACCCCCCGATCGGTGAACATGACTTCTCCCTGTCCAACTACCACGTCGGCCGACTTCAGTACCGGCTCTACGTACTCAAAGAATCTTTCGGCCTGTGGCTCATCGAGGATCAAGTCCCCTACTGCCAGCATCGTCAGTGTCTTGTTTGACATCTCTCAACCTCTTTGGGGTAAGACCCTTTGTTCGATAAACTCAGAAAGCTGAGCCTTGATCTCCTCATCATTCCATTCTCTGGCATCCACGACATCAGCATAGATAGTAAGCAGCGGTATACCGGCGTTTTCGAATGCGATCTTGGTAAACCTCCGGCAGACATCCCGTATGCAGCTTTGCGAGACTATCATTACGGCCCCGCTGACTTTATGAAGCCTTGCCTCCTTCAGGAGCCACTCGGGTTGGCGCAGGTACTCTCCCATGACCAGATGGCGGCTGGCCAGAGCTCTCAGCGGGTCGTTTAGCGAATCCCGAGCGTAGCCATCGGCGGCTATGGAGAGATACATAGAAGCGACAAAAACAGCTCCGTACTTTTCCTCGAAGTACTGGTAAAAGGCCGTGTTATGCCACAGTCCTGCCCCAATCCACATCATCCTGAACTTTTCGTTCTCGCACGCTGCTTCACCTCTGTCCACCTTCTCTTTTACCTCTTCGTAAAACCTCCTGGCCTGGTCGCGCCCCCACTGTGTGCCGCGGTGCCACTGCGGATTCATGGTGGCGGCGAGCTGGTCGGGGACACTCACCGGGCATGGAACGGTCTCAGCTATCAAATCACGCGTCTTCTTGAAATACTCTTCCTGTTCGTTTATGAGTTCCATGATCTCCACAAGCCTGGCATGGCTGAATGTTCGTCCGGTGGTAATCTCAAGGAATCTTATCAGCGCCTTCAGCTCTTCAACCCGCAAGTCCAGTCTGTGAGGCTCAATGACCTCGTCCCAGTGGCTTTTTATCCTCTCCCACCAGCGAGCGTGCGACGCTGTGCTGATGGTATGCTCAAGCGGGAAGAAATAGGTGCCATACTCCCGAGCCCAGATTTCAAAGATCTTTGAATGTGAGTCACAGGTCAGTTCGGCTAACAAGACCGTGGGTGTGGGCAAACCTCCCCAGGGTTCTTGCTCCGGATTGTGGTCCATGGTGCAAGCCAGGGGCAGGGAACAGTAACGGCACAGGTTCCTCTGGTAACCCTTCTCATTCATGCGGTCGAAGTAGTAGGGGGCCAATCGCTTGGCCGCGATAATCGCCGACCACCACTGAACAGGCACCACCGGTATATCCATGGTCAGGAATATCTCATGAGGAGTATCAGCCTGAGCCATAGCGAAGGGCTCTCCTTCGCCCAGTTTCTCCCTCGTCCTCTTGAACCACTCCTTCTGGTAGGCGACAGCCTCAGCAGAGCTTTTTAATTGTTTGACGCTCCTATTCCCTTGCTTGCTGCTGTTACTGGCCTGTTCGCTAGAACTTCTGAATTCACTCATACCTCAACCTCACTTTGATCACCGCTTATATCAGGTAAAGATACCTTGCTGCCATAGCTCTACGAATTCCTCATCGGACATGCTCAGGAGTTGAGTGCAGATATACTCGGTATGTTCTCCCAAGCACGGAGAAGTTCTCACCTCTGCTTTAGTCTTCGACAGTTTGTAGGGAGGGGTTGGGTGGCCGAAGGTCCCTATTACCGGGTGTTCCAGGGGTACAAGGAACCCCCTCTCTCTCAGTTGAGGGTCGTGGCCCAATATATCCTGCATTGTTTGCACCACCCCTGCCGGCACGCCGGCAGCCTGCATTATCTTCATTATCTCCTCGTCTGAACGTTCTCTTGCCCACTCAGCTACCAGTTCTTCCAGTGCATCTTCGTTCTCCTTCCGGGAGTCCAGGGTGGCAAACCTTGCATCTTTTGTCCACGGTGGTTCCCCTATGGCCTGACAAAAAGAGCCCCATTCCTCCTCGGTAAAAACACCGATTGCACACCAGCGGTCGTCTCCCTGGCAGGGAAAGACGCCATGAGGAGCAGCATGGGCAATGCGATTCCCATTGCGGGTCTGTAAATGCTGATTGACTTCATAATCCAGAAGGGCGGGAGTAATCTGATGGGTACAAGCGTCGAGCATGCTACCATCAATATACTGTCCCTTCCCGGTCCGGCGTCTGTAGTCCAGAGCAGCGACAATGGCAGAGGCGATAAAGAATGGAAGTACAACATCCCCATAGGGAACATTAGGCCCTACGGGTCCGCGGTCCGGCCAGCCTGTGAGGTCAAGATAACCCGAAAGAGCTGCACCCGTTCCGTCAACGCCCCACTCGCGAGCCATAGGACCGGTTTGGCCATAAGCGCTCCCTTCGGCCATGATTATATCGGGCTTTATGGTCTTAACATAATCGTAGCCAAAGCCCAACCGACTCAAAGTCCCCGGAACCATGTTGGCGTTGATTACATCCGCCCAACGAATGAGCTTTTCTATGACACTCTTTGCCGGAGGACACTTCAGGTTGAGGGCCATTCCGTATTTTGAGGTATTAAGATGGGTAAACCACGGTTTGTCATCTGGATTGTTCGCAGACGACGCAGAGGTCATGCGGTTTGCTCTCGGCAGGTCTATGCGGGTCATTGATTCGACCCGGACCACCTGTGCTCCGTGGTCGGCAAGCTGCTTGGTAGTCAAACTACCAACCAGAGCCCAGCCGAAATCCAGAACCTTTACTCCGTCTAATGCCTGCTTTCGCCGATTTCCAGATGCTTCATTATTCATTTCCTAAATAACCCCTGACTCTTTCAATTTCTCCATTTCGCTGCTTGATAATCCCAGCTTATTTATATAAATGTCCTCATTGTCCTCACCAGCGGATGGGGCCCATTTTCTGACGAAATTTTGAGTCTCACTGCTCAAAAAGAAATATCCGGGATAGGTAGACTTAATGCCCAGTTCGGGATGTTCCAGCTCTGTCCAATAATCCCTTGCTTTAAGCTGTGGATATTCCATTACTTCAGCAGGGGTGTTTATCGGAGATGCATGGATACCCCTCCTCAAGCCTTCCTCAGCGATTTCCTTCTTGGTATGGTTCATGAAGAACCTGCGTATCGCCTCCTGGTGGATTTCAATCTCCTCCTTGGATATGGCGGCAAAATCGAATTCCTCCCAGTTTGGCACCTTGTTTAGTGGATTGTCCAGTCCGTCATCATCCATCCATTGCGATAGAGCACGGTTGCCTCGCGCTCCTCCCTGACCTCCCATGTACGGCCAGAATATATATCCATCCTTACACGGCCAGATCCATTGCGTGGCACGTGCTCCAACAGTGCGGATGGTGCCATTCCGCTTTATTAAGCTCTTATCGAACTCCCAGGTCACGAGGTTTGAGGTGGTCCGGCTGGCGGCAACCTCCTGCAGGGAAACATCGACCTGCTGTCCCTCGCCGGTCATCTCACGGTGATAATGGGCAATTATAGTACCCAGGGCAGCGGCCGCATTGGACCGATAGTATATGGAGTCGGGACCCTCTCTGAGAGGTGCTCTATCCGGGTTGCCGTTGGTTGACATAACTCCACTCATGGCGGAAGCTATCAACTCACTTCCTTTATATTGAGCATATGGACCCTTCTGACCGAAAGGTGTTATAGAGGTCATGATAATCCCGGGGTTCAGTTTGCTTAGTTCTTCATAGCCGAGTCCCAGCCTATCCATGCACCCCGGAGTGAACGACTCAATTACGAAATCAGCCTTCTCTGCCAGCTTCCGGAACAGCTTTTGTCCCTCGCTTTTCTCCAGGTCAAGAGTTATGCTTCGCTTGTCGGTGTTGAAAGCAGACCAGTAAAGGCCTCTCTCAGGCCCTGGTTCGTTATGAAAGAATGGTGGGATGTTTCGTGCAGGGTCTCCTCCCGGTTTCTCGATCTTTATCGTCTCCACACCAAAAGTGGACAGAATCTTCCCGCAGACGAAACCCATCTCGTCCGTCAGGTCCAGAGCCCTGAAACCACTCAATAAACCATCAGCCATGTCTCTCTCCATTTGCTATGAATTGCATTATTTGCCGACCTTTTTATTTAGCTCTCCCACAAATTGCTCAATGCGACTTTTTATCTGTTCACGCTCATGCTCAGGCAGAGCGTATTTTTGCATCTCAAAACACAGGGAAGGGATATCGTTCTCCTCCAGTGCCTTTTTCTGGTCGGGATATTCCCAGGCTGCAGCGTTATCCCACTCAAGAAAGAAGAAAACCGCTCCCTGTGCCTTCGCGTCAACAGCACTTTGCGTACAATATTCCACTCTCCGTTCCATGGAATGCATTCGAGGGCAGGGGGATTTGAGGTGGTATCTCCCGGCAAGAGCTTCCACGGGGTCGAGAGATGTATCCACCGGGTCATCAGAATACCTGTTGCCCCAGCAATTGTCCTCGCCGACAATGGTCGCGTTGCAGGATTCAACAAGTTCATAGAACTGTAAGTTGTCAAGGGGACTTCCTTCGACAAACAGCCTTACTCCGTCCTTAGCAGGGAGATCATCTGCTTCCTCCAGGAATTGTCTGAGCAGCTTGTTATGTTCCTCTTTAAGCATGAACATAGAAGATCCGATTATCTGAAGCGCTTCTATTCCTGAGAGACGTGGTGGCTCCTCTGCTCTCAGCGCAGCAACCTTCTTCAACAACATCCTGTTTTCGTTCACTGTGGCTATGGCTCTTGAGAGCGAGTCATTGGAGATCTCTTTCCCCGACCACTCCTCTAGCTTGTGCTTGAGCTCATACACCCGGTCACGGATGTAGAGGCCTGTCGTCCAGAACCTCGTATGAGGTGTGTCAAAGAGATGAAGTTCTGGAAGCTTTAGTCCGGGGTCAATCTGTTCTATTTTCCGCAGGTAATCATATAATGAGACAATGGCATCACGGGAATGTGGGATAATCAGAAAATCGAGGAAATCGTACTTTCCGGTCAGGAGCATATTAAACATGGACCGAACGTCGGGCTGGTAGAAGGGCTCGGTATATTTGTCAGCTACCTCGGTGCCACTTTGTGGGTCCCCGCTGATTCGAAAAGGGAAGAAGCCGGCGGCCAAAATCATTTCTTCGGGGACACTGTCACAGAAGTAGCCTACTACTTTTCCCCCGTTCTCCTTCCACTGCCTGGCAGCCAGGTCACGCTGCTCGTAGTGCTTCTTCATCGTGTCAAGTGCGTCCATTCTTTTTCCTCTACTTATGTTGCACTGTGCCTCAGAATCAATCTCTTCGCTTGAACCTTCCGAACTTCTTACCATGCCATGAAACCAGGCAAGAACATGACAATGGACGGAACAGCCAGTAGCAGGGCTACATGGCAGAAGTCGGCAAGTACAAAAGGTAGAATACCCTTGAATATGGTCTGCATGGGTATATCGGGAGCCACCCCGGAAATGACGTAAACGTTCATGCCTATCGGAGGCGTAATCATGGCTATTTCTGCCATCCTCACAAACACAATGCCGAACCATATTGGGTCAAACCCCAGGCTGGTAACCAGCGGGAAGAAGATAGGTATGGTGAGAACGGTCATGGCGGCTACATCCAGAAACATACCGAGGAAGAAGAATACCGCCAGGACCATCACCAGGATCGCCATTGAGGGCAAGGGGAGCCCGCTAACGAATTCGGCGATGATGTAAGGGATTGTTGTGGGAGCCAGGAAATAATTGAAAACGAAGGCACCGATCAATATGCCATAGATCATCCCCGTCGTCTTCAGGGTCTCCAGCACGGCGGTCTTCATCTTTGCCAGGTTGAGCCTTTTTCTTAACATTGAAAAGAGTATCGCACCGAAGGCGCCGATAGCACCGGCCTCGGTGGGCGTAAACCAGCCCACGATGATGCCGGTGAACACAAGAACGGCAAGCGCGATTATCTCACCACAGCTGCCGAAGGCTAATATCTTCTCTTTGAAGGGAATCTTCTCGCCGCGGGGGCCAAAGTGTGGTCGCCAGGTGCATAATATATATATGACAGAGATATAGAATACTGCCTCAAGTATGCCGGGGATAATGCCGGCGGCGAATAACTTGCCAATTGATGTGTTGGTAAGTATGCCGTAGATGATAAGTGCCCCGCTCGGGGGGATGAGAACCCCCATGCTGCCTCCGGCAGCGAGGGAACCGGTAGCCAGAGCCGGGTCGTAGTTCAGGCGCCTCATCTCGGGTAAAGCTACGAGCCCCATAGTAGCTGCCGTCGCTATACTTGAGGCACTGACGGAGGCAAATCCGGCAGAGCCGACCACGGCAGCCGAGGCCACTCCACCCGGCTGGTGGCCCAGCCACTTTGCCGCCAGGTTGAACAGGTCCTTGCCCATCCCGCTGGCAAAGACCACATGAGCCATGAGCACGAAGAGTGGTAGCACTGCCAGGGAGTAGTCAGTCGCCACCTCGAAGGGAACGATGGCCATCTTGGTTAGGGCAGCCACATCGGAAGTAATGAACCACACTCCAAAGAAACCTACCAGTGCCATGCCAGCGCCAATGGGCATGCCTACAGCCAAAAGCGAGAAGAGTACCACAAAGCCAAGAACGCCAATAATTACCGGACTCATTTATTAACCACCTTCTTGAATTCGTCATACATGTCCACAACGAAGCTCAGGGCGAATAGTAACAGTCCGAATATAAATATAATGCGGAAAGGGGAGTATGGTATCTCCAGCGTTTCACTTACCTCCCTCAACCCCTTGTCGTAGACCAGTTGTGCTGCTGCAAAGCTCATTAGTCCCCATGTCGCCAGGCTGAGGAAAGAAACTATGATGCTGGCAATTGCTCCAATTCGCACAGGAAATTTGGCGGTGAGAATCCTGACCACCACGTGCGCCTTTTGCAATGCAGCATAGACCAAGGCAAACGCGATAACAATCGCCATCATAAGCTGCATAAGTTCCATACCACCCGGGATAGCAATGTTGAGTAAGCGAGCGATGACGGTGATCACCACAAGCAACATGCTACTCACCAGGACGACGCCAGCTACTGCTGTACCTCCTCGGGTTGTACGCTGGATTATACGTCTAAACATCTCCATAAAACCCCCTCTTTTGGGGGTGCTGAGAACAGCACCCCCAAAAATCAGGACAACTTAATCTTGCCGATCAAAGTCTTGCTGATAGTTTGCTACCGCTGAATCTAATTACTTATACTCCTCGATAAGGGTGCGTACCTCCTGGTAAACGGCAGATCCGGGAAGACCCTGGTCATCCAGATCAGCCATCTCTGCACTCGCAATCTCATCACATGCGGCGTAGACCGCGTCCAGCTCCTCTTGTGGGAGAGTGATGAATTCTACTCCCTCTTCCTTGGCCAGGTCCTTCCCCGCTTGTTCCGCTCCCCATGCCAGCTCACCGACCTTATTGCTAAACCAGTCTACATTGTCCACGAACACCTGCTGGATGTCCTCTGGTAGATCGTTGAAAACGTCCATGTCCATGCCCCAGTGTCCGGCAGGAGCTGATGCGATGTTCAACTCCGTAACGTAATCAGCTACCTCGGCAAATTTGAAACTTCCAAGCGTCTCATACGGGACAAAGCCACCGTCTATGGTGTTCTTCTGCAAGGCAGTATATGTATCGCCCATGCTTATGGTCGTTCCCTCAGCATTGAGTTTGGAGGCCACCTTGGAAAAATCACCGGTTGTCTTTAACATCAGACCCTGGAAATCGTCGGCTGAGCGCACGGCCTTGCCTACGGTAATGAGCTGATACGGTGGAATTGGGCCCCAGCACATGACCTTGATGCCAGCGTCTTCGTGCTCCTGGTTAAGCTCCGGGAACTTGGCACGAACCTCTTCCCATACCTCAATGATGGTGTCTTCCTCGTAAACACCCCAGAAAGCCATACGCATTGACTTCTCGAAGTCGAATCCGGTCTTGGCGTAGGCACCGGAGTAATCGCCAATGTCAGCGACTCCCTTGGCAAGCTCGGTAGCCGACTCTCCGGGGCCATAGAGGGCGCCGCCCCAGAATGGCTCAATCTGTACCCTGCCGTTGGTCTCTTCCTCTATCTTTTCAATCCACTGTTTCGTGGCTTCGCTGAATGGATGGTTCGGGGGCCACAGACCGCCAAAGGTCAGCTCTATCGTTTCTTCCTCTGTCTCGGTTGGTTCCGTCCCGGTGGGGCTGGTTGATGGAGCAGTACAGGCACTGACGATCATAACGATGGCAATTATCGAGCTCAGCATAGCAAACAGTACGAGCTTTTTGGTTTTCATTTACTTCTCCTCCTTTTCGTCTTTTTAGTAATTGATCCTGCCTCTGTTCGGTTTCATCAGATTGTTGCTACATAAGCACCTCCTTTTTTATTTAGTCCACACCCTCCCTCGCTCCATAGAGATCTGGCTCATCCTCATCCGAGATATCGTGCCCTGCCCCTTCAAGTACCTTATCTGTCATTTTGTCACTTACAGGCACCCGGTAAGGACATTTATGTCGTTGCCCTCTTCCAAGTTCATAACCATGTCGACGATTCTGTATGCGGTTTCCGTTGAGACGGGCGTTGCTGCGTGTGCAGCGCAATGGACGAATTTTGTGATCAGTGCCTCATGGCTCATCGGATTACTGGGATGTCCATAAGTGAACTCAATACCTTTTGAAAACTTATCGCCATTTCGTGTTCTTATCTCCGTAAATCCTTGCATTGACTCATCAATGCTGGGCTCCCCATTCTCTTCAAAGGTGACCTTCTTTGCCAGCCGGAGTGTATCTTCATTACGCAGGCGCTCCGGGAGGAAATGCTCCAATGCCACGCCTCTGTGAACTAAAGCCGTAGCTACAACATAGGGCAGACTGAACTTGGCATCTATGGCAGTTTGTGGGTTTTGTTTTGCTGCCAGGGGCTCGCAGAGCATTTTATTGACAGGGCTTACAGTCAGTTTGATCTGTTCAATTTCACTTGTCTCTAAATTATTTTCGTTGATGATCCGAAGGGTGCCGTCGATATATGGGTGCGTACCTCTGCAACTTGGCCATGGTTTGAAGCTGACATTAGCGCCTTCGAATGTCTTGCCCAATTCATTTGTCAGGGCAAGCGGATCGTAATTGCCACGTGCATACAGGGCAAAGAGTCCGGCTTTCCCCTCCAGAGGTTCATCGAAGCCGGATACCCCTCTTTGAGCCAGTAGCGCCGATAGCACCCCTGCCTTGGTGGAAAACGCATCCCGTATTCCCCTTATAAGTGATGATGGTATGTGCGTAAATTGGGCACTGCATGTTGCCTGACAAAGGTTGAGTGAAAAGGCGTTTATGATCTGCTGTGAATCAAGTCGCATCAGCTTGCAGGCCGTTGCGGCAGCGCCAAAGGCGCTGAAGATGGGTGGTATATACCACCCGTACTGAAGCGGCGACACGCGCAAGGCGAGACCCAATCTGCAGACGAGGTCGCTGCCGAGGACAATGCTGGTTATCAGGTCTTTCCCATTCACGTTACCGAGCGATTCAGCTATCGCAAGAGCGGCCGGTACCGTAGCGGCGTTGGGGTGAACCAGTGCCTTATCGTGTGCGTCCTCGAAATCCAATGTGTGTGCCATGGCTCCATTGGCAAATGCTGCCATATGCGAGGGGACCTTAACATCGAAGCCGATTATGCTGCTTTCTTGCCGTCCACCCGCTTCTATAGCCAGATCAATGAATTGCTTCGGTCCTTCGCCAAAGCCTCCGGCCGCGAGCGTTACAGCCAGAGCATCCAGCAGGCTCATTTTAGCCATGTCTATAGCTCTGGCCGGTATGTCGTTATATCCGACCTCAGATATGGTCTTTGCCAGCATTTCCGATTCATTCATTATGTACTGACCTTGCTTTCACTTCAGTAACAGTCCGTAAGAACGACCTCATCTCCGGATATGGTGTACTTGTTATTAAGATTCTGGTCCTGCGAGATTTCCTCCATGTAATCAACTACTTCCCGGAAGCGTTCATCTTCGGATTTGAGGATTTCCGGTTGAGACTGTTTGTTGACCATAGTGGGCAAAAAGGAAACCTTTTGTATCGATTTGTTGGAGATGACACATTTGGTTACAAGGGTTTTTCGTGAGTCAGGCGGCAGGAAATATGTAGGATATTCAGGATCGGGTTTCCAGTCAGAGTTGAGTGTCTCGATCTCCTTGTGCCCAGGCCTTTGCCTTATTTCTTCGTCTGCGGGCAAGTCCAGTGCAAAATTACACAGACTGTAGAATATTGCTTTACCCCTGTAAACTTCGGTCCCTTTCAGTATGTGGGGGTGATGGCCCAGTATAATATCCGCTCCGGCATCGATGGCTGCGTGGGCGATGTCCCGCTGGTAGTCCGCCAGCACGGCAGGGATAAAATGAATGCCCCAGTGAGGCCATAGCACTACTACATCAGCTTCCGACTTAGCATTTGTAATGTCATCTACCATTACCTGTAGGTCCTGCCTGTGCGGGAAGGTATGGATGCGACAGGGGGTACCGGGCTGGTCATGCTCGATTTGTTCATATAGTGTAAAAGCCCTCAGGGGGACGCAGCCCGGACGGTCGACGTCAGCCCAGTACCCCATTGGCAGGATCGTGTTGTAGGCCAGAATAGCAACTCTGGTTCCCTTACATTCAAGGATTGCCGGCTTTCTGGCTTCCTCTATGTTTTCGCCTACTCCAATCACTGACAGCCCTTGCTCTTTCAGAGCCTCAATCGTGTCAAAGAAAGCTTCCTGACCAAAATCCATACAGTGGTTGCTGGCGAATGAAACGACATTGAATCCAGCCTCTTTGATGGCGCGGGCTACCTGTGGGTCGCCATGCATGCCCAGTCTGGCCTGAGGCAACAGGGTCCCTCGAGGCGAGAGGTTGATCTCGAGTTGACATATAGCTATGTCACTCTCCTTGATTGTCTCCCTTGCCTGATCGAATATCGTGTCAGGATTCTCCCTGTAGGGAGCCACATCCCCGACGGCATGCAGTACTATCTGTTCAGTATCGGTCATTAAGCTATCACCTTTCCTAAGCTTACTGGTACTCCATCCAAAACCCTAAAATCTGCGGCCACTGGAATCCCTACATACTGATCTCTGTTCTCCTGATGATGTCATCCTGGAGCCCCTTGCTTAGTTCCACAAAGTAAGCACTATATCCCGCTACTCTTACGATCAAGCCGCGGTAGTTCTCCGGAGACTTCTGGGCATCGAGCAGCGTTTCCTTGTCGACGACGTTGAACTGAATCCATTTCCCTCCTATTTCGGAGTAAGTCTTAATGAGCATCCCTAGTTTTTTCAGGTCCTCTGTCGTTTTTAAGGCCGAGGGGTGGAGCTTCACATTAAGCAATGCGGATGAACACAAAGCCTGGTCCAGTTTTGCTCCGCTCTTGAGGAGTGCTGTAGGCCCTCTGGTATCTGACCCCTGTGAAGGCGATACAGTTCCGTCAGCTAAAGTTGTATTGGCAAACCTTCCATCAGGGGTTGCGCCGGTTATCGCTCCGCCGGCCCACATTGACGTAATTGAGGCCCCTCCGAGTCCCTTGATCCGGGCTCCTACAGGTCGCGTGCTGGTGTGATATTCTGCTTCCTCGTCTATCATGAACTTGTACAGGTCGTTGGCAATTGAGTCTGCATAATCAATATCATTTCCGTATTTAGGCGCTTGCAGGCACATCTGCCTTATCTCCTCATATCCCTCCCAGTTAGCGGCCAAAGCATCTTTTAGCTGTTTCATGGAAATCGCCTTTTCATCAAAGATGAGCTTCTTTATAGCAGCTAGTGAATCGGCGACATTGATTGCACCGACAGGTATCATGGTGGCCCTGAAATCGTACGGGGGTTTTGGCTTCCTTCTTGACAAAGGTTTTCCCACCTTGATTCCATCGTGGACCAGAACAGTTTCGATAATCTCCATCGCATCATAGTAACCTGTTCGGCTTTTCCCTGAGTACCCGGAGATAATGTCGTGTTCGTGCCACAAGCCCATGAAATAAGCCAGGAAGCTCTTAAATGCAGCGTAGAAGTCTTCAAAGGTCTTGAAGTCTTCGACATTTGCTCTGAAGGGGCCAGCCTCCAGGCCTGTCCTGAGATCTATGCCACCATTCATAAAGATTTCTAGGACCTTGGGTACCACGAAATGCTTGCCAGCAAGAAAGCTTGTTTTCCCAGGGATGGCTGGGTCAAGGCACCCGACGAGGTGGTAGTTGCGTGCCGCTTCTACTGGTATACCCCCGGATGTCATATATTCAACAAATGACTTATCCAGTGAGAAAGCTGGCATTCCCATCCCCGTCTTCACAAGCTCCAGTGCCTTAACCATCAAGTCTTCGGGTGTTTCTTCATGAAGCCTCAAAGTTATGGTGTGATGGATCGTCCTGACCCTGTTCGCAGCTTCCAGGACGAGGTATGTCAGCTCATTGGTGGCGTCTTTTCCATCAGGCGTTACGCCGCCGATCGTCATGTTGCGCCATTTGGCAAAACCTTCGTGCTGCATTCGCTTTGATTGAGTAAGCTTGATATTCTCAGGTCTCATGCACTTGATGCGTAGCTCGCATAGCAGAGCCAGAACTTCTTCGTCGCTGATTTTGCCATCATCCACGTTCTTCCTGTAGAACGGGTACATGTATTGATCAAATCTTCCCAGATTGTATGTCGAGGTCGGCGTAGACAGGACCTGGTTAAACCAAAGTGACTGCATGGCTTCGTAGAAGTCTCTGGCCGGGTTGGCTGGCACCCAGCGGCATGTCTGTGCCATTCTCTCCAGTTCTTGCTTTCGTATAGGGTCTGCTTCTACGGCCGCCAATGCCTCTGCTGTGTCAGCGTACCTGTTCGCAAGCCGGATAACAGCTTTAAGGACCATGATCGCCGCTTCCAGGAAAAGCTTCTTTTCAACATCGTCATTGGTAAAGAACTTCAGATTAGCGAGTTCTTCCTCAGCTTCTCTGATTATAGGATTAAGCCCGCCAAGCCATCTCTCCAAGTCTTGCCAGGAATCAGTGAAGTTGAAAGATAGGCAGAGGCCACTGCCTGCATAAGCCCCTCTAAATTCCGATTTCTTCTTCATTGGCGGAAGGCTAACCCCAAGTTGCAGGAAATTGAACATCTTTTCATCGTAGAAGTGTGATTCTATATATTCTTCAGCTCTTGTCTCCCAGTATTTGCTCAGTTCCCTTATCGTGGGCCATTCTTCCTCGTCAACTGAGATAATCCCCTCTTCCTCGGCACCCCGTATGTCCTCTTCGTTCCAAACCCCCAAAAAGGGATCGATTTCAGCCCCCCAGGGTTTGCTTGCCCCCTGGCCAACGATGAGTTCGTCATCCTCAATCCATATCGGTATGTTTTCCAGCACGTGCGCAATTGCCTTGGCATTTCTTATGATCGGCGGCTCCCCCTCTGTGTTCCTGTAAGATTCTGTAATTAAACGGGCCTTTTCCGTACAGAGCGGGAAGCTTCCTCTGCGTACTTTGGCTGATAGTGTTTCAGTTTTTACCATTCTTTACCTCCCCCAGCTAGTTGTCCTTGCTGGGTTTTTGACCTGTAGATGTATTCCATCTCTCACGTAATCTCATCGGGCATCCTATCCGCCAATATAAACTGTTAAGCCAAATGACTCGAAAATCCCCTTAAGTTTTTCGGCTTCCTCGTCGCCTGGCGGATCGATTGATGCACCGTAGTCCTTTTCTAACCTTGGATATTTCGTCTCTCCAAGCCTGTGATAGGGCAGGAGATGAACATTCATTGAGCTTCCCAATTCATTTGCTATGAATTGGGCTGTGGCTTCGATGTTTTCGATAGAATCATTGTAGCCTGGTATTACAGGTACCCGAGCTAGCATTGGAATGGACAACTCATGGTAACACTTTCTGGCGTTATCCAGTATCAACTCATTGCCGACTCCCGTGTATTCCTTGTGTTTGGCCGAATCCATGTGTTTGAAGTCGTATAACACCAGGTCAGTGTACTCGAGAATTCGTTTAAAAGTTTCCCATTCTGTATATCCGGATGTATCCAGTGCCGTGTGAATACCGGCATCTCTGCACAGCTTTAGCAAAGTGATGGCAAATTCGGGCTGCATTACAGGATCTCCACCGGACAGGGTGCAACCACCCCCTGAGTGCAAGTAGAATACTTCATCGCTCTTAACCTCCTCCAGCACCTCTTCAGCAGAAAAATACTTCCCCATAAGGTTCCTTGCTTCGTTGGGGCATACTTCGGCACATTTCCCATGACCCACACAGAGCGCACGATTTGTTCGTGAGTGCCCTTCGTAAATTTCGACAGCGCCTTCCGGGCACGCCTCGACGCAATTCCCGCAGCCGACGCATTTTTCGGTGTTGACGAAGATTTCAGGTCGTATACTCTGCGACTCTGGATTCTGACACCATACACACTTTAAGGGGCATCCTTTCATAAAAACCGTGGTGCGAATCCCGGGCCCGTCATGTATGGAGTAATGCTGGATGTTAAACACCACTCCTTCTCCCTGTTTTGTCTGGCTCATCCTGGTTGTCCTTCCGATGGTATCTTCTTGCATTTGCTTACCAACTCCACCCTGCTCAACAGAGGCAGTTTCCCAAAAGCCTTGGCTCAACTCATGTCTGCTTGTATTCCTGTCGACTGAGAATATCATTCTGTATCGCCTTGGTGAGCTGTACGTAGTACGCGCTATAGCCAGCCACTCGAACAACCAGGTTCCGGTGTTTCTCCGGGTGTTCTTGAGCGTCCACTAAAGTCTCCCTGCTGATAACGTTGAATTGAACATGTTTCCCATTCATACTGAAGTACGCTTTAATGAGGTCCGCTAGCTTTCTTTTGTCATCTTCGGTCTTTAACGCTGCCGGGTCGAACTTCATGTTTAACAGGGTAGACTGGAAAGGCGTTTGGTCCACCGCAGCGCAGCTCCTTATCACCGCGGTAGGGCCATGCACATCTTTGCCCTGCGCAGGCGACACTGTTCCATCAGATAGAGTTTCGCCCGCATACCTGCCATCAGGAGTTGCACCAACCAGGTATGCACTTGGCCCGTGCGCTGTGATCGATACTCCCGCCGGGTTTATCGTCCCACCCCAGGCGGTGGGGAATGTCACCGCTGTGTCAGTCCAAAACTTGTAGAGATCGTACGCAACCGAATCCACATATTCATCGCCATTCCCGAATTTAGGCGCAGACAGGAACAGCTTTCTCATCTCCTCGTAGCCATCGCCCTGCCAGTTCGCCGCAAGAGCCTTCTTCAATTCATTCATTGTGACCTTCTCGTCGTCGAAGACCACCTTCTTCACTGCTGCCATGGAATCAGCTACATTTATCATCCCCACTGCGTTTAAGCACGCTCCATTCTCAAACGGCAATCTGCGGTTACAGATGTCCCGGCCTTCTTTAATAGCGTCGGCGAAGAGCGTGGAGACGAACGCGGAGGACTGGTAGTAGCTCAACCATTTGAGAAGGATGTTATGTTCCTCTGCCGCCATACTCATGAAATAGCCGAGCTGCTTCTTAAAAGCGGCTATGAACTCATCGAACGTTTCAAAGCTTTCGACGTCGCTGGTCCGGAGGCCGACTTGCTTACCGGTGTTCGGGTCGACGCCGTTGTGCATAAAGATATCGAAGACCAGTGGGACAATGAACATACCATATGCCAGGGTGCTGCCTGATTTACCGGGCACATTGGCCTCAAGACACCCACCTAATGCGTAATTCCTGGCGTCGCGCATGGGAACGCCCTGCCCGGTCAGGTACCCTATGTAAGATTTATCCCCGACGAAAGCAGGCATGCCGATGCCAGTCTTCACCACCTCAATTGCCTTAAGCATAAGTTCATCGGGGGTGTTATCGTGTACTCTCACCGTGATGGTATAATGCGGAGTTTGGCAACGCTTTGCTGCCTCCAGGATGAGATAAGATAGTTCGTTGGTAGCGTCTTCTCCGTCGGGCGTTACACCGCCAATGACGAAATTATTCCACCTCGCCATTCCTGCCCACTTCTCCCGCTGTTGCTGACCACCCGCGGTGATGCCGTTTACCTGCATGACTTTAATACGAAGCATTTCGAGCAGCTCAATCACTTCCTCGTCAGTGATTTTGCCCTCTTCTTTGTCATTCTTGTAGTAGGGATACATGTACTGGTCAAACCTGCCTCCGGGGGTAGTTCCGCCGGCAACTGCCAGCCAGATAAACCAGAAGGACTGTATGGCTTCGTAGAAGCTCCGGGGCGGGTTGGCTGGCACCCATTGGCATGCCTCCGACATTCTCTCCAGCTCTTTCTTTCTCGTCTGGTCGGTTTCCTTTGCCGCCATTTCCGATGCGAGTTTAGAGAACCTTTGGGCGATCCGAACAAGAGCATTGT
>JBKGZM010000006.1:0-51866 GCA_046545575.1 Dehalococcoidia bacterium
GACTCCAAAAGTCCAAAAATAGCTTCGAATTTCCAAAAGACTGTAGAACTTGGGTTTGACATAAGCATATTTAACTCGTATAATCTAGCTATTCCCACTACGTTCCTTCTTAAGGAGGTACACGATGACTATTGACCAATCCACAGAAAAGCGACTTGGCAGTCTCCGCATCTGGAACATTGTTGTCGGCCTGATCCTCGCCGTACAGGCAGTCCTGATCGCCGTGCTCACCAACAACTTTTCTCTCCCGGTAACAGCCACCTTCATGGAGGGACCACCCGGCACCGCCCCCCACAATTCACCATCTCTTTGATATCCCTACGGGTTGGGGCGTTTTTGTATTCCTTGCAATTTCGGCCGTCGCTCTCCTGACCATCGCCTCGCCTCCGGTCTTTCCATGGTACAAGCGCAACTTACTCAAAAACCGCAACTACGGGCGATGGATAGAGTACTCCATCAGCGCTTCGATTATGATCGTGTTAATCTGTCAGATCACCGGCATCAGCGACATTGCGGCTTTGATATCCATCTTCAGCATCAACGCCTGTATGATACTTTTTGGAGCGCTGCAGGAGAAGTATGAGGAACCGGGAAAGCCGAGCTGGCTGCCGTTCTGGTTCGGCAGCTTTGCGGGGATAATCCCGTGGATCGCGATCGTGATTTACGTCTGGGCACCGGGACTCAGTGCCTCACCGCCTGCGTTTGTCTACGGCATTGTTGCCTCGTTGTTCGTTTTCTTCAACTGCTTTGCCATCAACATGATATTGCAGTACAAGCAGGTGGGTCCGTGGCAGGATTACCTGTTCGGCGAGAAGGTGTACATTCTTCTCAGTCTCACGGCCAAGGCATTGCTCGCCTGGCAGGTGTTCTTCCCGGTGCTAGCTTCATCCCAGTATCTTTAACGAGAAAAAGCAAGGAGATGGTACGGAGGTCCTATGTCCGCACGTTCGGAACTGACAGACGCGCTGCGGCAGGTAGTGATGAGCCAGCACTTTGCCGTGCTGGCTACCCAGCAGGGCGATCAACCATATATGAACCTGGTTGCCTTTGTGGTATCAGACGATTTGTTGCATGTTGTATTTGCCACCAGTCGCAACACGCAGAAATACCGAAATCTACGCGCAAACAACAAGGTAGCCATGCTCATTGATAGTCGGCGTAACGAACCGTCTGATTTGGGCGAGGCGCTGGCAATCACAGCGCTCGGTTCGGCCAGTGAGTTGGCAGAAAACGAGAGTGAACATCTTGTAGAAACCTATCTACAGCGACATCCGACGCTCAGAGACTTTATTCACCAACTGGAAACGGCTATCATCAGGGTAACAATAACGGACTACATTATTGCACGGTTCGATTCGGTAGAACGGATACAAATGGGTTCTTGACTACATGGGCGTTCTCAAATTGCTGATTCAATTTTCAACAGGAAATTCAAGTTCTTCGATTAAGGGGTGATGCTTGCTGACTAATGAGAGGTGATCTCAACTCGAAAGAGGGAAGCGAGGGTAAGCACGCACAACCAATACTTCAGTTGCTCGTGGATAACGAGCGGCGGCCGATTTGTAGCAGCTTCTCACTACCGGCTGGTGACAGGCCAAAGGAATCGATTTGCTCCTGTAATGAGGTAAGGTCTCCAAAACCACCGAGGTACCCATTGATTCGTGCGGCAGCGGTTGAGTTTATTAACTGGCCAATCTCGGGATATATGGCTGTCAATTCATCAAAGAGATACGGCTCCTGCTGCAAATAGTATTTCTGGTGATAATCCTCGGCCAGGTAGAAGTCCGAAAATGAGGTTATTTCCGTGGCAACCTTTTGCCTCAGTCTGGTCTCCGCCATTTGCTTGGATGCCAAAGCCAGGCTCTTCTGCTCGTCATTACGGTAGAAGATGATCGACATATATTGTCGCGACCATGGCTGCGCTACTGGATTATGACCCTCCCAGAACACCTCCAGCAATTCTTTATAAGAGATCTGCGCTGGATCGTAGTCGATTTGAACTGTTTCCGAATGGCCCCCGAGGTTATGATAGGTGGGATTAGAGGTTGTCCCACCGGCATAGCCGACACGGGTTCGAATCACGCCGTCGATACTCCCAAACCGGGAGTCAGGGCCCCAGAATCAGCCCATGGCGAACGTGGCCGTCTCAGTTTCCGCCGGTGCTGCTGCGTCAATTGGCGGTACTGAACCAGAGGTGTTCGTCGTAGTATTCGATCTGTCCATCGTTTCGTTCTCCTTGCTACAGCCGAAGGCAGCCCCTGCAACAAGAGCGAGAAGCAGTATGCCCGGTAGTAGTAGTATGATTGCTTTACGCATCATTTCTCACTCTGTATTGCCGACAAAATTCAGGGCAACTGAGTTGATACAATAGCGGAGTCCTGTCGGCGGCGGACCATCTTCGAATACATGCCCCAGATGCGCGTCGCATCTTTGGCACAGGACTTCGGTCCTTACCATGCCGTGGCTCGTATCCACGGCTGTCTCGACGCTTGTATCGGATAGCGGAGCAAAGAAGCTGGGCCAGCCCGTGCCGGAATCGAACTTGGATTCTGAACTGAAAAGCTCATTCCTGCAACAGACACACTGGTAAATTCCCTCTTCATGAAAATCGTAGTATTTCCCTGTGAAGGGTGCTTCCGTGCCCTTCATCCGCGTAACCTCATACTGTTCAGGGGTAAGGATTTGACGCCATTCCTCGTCGGTCTTTATCACCTTTCCACCCACTTCTCCCTCCTGTTCAATCTGCTCCATGCTTGCACCCGAAAACGATTCATTCTGGCAGCCTGATGTGGCCATCACAATGAACATAAAGACCAGTACTATAGCAGCTTTAGCTGACCCGGACATTATACCCCTTATTAATCTTGATAAGTTATTCAAGTAAGCGCTGCGGCGCGACTAGCCTTGACATCCTCAAAGATAGGGTGATATTCTTTGGCGTCTCCGAAGTTGGGGGATATTCCAATCGATGCACCAGAGCGAAATGAATAATGCAAATCGTGGGCTTCCCAAAAAGCCGATCAAGGTGTATAATATGTATTGTAAATACACATTATGAGGTCAGGAAATGAGAACCAATGTCGTGATTGATGACAATCTCATGGAATCTGCTCTCAAGGTTTCTGGACTGAGAACTAAAAAGGCCGCCATAGAAGAAGGATTGAAGCTTTTGGTTCGGATAAACAGGCAGGCAAGAATACGGGATTTGCGGGGAAAACTTGAGTGGAACGGTAACCTTGAGGAAATGAGGTTGGATAAATGATCATTGTTGATTCCTCCGTCTGGATCGACTATTTCACTGGCAAAGAATCTGAACAGACCAATCTGCTGGATTCTTCGCTTGACAAAATCCCAATTGTAATTGGAGATTTGATTATGACTGAAGTACTTCAAGGGTTTCAAAGTGATAGAGACTGCGAGACCGCAAAAGAGATGCTTTTGCAATTGCCATTCATGGCAATGGGTGGATTGGAGTTATCGTTGAAGGGGGCGATGAATTACAGGCATCTCAAAAGAAAAGGCGTTACTGTCAGAAAAACCATAGATGTCATGATTGGAACATTCTGCATCCATCACCAAATACCTTTGCTCCATGATGACAAGGATTTTGAGCCAATGGTGAAGTTTTTAGGCTTGAAAATCTTTGGCACATAACAAGTCATTCAAGGCGGCAGCTACGCTGCGCCTTAATTTCACCGTTGGGCAAAACCCTAAGTCCGAAAAATGACACCTATTAAATAGACTTCAGCCTCAAGCCACACAAGCCTTGCCTAAACCCTGGGTCACAACTTCGCGGAAAGCTCGTCGAGGGCCATTACCACTGCTTCGTAAGCTGCGCCCGTCGTAGGGGAGTAGCATGCTTCTATGAAGGCAAGACGCTGGATGGGGACCTTCTCGCCGATCGCCACGGCGAGTTTGTCGATTTTCCCCGCCACCAGCTCCCCCCCGATTATCTGGGCCCCGAGCAGGGTCTGCGTCTTTGGATCGGCGACAAGCTTGATCGTGATGCGTTTACCATCAAACGACTTCCGCCGTGTTCGGCTGGTAATCGTGTTGGCAACAACATCCAATCCCTGCTTCCTTGCATAATCCTCAGTAAAGCCGACACTGCCCACCTGGTAACCGAAAAGCTCGCTGACAAATGACATAACCGTTCCGGGATAGGAAAGCACATTGCCTTTGACTATATTTATACCGGCAAGCCGCCCCACCCGTGCCGTGAACACGGCGGTTTGATAGAGCCTTTTCTGGCCCAGGATTCTGTCCCAAACCTCTACACAGTCGCCGATGGCGTAGAGATCAGGGTCGTTTGTCTGCATGTACTCATTTACCTTGATTCCGCCGGTATCACCTAGATCAATTCCCGCTGACTGTGCCAGCTCTACACTGGGTTTGAACCCTGTCCCCAGGAAGACAAAGTCAACCTCTAGCTCTCTATCCGGCAGCGATATTATCTTCTTCCCATCGCTGGTCTCTACACTATTTATTTTGGCGTCCAGAATCAGCTCAATGCCGGAGTTGGTTACACGCCCTTCGATCTCCTGCGCCATTTCCTTATCCAGATACGCTCGCAGAACTCTGTCCGATCTCCCCAGGAGATAGACCTTCTCATACCCTCGAGTCTTAAGGACCTCAGCCGCTTCGAGGGCGATCTGCCCAGTTCCGATAATAGCGGCACTTGTATGCTTGGGAACGGCTTCGCCAAACTTCTTTGCCGTTGTTAAGCTAGTGGTGAGCACGAACTCATTCTGGCCATCCAGTCCCGGGACAGGAGGAACGGCGGGGATTGTACCCAAGTCCAGGATTGCTTTATCGTACTCGTACTCCTCCCCGTTGGCTACGAGCCGCTTCCTTTGCCGATCAAGCTCGGTTACCTCGGTGTTGAGATGGACATTGATATTTCTTTCGTTATAAAATTTCTCTTTGAAGACAAAGGTGTCATCCCAGGAAGAGAGCTCCTCGCTGAGGGCATAGGGGAACTCACAGGGCTGCAGGCCTATCTCGCTCTCGTCCGTGAAGATATGAATCTCGGCGTTCTCATCCAGCCGGCGGATGTTATTGGCGGCGTTGGTCGCGCCACCGCCTCCACCTATTATGCAAACTTTCATAGTTCCTCCTTATCCCCGACGGAGTTGGGGAAATTCCAAATTTCAAGCTCCAATTTCCCAAAAATATCAAATGACCAAAGCTAAAGACCCCCAGCAACGTCACTCTGAATTTATTTCAGAATCTCATTCAGCATTTGTAGCCGCAGGCTTTAGCCTGCGTCAATCGCACCCTGAAGGGTGCGGCTACACCTGGGTTCCGAATCAAGCCTATCCTGGCCTCAGGCCAGGGTTCGGAATGGCATTTTCGGTGTTTGCCTTCGGCAAGAATAGGGTATGATTTCATGCTACTCCTGCAACGGGTCTCTGGCTGCCATAATCGGCGGCATATGAAATGCCGCCCCACATTTCTGGATTCCGGCTTTCGCCGGAATGACGGTTCCCAGGAGAAACTCACTCAGGCCTTCGTCTGCGGGTCTCACCTGCTTTTATCGGTGTTACGGTGGGTTTTTCTATATCATACACCATCGTCAACTGACCACCAAAATCAGCGAATGCCTTCTTCACTGAGACCATTTCCTCGGGCGAAAGAGGCTTGACAGCGCAAGGTCGCAGCGGGGTATTCAGTTGAATTTCATCAGGGGAAAGCTCCAGAGCCAGCCGTGCCATATCATCGGCATATTCGCGATTAGCCTCCATAAACATCATCTGCAAGGCCAATTTGCCCTTGAAGGTGCGGCGGAATTCCTTAAGCCCGTGGATTATCTGATCAAGCGACAGGCTGCCAACCGGCCTGCTGATGGTCTGAAATAGTTGCTCATTGGGCGCGTCCACTTTCGCCACAACCACATCAGCCTGAGCGATATCCCGGCGCGCATCCGGTCTGGGCATCGTGGAAGAGTTGGTTAAAACAGCCACTGGCAGGTTCAGGATCGACTTCACGAGTTGTATGGCCTCCCCGAGGTTGGAGGCCAGGGTAGGCTCCGCCATTCCCGAGAACGTGGCGTAATCGGCTTCCACTCCCTTCGCGCTGGTTAACTCCTCGGTGAATCTCTCCAGAGATACGAATTCCTTCCTATCCTCCAGACGATTAACGGTCCTCCCCAGTTGACAGTAAATGCAATCGAAGGAGCAGGTCTTTTTTTCTGTGGAGACGGGATCAATTCCCAAAGACCTGCCCAAACGCCAGGACGGGACAGGACCATAGATAATGGAATCCGATTCACTCATTTCGAGTTCTCTTTAAAGCTCAGAGCACCGACGGGGCAAACATCAACGCATTCCTGGCAATCTCCACAGCCGGACCGCCCGATCGGTTCATCGTAAAAAGAGGTGACCATGCGCTGAAACCCGCGGTAAGCAAAACCGATATCGCTGGTGCCCTGCTTCTCGCACACCCATACACATCTGCCGCAGAGCACGCACTTGTTGGGATCGTAAACGAAGAGAGGCCCGATGGAATCCACCGGAAGTTCACGTTCAAATTTCTTGAATCTCAGTTTTTTCGATACCAGCTTTACACCTAAATGCCTTGCTATCTTTTGTAGCTCACACGACTTGTTAGCAGGACAGTGAGCACAATCGAGATCGTGATCAGACAGCATCAATTCCAGAGAAGTTCTTGCCAGCCTTTGTGCGGTTTCCCCACGGGTATTCACCACCATACCCTCCTGCACCGGCTCCGTACATGCAGTCACTGGCTTCCGATACCCTTCTATCTCCACAAAACAAAGCCGGCATGCAGCGAAGGGCTCTTCCCGTTCGCGGACGGCACACAGGTTGGGGATATAGATATCATTCTCAAGTGCCGCCCAAAGGACCTTTTCGCCCTCAGGGGCAGTTATCTGTTTACCATCTATAGTCAGAGAAACCATTTTCATTGTTGCTGCTCCAAAGGAGGCAAAGCCTCCGGCAGTTCGCTGATCGGCGAGATCTTCTTCACCGCATTATACTCCGGCGGACAAGCGTCAACACAGGTGCCGCACTTGACACACTTCTCCTGGTCAATGGCCTTCACCCCCTTCACGGTTGTGTAAATAGCATCCACAGTACAACTGCCGACGCACGCGTCACAGGTACGTTCACATTTCTGAGGATCGATGTAGAAAGTCATCAGATCATAACATCTGGCTGCAGGACAGCGCTGCTCTTTGATATGAGCTTCATATTCATCATAGAAGTAACGGAGTGTGGTGAGTATGGGATTGGGAGCTGTTTTACCCAGGTTACACAGCGCACCCAGTTGCAGGTCCTCCGCCAACGAGCGAAGCGTATCCAGGTTTTCAATCTCCCCCCGCCCCTTTGTAACATCATTTAATACTTCCAGCATTTGTTTTGTGCCCAAGCGACCCATGGTGCACTTGCCACAGCTTTCTCCTTGTGTGAACTGGAGGAAATACCGGGCAACATCCACCATACAGTCATCCTCGTCCATCACGACCATGCCTCCCGAGCCCATCATAGCGCCCGCCTCTCCGAGGGAATCATAGTCAATTGGCAAATCCAGGGCTGACTCAGGCAGACACCCGCCTGATGGTCCACCTATCTGCACCGCCTTAAACTGTTTGCCGTTGGGGATGCCACCTCCGATGTCGAAGATAACCTGACGCAGGGTGGTCCCCATAGGAACTTCTGTCAATCCGGTGTTCATGAGCTTCCCTGCCAGCGCGAACACCGCGGTACCGGGTGCCTTCTCGCTGCCGATGCCGGCAAACCATTCAGAGCCTCTATCAATTATACGGGGTACAGAGGCCAGGGTCTTGACGTTGTTGATATTTGTGGGCTTGCCGTTGATCCCGTGGGTGGCGGGGAAGGGAGGACGATGGCGAGGAATACCAGGGTTGCCCTCGATGGATGCGATAAGTGCCGTCTCTTCCCCGCAAACGAAGGCCCCTGACCCCTGGAAGATATTTATGTCAAAACTAAATGAGCTGCCCAGTATGTTATCACCCAGCAGACTGTATTCCCGCGCCTGCTGGAGTGCAGTCCTCAGACGCTCCACCGCCAGCGGATACTCCGCGCGAACATAGATATAGCCATATTGCGTTCCTATAGCACGGGCGGTGATAATCATCCCCTCTATTACGGAATGTGGATCACTCTCCAAGATGGCGCGATCCATGAAAGCGCCGGGGTCGCCCTCATCGGCGTTGCACACCAGGTATTTAGGCTCGCCTTCGGCAGCGCGACAAAACTCCCATTTTCGCCCTGTCGGGAAGCCAGCCCCTCCCCTCCCCCTCAACCCCGACTTTTTCACCTCTTCCACGACCTCCTCAGGCTTCATCTCCAGCGACTTCGCCAGCGTGGCATATCCACCGTTGGCCATGTAATGGTCAATATCCTCCGGATTAATAAAGCCGCAATTCTCCAGGAGGACTTTCTTCTCATGTACAGCCCTTGGAAGATCGTCTAAGGAAGGAAGGTCTTCGGTGGACTCCGTCGCAGCCAGCATGTATTCCAAACAAGGATCATCCCCCACAATATAATCCTTTACCAATCGTCGTGCTATGTCCGGAGTGACATACCCATAGGCTATTGGAGGGAATGGCCCACCGGGCTTGGCAACAACCACCAGAGGCTCGGCATAGCAATGCCCCATACAGCCAACCTCCAGCACCTGAGCACCACTTTGGACCTTGTCCAGTTCCTCTCTTAATATCTGAACTATCTCCAGCGCCCCAGCAGCCCTTCCACACGTCGCCGTGCCCACCATGACTACCGGATTTTCACCCTCGAAAAGCTCCTTCCAGCGCGATACAGACTTTTCCTTTATCTCTTCAAAGCTTGATGCTACGTCCGAAGTGCTCTCTTTCACTGATTCCCTCCAGACCCCTGTTGTTTATCCCTCTCCACCTGGTGCTCCAGAAGTATACCGTCCACCCTTGTAGGACTTATCTTGCCCTGTACTTCGCCGTCGACCAATGTGATCGGTGCTAAGGCACAAGCACCAACGCAGGCCACGGTCTCCAGATCATATTCACGGTCAGGGGTCGTCTGCCCGCTGTCTATCTCCAGCCTCCTCTTCCACGCATCAAGTATAACCTCTCCACCCTTTACGTGGCAGGCTGTTCCAAGGCACACCCTTATGGAGTGTTTGCCAGGCGGGATGACCCGGAACTGATTATAGAAAGTAACAACACTGTAGACCTCCATCCTGGAGACTCCCAGGTAGTCAGAGATACTCTCCATAGCCTCTCGAGGCAGATATCCGATACGGGATTGCGCCTCCTGCAATACAGGTATCAGGTTCCCCTTCTCTTTGGAGAAGGCAGACTTCATATGCTCAAGGAAACTGTCCAGCTTCTGACTATCTTCCTCTGTGAGTTCAAATTGTTGCTGCTCGGCCACTTTTTCTCCTTTATGACTTGCCGGCCATGATAACTGTGAACCCCGCGTCCGGGGAATAACCGCTCCTGGGCGATTCCATTTGGGAAACCTCACCCGGCACCTGGAAGAGCGTCGACACCACCTCTTTTATCTCAAATCCTGACTGTTCAAGAAACTTTACGACCTCATCGTAGCTGTAGAATCTGGCATGCCGGTAGAAACGATGTCCCTCCGCCGCCTTCTGGCTGTAATACCTTCCCCATGGTGAATCACGCAGTACCATTCCAACTAATACCTTGCCGTTATCCGTGAGAACTCTATAGGCCTCGCTGAGCACTGCCAAAGGTGAGTTTACAAAGCACAGGGTAACAATAAGAAAGACAGAACTAAAAGAGCCATCAGCAAAGGGAGCCCTCTCCCCCTCACCCAAGAACGTGCTCACTCCCCGGGATTGGGCAATCTCAAGGAGTTTAACAGAGGGATCAAGCCCCAAACCTATCCCAAGTGCCTGGGCAAAGCGCCCACTCCCTACCCCTATTTCTAGCCGGGGCTCGGGGAGTTCTGGCAAAAGCTGCTCAATGGCTTGTGCCTCGATGGAAAATGTGAGCTTCCCTTCTCCTTCAAACCATGCATCGTAAGCAGAAAAGAGTTCATCAAAGGGATTTTCCGAAAGATCATTGGGAGACATAACAAGGTGACCAGCAAGCACCATACTTCCTTCACAACAGGCAATCACAAACCTGATTAATCAGTAGCCTGCTCTAACTAAATGCCATCGAACCAGCCATGGGAGAACTTTCTCAGAACCTCATCACGAGGATACGTTCTTGCGACATCCTCCTGGCTAAAGGAATAGCTGTAATTGTTACAATAATTGATAAGGAGACGATAGGCCCAGTTTAGCTCCTTCATAGCATCCTCATCTCCTCCTCTATCGGGATGATACTGTGAAGCTTTTCGCCTGTAAGCCTTCTTTATCTGGTCAAGTGTAGCCCTATCTGTTAAACCCAGCGTCCTGCGTGCCTTGTCGATTTCCTCGAAGCTTGCCATAATTACCAACCACCAAAGAACCTGGGCACCAACAAGAGAAACCCCTTATTGAGCTCAGTCAATCGATTCACTAGAGAGCTTTTGCTCTATGGCCGTGGATGAAGTCCGGCAGCCTCACAGATCTCAGGTACTGCTTCTTCCCATTCAATGGCCATTATATGAACGCCTGCTACTCCCTCGATATCGCGCACCTGATTGATTATGTCAACACAGAGATTGACGCCCTCTTTGGCGCGCTCTTCCTTCGGGGCAGCACGCATCCGATCAACAACACTGTCAGGGACATCCATCCCAGGGACGTTATTCTTCATATACTTGGCTGCACCGACCGACTTTATAGGAGCAACACCGGCGATGATCTTCACCTTCTCATGCAATCCCATATCCCGCACCCTCTTCATCCATTCAGCGAATTTCTCCACATTGTAAATTATCTGAGTCTGGACGAAATCAGCCCCAGCCGCTACCTTCTTCGCAAGCCGTGGGGCTCGTATTTCAAAGGGGTCGGCAAAGGGGTTGGCGGCAGCCCCTATGAAAAACCGGGGCTCAACACCATCTAACTCATCTCCGCACTGAAGTTTCTTCTCATCCCGCAGGTCTTTGACGATCTTAACAAGCTGAATGGAATCAACATCGTAAACTGGTTTGGCTTCAGGATGATTGCCGAATGAAATATAATCGCCGCTCAAGCACAGCATATTGTTAGTGCCAAGAGCAGCGGCTCCCAGTATATCCATTTGCAGCGCAAGGCGGTTTCGGTCGCGACACGTCATCTGGACTATGTGATCCAACCCTTCTTCCATGGCAATTTTCCCCGCCGCCCAGCTTGCCATGCGGGTTACCGCAGTCTGGCCATCAGTCACATTGAAGGCATCAACATATCCCTTCAATATCTTTGCCTTTTTCCTGATAACCTCTGCGTCAGCGCTGAGCGGAGGACCCAATTCGCCGGTAACCGCAAACTGTCCCGCCTCAAGGACCCTTTCCAGGTTGCTATTGGTTTTTGCCATTATCATCTCCTCTCCAAATAGTCTTTGATGGCCTCCCCCAGGGTTTCCGCCGCCAGAAGAGCACAGTGCTCACTTTCCTCGGGAAGACCACCCAAGGCATCAAGGACATCGTCTTTATTGATCATTTGAGCCTCAAAAACGGTTCTATCCCTAACCATCTCGGTTATCATGCTCCCCGTAGCCATGCTTATCCCGCAACCATCGGTCCAGAAGTTGACGTCCGTTATCATGTTGTCATCAACTTTAAGCCAGATCTCCATACTGTCTCCACATGAAGCAGCAGTCGCCTTACCATAAGCATCGGCATCCTGCATCCTCCCCACGTTCCTGGGAGTCATGCCATGCTCGAGGACCATCGGAGAATACATCTCCCTTTCCTCAGCCCTCAGTAGTTCCTCAAGCTCATCAAATCCCGAACTCACAAGCACCTCCTTATTCCAAAGGTGTACTAAGGGTTTCCACGAGGTCAGAATTATAACTCTCTATCTGCCCCTCGTCGCAAAGTTTGGCCAGATCAGAATCCAGGGGAATTTTCCCTAGAAGAGGAGCTCCAGCTGCCTCAGCCATCTCCTCGCCGTTGCTCCGGCCCCAGATCTCGATCTTCTTCCCAGTATCAGGGATGACGAAATAGCTCATATTCTCCACTACTCCCAGCACCGGCACCTCCATCTTGCGCGCCATATTCACTGCCTTACGCACGATCATGGCAGTAAGGTCCTGCGGGGTAAAGGCAATTACCACCCCCGTGGGTTTGAAGGACTGCATCACCGTAAGTGCAACATCAGAAGTGCCAGGCGGCAGGTCAACCAACAGGTAATCAAGCTTGCCCCACAGCACTTCGTCCCAGAACTGTTGAAGCGACTTGGAAATCAGAGGGCCCCGCCACACAACCGCATCGTCCTCGCTGGGCAATAGCAGGTTGATTGACATGACCTCGATTCCCTGGTTGGAAAGCACAGGAATGATCCCGGTGTCGCTCCCGGTTGGTCGGGAAGTAACACCAAACATCTTCGGTATGCTGGGCCCGGTGATATCCGCATCAAGCACTCCCACCTTTTTGCCTTTGCGCATAAGAGACACCGCTAACAGGCTAGTCACCAGAGATTTTCCCACACCACCCTTGCCGCTCATAACGGCAATCACTTTGCCAAACTCATTAAGATCGCCAGGACTCGCCTCCCCGAAAGTCACCATCACCTCCTCAACCTCAGAAAGCCTCTGCAGCTCTTCTTGTATCTTGTTCTTGAGCCACTCCTGTACCTCGGAAGACAGCGCCGTTGATGCTAAATTCAGGTTCACTTTGCCATCAGAAATGCCTATGCTACGGACAAGATTGAAGTCTATCGGGCTTCGATCCGTTCCCGGGATAATAATATCCCTCAATTTTTCCTTGATCTGCTCTTCCTCAATCATCTAAAGCCCCCATTCTATATGTTCCATCTAATGATCGCAGATATTGTCCCCAGTTGCCAACTTGCCATCCATGTAATCCATAACGGCTCTTTCTGGATCCTCACTCATGGCACCGATCACTACCTTTATATTGTTCTGCTGGAAGATGCTTTGCGCCCTCGATCCCATGCCCACGGCTATGACCACCGAGACACCCTGTTCTGCGAGCCATTTCGGGAGGAGACCAGGTTGATGTGCCGGTGCGGGAACCGTCTCTTTCCGCAATATTTCCTTCCGCAACTCATCCACATCCACCAACGCGAACTGTTCACAATGGCCAAAATGATCAGCCAGCTGAGCACCATCTACGGGTATGGCATATCTCATTCCGACAATACCTCATTTCATTTTTGCCAGAGCCTGCTCGGCAGCGTTCACAAGCTGGTAAGCTATAGGTGATGGAGTGAGAGCAGGATGAGTGCCCATCTGGAACGTGGCTACCTGATCCACCGACATCTTATTCTGTATAGCCATAGCTATGGTATTGGCTATTTCGCCGGCGCACTCTCCACCAGCTACCTCACCGCCTATGAGGGTGCCTGTCCTCTTGTCGACTATCAGTTTTACCTTCACCTGCTGCGCACCAGGCATGCCGCCGGGATGTCTGTTGACCGAGGCGGATTCACCTACAACGACGTCGAACCCCGCCTCCTGCGCTGCCTTTTCCGTAAGACCCGCTGCTGCAACAGCGAAATCACCAAAGGCAGTGGCAAATACCCCGATTGTTCCCGGGTTCTCGCGCTTAAGCTCTCTGATATTAGCGCCAGCTATACGCGCCTCGGTCGTGGCGATGGAAGCCAGCCGTAACCCGGATGGCTTATTGGTAAAGAATGAGGTCTTATCAGCACAATCGCCACAGGCGAAGATATTATCATCGCTGGTCCTCATATACTCATCAACCCATATACCCTTCATCTCACCGCTCTTCAATCCCGCATTCTGGGCCAGGCTCGCATTGGGAGCAGCACCTATTCCAACGATCACGAGGTCCGCCCTCAGATCCTCGGCACCATCGAGCTCCACGCCCTCGACTTTGCCATTCCCGATGATGCTCTGCACCCTCGTATTCGTCATTATATTAATGCCCCGTTCCGCAAGCTTATTCTGAGCCATCTCACAGAACTCAGAGTCCAAAGCTAACATTAAGCAATAGGGCAATATCTCCACTATGGTCACATTCGCACCGCTGACCTTCTTGCACTCATCAGCCATCTCGGCTCCGATGAAGCCCCCACCTATTATGACGATGTTTTGCGCTTTCTTGATCGCTGGTTGAACGTCGTTAATATAATCCGCGTCCTTCCACACTGAGACTACATTTTCCAGGTCCATACCAGGTATAGGGGGACGTACGGGAACAGACCCGGTGCCCAGCACCAGCTTGTCATAACTTACGGTCTCGCCCTGCGCGGTCGTCACGGTTTTAGCATCGCGGTCCACATCCACTACCTCATCGATCATGAGATCTATGCCATTGTTGGACAGAAGAGTATCCGGGATCGCATTCTTATCAGGCGAACCCACGGTTCCAAAAATATAAGGAATTCCGCAGGGCACCATCACCCGGCTTTCCTTCTCCTTACGGATGAGCAAAACACTCATATCCTCATAATGCCTTCTGGCTGTTATGCCAGCAACCGGGCCAGCAGCACTGCCGCCTACGACAACCAACTCTGCCTGTTTCATTCATCCTCCTTATAAAATTTTGTTAAACACTACAGTTTACCCATCTTAGTCAACGCATTCTCTGCTGCATTCGGTATTGGATGATTTGAAGGAGCCGAGGTTAAGAGAGGATGCACGCCATATTGGTAAGTTACAACTTCCTCGATCTTCATCTCCGCTTCAATCAATGCTGCCAGCACATTGGTAATGTCTGCTGTGCTATCTCCACCAGAAAGCTGTCCCCCCAGAATGGTACCCTCTGCCTTGTCAAATACCAGCCTCATCATTATGTCATTGGCTCCCGGCATAGTACCAGGATGTTTATCTTTGGTTTTAAACTCTCCGGTGACAACATCAAAACCCTTTTTCGTAGCCTGATCCTCAGTTAGTCCTGCCAAACCCAACCCTATATCTCCCACCCTGGTAGCGAAGCTTCCAATCACCCCTTTGTTCTTCCTCCGCAATTCAAACAGGTTCGCAGCAGCTATCCTGGCCTCTCTAGCAGCTATTGAGGAAAGCCTCAATGCAGAAGGTTCCTGCACAAAAAAGGATTTTTTCTCAGCACAGTCGCCAATGGCAAAGATGTCTTCATCGTTTGTCCTTTGATATTCATCAACCTCTATCGCCTTGGTCGCGCCTACCGCAAGCCCGGCCTTCTGAGCCATCTCGATATTTGGACGAACCCCAACACCAAAAAACACCATATCGGCCTTTATTTCCTCTCCGCTGGCAAGCTTCACCCCTCTAACTTTTCCATTCTCCCCCAGAATCTCCTCGGCCTGAGCATTTGTTACTATGTTTACGCCCGCTCCCTTGAGCTTGTCCTCTGCCGGGATGCAGAAATCATCATCGAAAACAAGCTGAAGGCAATGGGGTAAAACCTCTACAATAGTTACGTTTACTCCTCTTTTCCTGAATTCATCACCAAATTCAACTCCTATAAACCCACCACCGATAATAACAACATCTTTAACCTCATCCAGCTTCTTCAAAAGCCCTTGAAGGTAACCCATGTCCTTTGTAGCGAAGAACACATTTTCCAAATCCTTTCCTGGCAGAGGCAGGATGATAGGGGTCGCACCATTTGCTAAAACCAACTTCTCATAGCCTATTGAGTCCCCTTTGTCAGTTGCAACGGTTTTCGATTCCCTGTCTATAGAAGTAGCCTCATCCACGATTAGATCAACATTTGCATCCCATATCATTTTATCAGGTGTTACATTTTTCTCCACTGTGCCTAACGTGCCAAAGATATAAGGCAGGCCACAAGGCACCATGACCTGTTCCTTCTCCTGAGGTCTGATCATAGCGATGCTCGCACTGCCGTACTGCTTTCTCGCTGTAACAGCAGCCGTTCGCCCTCCCATACTACCACCCACTATCAGTACATCCACCCTTTTCATTTTTCTCTCCTTCCTGGAGATTTACCACTCCAAAACCCTACCAGCACCACACTCCACCCATTTCTCCGGATACAATCGGCTTATTTCCGACTTGTACTGTGTACAGTGGCATGCGCCGACATACTTTAAGTCACTGAGCAAATCAAAGTCTCTGAATCCATGGAGCCCACCAACAAGACCATATACTTTCCCGAAACTAGAGGCAGCCTCCAAGATAGTACCAACCCCGGGGTGAGAACACCCGGCGATTACCACAATCCCCTCCCCGCTCCTGACCACCATAGACTGCTCAATACCTTTAAGCTCACCGGTGGAGAAGATGTTCTCATGAATTTGAGCGGGAGTTCTGATGCTTACCACGTCCGCAGCATCCCTGGGTCTACCACACGAGCTAGGCACATAGACCCTGGCATCTTTATTCTCTTTGAGGAAATCAGAGAGGCCACCCGTGTGGTCAAAGTGAGCATGTGAGATGAATACCTCAGGAATAGTCGACGGGTCGATATCAAGTTTCTCCATATTCTTGAGGAGAATGCTCCCGTCAGCGCCCGTATCGAAGAGAATTCTTGGGGCATTGTCGGCTTCTACCAAACAGGCAAAACCCCAATCAGATTCCAGTCCCTTGACCCACACCTCATTGTCATAGATGAGGGATATTTTCATTCTATTCTTTCTACTACCTTTTCCCACAGGGATTCGATCTCTTTTGTAACATCCCCCTCGCTGTATTCTACCACAGGTAAGCCATGGACTAAAGCCTCGGTCACTACATTATCGAAAGGGATCTTCGCAGCCAGTGGAATCCCCAGTTGCTGACATTGCGCCTCAATATACCTGGTATTCTCTTCATTGATATCGTATTTATTGATACACACAAGAGCCGGAACCCCAAAGTGCTGACAAACGCCTACTACCCGTTCCAGGTCATGGATGCCAGAGAGGGTAGGTTCCGTGACAACCAGTGCCAGATTCGTGCCTGACAGAGAAGAGATAACAGGGCATCCTGTACCGGGAGGGCCATCGGTAATGATATACTTCAGCCCATCTTCCCCTGCAATGCGCTTGGCCTCCTCACGAACAGTCGTCACCAATTTACCGGAGTTCTCCTCAGCGATCCCGAGGCGAGCGTGAACAACCGGTCCATGCTTGGTATCGGAGATGAACCAGTGACCAGACAGGTTATCCCGCATAGTAATCGCCCCCGCAGGACATATATGGGAGCAAAGACCGCAGCCCTCGCACGAGGCATCCTCAACAGTGAAGTTGTGGATCGCATCAAACCGGCACTCCTGTTCACATAGGCCACATTCAGTGCATTTATCCCTATCGATAGAAGCCGTCTGTCCGCTCCAGAACTCGTGACTCTCTTTAATCTGCGGTTGAAGTAATAAGTGCAGATCCGCTGCGTCGACATCGCAATCACACAATACCTTGTCACTAGCGATTGCTGCAAAAGAACCAACGATACTGGTTTTGCCAGTTCCGCCTTTGCCGCTAATAATCAATACTTCCTTCATCGCATTTCCTTTGCCCAAATCCTGTACATCTTTTCGCCCCCGATTTCAAAACACTGAAACCCTGTAGGGTCCATTTCCTCCACCTTCACATTCTCATCGCCATATATTTCCTTTGTTTGTGTCAACCAGTTGTCGAAGTGTGCCCCTCCGCCGAAATACACCTTTGTCCACTTATTGCCATTCTCATCCACCTTCTCCTTCACAGCCTCTTCCTTAGCCATGCGCTCCCTTACGTCGAGCCTTTCCTCCGTCATCATGACGCCTCCCTCCCGATTCTGTCGAAAAGCTCGCGGAAACGCTCTTGCCATTCCGGCTTACCTTCAGCGAGTGTCACACCCTTGGAATAAAGTCTGGCGATCTCAGCATCCAGCGGTATCTTCATCAGGATTGGAACATTCTTCTGGCGGCAATACTCCTCCGTTTCGCCATCTGTTTCGCCGCTGCGATTAATCACCACACCGCACGGTATGCCCAGTACACGTACGACTTCCATAGCCAGAGTCAGGTCATTAAGCCCGAAAGGGGTAGGATCAGTAACCAGCAGGCAGAAGTCGCTTCCTTTTATAGCCTCCACCACTGGGCAGGAGGTGCCCGGGGAAGCATCTACAATCGATACTCCCTGACCGTTTACATGTTTCTTAACCTGTCTGATTATCGGGGGAGCCATCATCTCACCAACGTTGAGCTTCCCCTGAACGAAATCAACCCCATCCGCATTGCCTAACTCCAAAACCCCTACGTCTCTCGGTTTCTCAGTAATAGCATTTTCCGGACAGAGTTCACTGCACGCACCACACCCATGACAGAGCTCATGGAACGTCATTACTTTGTTTTTGAGGACAGCAATAGCGTTATAAGCACACACATCGGCACAAATACCACAGTGAGTGCACTTATCCTCATCCACTACAGGAACAGGAATAGAGGCCGGTTGCGTTTGATTAAATACCGGCCTCATAAAGATATGGTCGTTGGGCTCCTCGACATCGCAGTCAAGGAGTTTTACCTTGTGGTCTTCAGCCAGGGACAGTGCAAGACTCGTCGCCACAAGTGTCTTGCCCGTCCCGCCCTTTCCGCTGGCAATGGCGATCTGCACTATCTTCTACCTCTCCCCAGACCTCTGCCTTGTCCTTTGCCTGGACCTCTTCCTCTACCGCCCGGTCTCCTTCCAGCACCGCGGCCGGGGCCAATCCCCATACCTCCTTGTTCATTACCCGCTCTACGTCCCATACCCCTGCCTGTTCCTGGACCCGCTCCCTGTGGCCCTGTTTTATCTCCACGGGGCATAATAACACCTCCTCGAAACTTACTTTAGTGAATAGCTTATTGGTTAACAGCCCTTGAGTGTCGCATAAAAACATCGTAATCACGGGAAACTCAATGATCCCTACAAACCAAATAAACTCAACGAACTGATCTTACATCGGCGGCAGATTACACATGCCGGAGCTACAGGTAGGACAGCTCATATCAGGCATCCCGGATGTACCTGAGCTACCGGCACTGAATGTAGAAAGCAGTCTTTTCGGATTCGGTTCCTTACACTTAGGACAACTTAACTCAGAGCCATCTTGCCCAATTGACTGCCTGGCCTCGAACTTCTCGCCACACTTGGTGCACTGATATTCATAAATCGGCATGCTACCTCCTTATTTATCCTGTTTTTTGTCCAGTTCATCCAGACGACGCAAAATCTCCTTAAGCTGATCGCTCATTGCCTGAACCTGTTGCTTAAGTGCATTGAGATCGCTGCCTACATCAGGTGGGTAGGGAGGTTGGTACGGGGATTCATACTGTGCCATGGAATCCATGTCAGGGGTAGGCCCCATGCCCATTCCTCTACTTAAATTTCCCATACCTCCACCACCTCCCATACCCATACCTCTGCCTCCTCCCATTCCCATGCCCCTCCCCATACCTCGACCCATTCCACCCCCACCAATACCGAAGTGGGAGTCTACACTAGGAGAGGATGTCTGCTGGAAGCGCCCGCTTTTGAACGCCTCCACCGCATCTCGCACAGCACCTGACGCACCGTTGATGATCTGGACACCTGCCTGCTCCAGTACCTGGAACGCCTTAGGACCGGTGTTTCCAGTAAGCACCGCATCAACTCCCATATTAGCAACGACTTGGGCCGTGGAGACACCGGCTCCACTGCCCGCAGCTATATTGGAGTTCTCCTCAGCTCTAAATTCCATGGTATCCGTATCCACGTATACCAGATACTGACATCTCCCAAATCGAGGATCAACCTCAGCATCAAGAGTTGGTCCGGTTGCTGAGACTGCTATCTTCATTCCTCACCACCTTCGCTGTCACTTCCACCTTCCAGCTCCTGGATGCGTCGCTCGATTTCCGCAAGGTCATTCTTCATCGCCTGAGCTTGATCCCTTAACATGTTAAGCTCTTCGTCCCTGCTCGGTGCCGGAGGAGACTGTGGAGGATACGGGTATTGCTGTGGCGGTGGGCCCCACGCTTCATAGTCCGGTGGATACGGTGATGGGGCATATCCCCATAATCCAGGATACGCGCACCGGGGCAATCCTCCTCTACCACGGCCAACATATGGCCAGGGAGGTGAGGCTCCACGGAAGCCGAGTCCTCGTCCACCTCTGAATCCAAATCCATTTGGCATATCTATCCCTCCTTTCTCTCAAGTTCACGTATTCTAGACTCGATTTGCTCAAGCTCCCCTTTTATAGTTTGCGCTCGATCATATAGCAAGTCAAGTTCATTCTCAGGTCCCATCTGAGGAGCATACGGGTTAACTGCCGGGTTCCCCACGGCCATATTTGGAGGCATACCTGCAGGTGCTCCCCAACCAGGAGCTGCTCCGTAATATGGAGATCCCCACGGCATGCCATAGTAAGACCAGTAAGGACTTCGTCCCCGACCGTAATAGGGCGCCCTTGCGCCTACATTCCACGGACCACAAAATCCTCTTCCTCCTCCCGTCATCGGGCCTATCCCCATAGGCCCCGTTCCATCAAATCCAGGCATAGCTTACCTCCTTTTATCGAGATATACCCATTGATTTACTACCAAGGGTACCAACCAGCGGTACCCCAGGCCCGACCAGGGCCAAAGAACCTACCACGACCACGGCCCCAACCACGACCTCTACCAAAACCTCTGCCCCAGCCACCTCTGAAGCCACCCCAGCACGGCCAGGGTGCACCATACGGTAGCATAGGCTGGTAATGCCCATACCGGGAGGCATACGGACTCGCATATGCCCATCCTGCTGGTCCCATTCCAAATGGCATTTTAATCACCTCCTCTTCAACTTTTCATTCCTTACGACGTAATTTACCATAATATGAATTCGACAAATACAAACCAGCCGCGGGATTGTGGCCAAACACTCTATCCTTCGCTACCAACACCGTTGTCGGTGCATCAGCATGTTTGAAAAACAACGAATCATGACCAACACAAAGTCCAACAGCGACATTGAAATGAGTCTCTTCGGCATTCAATACCTGCGCCTGCCCTACAGGATTACACATCGTTTCCCACTGTCCGGGGTCGGCGATCTTCTGATCCTCGGTTACGCCTATATCATTCTTGGAAACTGCCCCGACCTTGCAACACACAGACACAACATCAAAGCCCCTATTTTCCAAAATCTCAGTCACGGTTCGGGCTTCTCCGGTAAGACCTACACAGAACGCAACTCCCAGCTTCGTGTATCCCATTTTGTGAGCAAACTGTGCTATCTCTTCTATCCTGGGGTTACGCGGCGTCATACCCTCTGGCAGGTGCATATAGCACTCGGCCTCCTGTACCGAAGCGAAACGAGCGAACTCCATGACATCCTGCTCCTGGTAAACACGCCACGCCGACTCAATTGCATCAGGGTGCACCTTAATAGGACAATTCTTAGGGCCCTGATCAGGCTTTTCTGTACAACAAGAAAATTTAGTACACTTGGCACAGTTGGCACTTAGGGTCATATAAGCTCCTTTCCCGTTTTAAAAGGCAAACCTTCTGTAACCAACAAAATCAAAATACCGCGCATAGCTTGCGTTCACCTGCCCCTCCTGCGTCGGTGCCTTGCCTGCCCCCCTCCACTAAAAGGCAAGGGGAAATTGACAGGCTGCACATCTCGATGGCTACAGCGCGGACACACTAAGGGGGTTCCACCCACAATATCCTCGAACGGTACATCCCACTCATGTCCATCGTGACCACAGCGGAAACGATATCTGGACATGGCAAAATTACCACCTTCTATCCGGATCGCCTTCCCCGTTGTAAGAGCATCCGCTATCTTCTTTCGAGCAGATGCCAGCACCCGATGAAATGTAGGACGAGAGATATGCATTGTCCGCGCACATTCCTCTTGCTGCAACCCCTCGTGATCACGCAGACGAATAGCCTCAATCTCTTCTAGAGAGAGAGGTACCTCCCCAGCGACCTGGGGTGGCACACCACCAGGTGTAAATCTTGTAGCCGGCGGCACAAATCCAACACACCGCCATCTGACTGGTCTTGCCAAAAGTGCTACTCCCTAACTATTATGAACCTATGTCCATAATTATCGTAGCACCGACCATCCAATAAGTCAAGTGGAGGAACCCTTTCCCGAGGCTGCTTCCCTCGAGGTCAGGAGACCTCCCGTATATAAAGAATGCTCGCTCATTCCTGTCATAGAAACTCTTGAAGCCCCTGGGAAACACAAGGGCACTGCAAGCGCTGCAGGGCATTCACCTCAATTTGGCGAACACGCTCCCGTGTAATAGCAAATTTATCCCCGATCTCTTCCAGGGTCCGCTCACGCCCGTCCTCCAGCCCAAAACGTAGCTTGAGCACTTCCCCTTCCCGGCCAGGGAGTTCATCGAGAGCCTGTCCGATCTGCTCCCTCAACAGCAGGTTCGAGACCACATCAGAGGGGCCCATCCGCTTATCCTCTACTAAGTCCGCAAGCAAGCTATCATCCTCATTCTCCCCTGCAGGAGTATCCAGTGACATCGCTTGCTGTGTCATCGTGAAAAGTCGCTCCAGTTTCTCGGGGCGCATCTCCATTTGGTCGGCGATTTCCTTGGCGGTCGGCTCCCGGCCATACTCCTGGGACAGGATATGAATGACACGCATTAGCTTATTGACGGTATCCACTATATGAACAGGGAGTCTAATGGTGCGGGCTTGATCGGCAATTGATCTGCGCACAGCTTGCCGTATCCACCAGGTAGCATATGTGCTAAACTTGTAACCCCTTCTGTAATCGAATTTATCCACTGCCCTCATCAACCCTATGTTCCCTTCCTGAATCAGGTCCGGGAGTGACATACCTCTACCGGTATATTTCCTAGCAATGCTTACTACTAGCCTAAGATTCGCTTCCACAAAGTGCTGCTTGGCTCTTTTTGCATCGTCGTTTATCCTGTCCAGATGAGCAAGGAACTCCCCCTCGTACTTCTCGGCGATCTCACGAAGTGAGCTTTCAAATCCTGCCTCCCCGATTTTTAGTAGCAGCCCTTGCTCTTCAAGGTACTGAAGGAAATCTTTAGGCACAACATCGGAATCCAGCGAGAGATTTAACAAAGTCTGAACCACCGTGTCTAAAGAGGCATCTGTTTTCCTGGCAATCGCTACTGCCAAACGTCGATCGATCTCCCCATCAAGGGCGCTCTGTAACAATGGATCATATACAGTCTGGACAATGGATGCCTCATTCGGTAAATTCAGTTCATCTTTCGCGACATCGATAAATGGGGAGGCTTGAGCAATCTCACCCAACATAGAGATCATAAGGTCAACGCCTGAGGGAACAGTCCCATGACTCTCACGCCATAACTGGTCGATGTGCTGGATATGCTTGCTCTTATCCATCTTCCTTGCCAGCACTTTCTCATCACTGGCAGACAAAAGCTCAACCTGCCCCATCTCGCGCACGTACATGAGCATCGGATCATCAAGCATAGCTTCCAGCTCTGCATCAGTGACCTCAACGGGAGCATCCTGTATCACATTCTCCTTTTTATCAATTCCATCATCCTCAGAGCACCCCTCTACCCATTCACCGATCAGCCTATCTTCACCAACTTCCTCGGCAGACTCCATGCATCCGGACTCTGTAGAAGCCAACCTACCTTTACACGGAACGGTGTCGTCCCGCTCAGGTGCCTTCTCCTCACAGAGAGTCTCATCAACCGGGTCGTAGCACTCATCTACCCATTTGTCCACAGACTTGCCATTTGCTTCTGCCATTCTTCTCTCCTTACCATCATCATTGGTGCAAGAGACAGAATCGTTATTGCAGATCAAATTCAGAGCTGTCTCTCATACGTTCCCATGAGGTCTGCTTGCGCAAGAACGTGGCCTTGCATCGCCTCTATAACATGCTCCTTCGTAGCACCAGGGCGCAAATTCAACTTGCTGTCCAGCGCAAACAGCCTGAATCGATAGTGATGAGAATGTCTAAACGGTGGGCATGGCCCCCCATATCCAATTCTGTCGAAGTCATTTTTACCCTGTATAATGCCATCCGCGAGCCTGCCCTGCGCAGGGATATCCTCCGGCAGCCCACGATAATGGCCCGGGATATTGAAAAGGATCCAATGCCCGAACAATCCAAGCGGATCATCAGGGTCATCAACTATGAGAGCAAATGATTGGGTCTCTTGCGGAGGATCAGTCCATGTAAGTAATGGCGAGATATTGCGTCCCCCGCATGTGTGCTTGACAGGAACCTGTCCCCCATCCTTAAAAACAGGACTTGATAACGTCATTGCCATCTCTATCTTCTCCTGCCACCCATAATCATGCCATACGCCTCAGCGCCAAGATTATCTATACCTCTATACCTTAAGTACGATGTGTCTTCTATCCTCTTGTTTGCTCTTCTCCTCATATACCCTGCCCATGTTGCTATGAACGGCTTCAATCGCGCTGTCGATGCCATCCGTCCTTACCAGCACGCACACAAACTTCTTCAGGAGTCTTGGGAGATTAGGGCCAAATTTCCTTCCCACAACTGCATCGACACCTTGCAAGACAGAAGAGGTAGTACGTGCTTTCTCGGGGTCTCCATGTTTCATCGATTCATCACCCGTGAATTCCGCGTTCTTCCTTTTTTCAACAAAATGTGCTTCGCCACTGCAAAACCTGTAGACATGAAAATATCTAGCCATGCCCAGATGGTCATCGTTCAAATTCTCCTCATCATCAGTGGCAAAAGCTATTAACAATTCCTCTTCCAGATCTTGTCCTTCTGTCGGCAATGGACTTACCTCCGTTTCTCCTTACTCGATCATTCTTATGGCATCAAAGGGACATGCATTGACGCATTCGTTGCAGCCACGGCACCACTTTGCAGGATTCACCTCCGGCATTTCATATAGCTCTTCCTGAAACAAATACCCGTACTCACATGCATTCACAGCATTGCACATCCCACTATCGCACTCCTCAGGATGGCACTTCATATAGTCCACCGCAGCTCTCTTCTTCGGCACTAGGAATCCTCCTCTCGTGCCTTTTCCCTATCAAGCTCGTCCTCCAGATCCTCCAATCTCTCTAACATCCAGTTCGGGACCGAATGAGCCGGCCACTGAGCCTTGAGTTCCTCTATCTCTTTCTCAAGCTGTTGAATCCTTTCCTTGCTCATGATCCTCGATCCAAAGAGAGCCCTTGCCAAAGCATTTTGCCGTTAATTTTTCAGGCTCTCGATTCGTTCCAGAACACGGTCAATTCGAGATGACAGATCCTTAATCTCAGACTTTAAATCCTCCCTGCTTTCCTGTGAAGGCATCGCCCCCATGCCAGAGCCAGAACGAGACAAATACGGAGAAGCGTAAGATCGTACCTCGGACCCCACAATCTTGCTTATTTCAAAACCCGATTGGGGATTTTGCCTGCAACCGAAAGGCGATGCCCTACCTTCAGCTACCGCCCTGGCAAATTGCCCACAACCACCGAAACCACACATCCCGCAATCCAGCTTGGGCAGAACTTCATAAATCTTTTTTATCTTCTCCTTAGTACTGGCCATCATACTTTCCCTTCTTATTTACCGAACATGTACTCGCTTCTGGAGAACATGCAACGTTCCTCAAACTTGCTCCCCTGAGCCAACGGATTTATTATTGTGGACAGACACGCGCCCATGCAGTATGCGATCAAGGACATGTCCCATTTCATCCGATGCCTTGCCCCTCTCAAGGGGAGTACCTTCCATACCGGATTCGAAAATCGCATCATCAAGGCGGATGGTTCCGATGACGTCTATACCCATCTTCTCCAGCCCCTCCTCCAACTTCTTGCCGATCTCCTCCGAAGGTATCTTATTCAGGACAGCCCAGACGTTCTTGATCCCTGACCCAGCGGCGAGTTCGTGTATCTTCTCTGCCACTCTCACGGATTCCAGAGGAGGCTCAACAACAATGAGCACGCTGTCCAGGCTTGTTTCCACGCCGCGGCCAAAGTGCTCTACCCCTGCCTCCATGTCAACGATAACCATCTCATCCGGACTTAAACTGAGCTTTTTCAGGAACTCCCTGCTCAGTACACCCATAGGGCAAGCACACCCCTCAAGGGACTGAAGAATCTTGCCTATGGTGACAAGCTTGAGCCCGTTCCTCTCAAGCGCATGCTGCTGTGGAATGTCCTTTGTAGCAATTTGTGGCTCAGCGAGCACGTTCGGCTGAGACATCTTTTCCTTCAGGCTCACTTTACCCCCCACGAGATCCATCAGTGGAGCGGGGGATTGGTCAAACCCAAGCATCTGAAAGAGTCCTGTATTTGATTCATCGGAATCAACCACCAGAACCCGATAACCTCTTGCAGCAGCTTCCCCAGCCAGCAATGCGACAACCGTACTCTTTCCGCTGCCTCCCTTGCCGCAAACGGATAGTTTCATAGTTCCTCCTGTTATGCCCTGTAATCTGGAAACGACGCTCTAGTGGACTATATTCCCAATGCTTCCAGGGTCTTCTTTGTTTCGCCTAATTTCTCATGCAGATCAATAGGCTCGACGTCCAGTATTCTGGGCCTTGTTTGCTTACTCCAATCATGTGGCTCCAGTATCTGTGAGTACTCATCAAGGGCACCTAGCTTCTCCAAGCGCCTGTAGATTTGGACCCATGCACAGTCTTTATCGGGATCAATCTCGCATTTGCCATCGGGACGAGTACCACCGCATGGGCCATTCATCAACCCCTTGGGGCACTGCACAAGCGGACATACACCTGCGGTTTTCCCAAGTTCGCATTCTCCACACGCCTGGCATTCTTCCCTAAACTCAGCAGGACCTCCACTGGAAAATCCTAAAGCATCATTCGAAGGATACATAGGTTTTACAATGCCCATCTCTTCCTCGAGGTATCCCCGTACTGCCTGCAAGCCATCTCCGCAACTCTGCATCAGTATAGCATCACACTGTTCTATATCGCCTCTGTGTTCCTTGAGAAACATCGAGGACATGGGTAGATAGCATGTGAAGACTGCAAATGGCATTTTGATCTTGCCTACAATCTCCTTCCCTTCTTTCTCAAGTTTCTCCGCCATTTCCTCCACATCTGTTTGCCCGCCTGTGTGAAAGATCGTTGCGCATCCACCACATCCCATCAGGACTATTTTCTTCTTTCCCTCCAGATATCCCAGTACCTCCTCAAAGGGCTTCCGTACTTGTGCGTTCACTTATTCCTCCTTATTTAAATTAAGCTCTTTTTTTGCACGCAATCTGATACTTAAGCGACAAATATACGGGGTCAATTTGAAAAAGAGGGAAAACCTCCCCTATGTTTCTATAAGAAGATTCGGAAGCTTTCCTTTCATGTATAAGATCACCGCTTCATATGTATTTCCTACATCGGTCACAACAGGCTCAATGCCGCACCTTTGTACCGTTTCATAATCTTCTCTCTCTATACCTCCTGCCAGTAATACCTGGCAATCAAGGATTGGCCCTAAGCCATTCTGGCGGTATTTCTCATCGTCGTTCGAAGCCGACGCTCTCATCTTACCACGGGTCTCCCTCCCCACAATCATCCCATTCTCCACTATTACTACTGAATAATAGGGGGCTTGTTCAAAGTGCCTGCTAATGTTCAGGTCATCGTCACATGCTGCTGCTATTTTCACGATATAACCCCCTTCTCATATTCATGCGTCTGTCCTAGCTGAGCAAGGATACTGATCTACCCCACGCTCAATGGCCAGAATCATCACCGTTTCCTCTTCCCTGATCGCACTCCGTGCAGAAGCCTTCAAGGTACAGTTCAGCCTTGGTAACGTTAAAATTGTGCTCGCGACGCACTTGCTCAACCAGTTCGCTGATGAGAGGACTTTCAAAGTCGATGACCCTGTCGCACCCCCTGCAGACCATATGCTGGTGTTGTGGCGAGTTTTTAGCCTCATAATAGCATCTCGTCTTGCCTAATTTCCTCTCATCAACCAAACCTAACTCTTTGAACAGATTCAGGCTTCGATAAACGGTGGCGGGGCTTATGGATGGGTCCCTGCTGCTAGCGCGTCTATACAACTCCTTGGCATCTAGATGGCCTTCTGCTTCATGGAGCACTTGTAAAAGGAGTTTTCGTTGAGCAGTGAGGGGGTATCCGTGCATTTCATTCAATTCGTTGCGACTGCGTCTCAATCTCATAACATAATCAATGATACGACGTCCAATTGTTCTTGTCAAGATACAGAGGATTAGATAAGAAGAGGTTTACTGAATATTTGTTCCAGAGCCATCACCTTCGATGGCATTTAACAATGCATGTGGCTGTCTCCCGTCCACGATCTGAACCTTGCGTGCTGTCTTCAGGGCAGTCAGTGCTGACCTCGCCTTCGGTATCATGCCCCCGCTGATTACGCCACTCTTCATCAGGGATACAGCCTTCTCCCTGGAAAGTTCTTCCATGAATGTGCCGTCATCATCTTGGATGCCGTCAACATCGGTGAGAAAGATCAGCCTCTCTGCGTTCAATACAACTGCTAACTCGCCGACAATGTCATCCCCATTGACATTTATGAATGGGACGCTGGCTGTCTCTTCCAAGGCCTTCGCGGCCGGAGGGGCGATAAGCGGCACCAAGCCCGCTTGCAGCAGAGACTGCACCGCCCGTGGATTGACTCTGACAATTCTTCCGACAACTCCTAACCGCGGATCCTCAATCTTGCTCTCAATCAGGTTGCCATCTACCCCTGTCATCCCCACCACCTCCCCTCCCAACGAATTAATGGCCGCTACAAGCTCCGTGTTTACAAGTCCGCCCAGCACTGCCGCAACCACCTCAAGCGACCTCTCATCCGTTACTCTTACCCCATCCACAAAACTCGTTGAAATGCCATGGCGGTCCAGCCACTCCGTGACCCTCCTGGCACCGCCATGGACCACTACCAGGGGAACCCCTCGCTTCTGCAATGTAACGATGTCCTCCAGCGTCGTATCATGATTTCCCAGTGTGCTCCCGCCGATCTTGATAACAATAGGATTTACCAAGCTATCCTGACTCATATCTCCCCTCTGAAAAAAGTATCCCGATGGCTAAAGATTAACACAAAGAGCGATATGCATCAACTTGAGCTGCCCCGACAACCTGGATAACCGCATCTCCGCTCTTGACACCACAGCGATAAAATGGTATTATCACCCACAGTTGTTTATATGAAAGTACACTTGATAAAGGAGGAACTGTGCCAAACACCGTAAGAAACAACACCATCTTCGCTATCCTGTCAACGCTCTTAGCCCTTCTTCTTGTAACCGCTATAAGCTGCGCCCCTCCCACCACCCAACCCCAAGACACAGAACCGTCCACACCAGATCAGCAAGCTGTAAGGGTAACGGACGACATTGGGAGAACTGTCATTATGGAAAAAGTGCCGGAGAAAATCGTTTCGCTGGCCCCCTCCAATACGGAGATGCTGTTTGCCCTCGGACTCGGCGAGAGGGTGGTCGGGGTTACCGACTTCTGCAATTATCCTCCGGAAACCGAGCAAAAAGCCAAGGTAGGAGGATTCGATACACCTGACATTGAAAAGATCGTAGCTCTCGACCCCGACCTCATTCTGGCCACAAGCATCCATGAGAAGGAGGCTATTCCGGCTCTGGAGGACAAAGACCTCACGGTTCTGGGCGTGAATCCCCAGAATCTCAATGAGATCCTCGATAGCATTGAAATGGTAGGGAAGGTAACCGGAAAGCAAGATCAGGCATCCGCGCTTGTAAATGACATGAAAGAAAGGATCAATGCCGTCACCAGTAAAACAACTGATTTAGAGAAAAAGCCACGGGTCCTCTACGTCACCTGGCATGACCCGCTGTGGAGTGTGGGCTCTGGAACCTTAATTCATGAGCTGATCATCAAAGCCGGCGGCAATAATATCTTCCAGGATATTACAGGCCACAAGACCGTCGATATCGAAACAGTCATCGAGCGTAATCCCGAGGTGATCATAGCCTGCACGGAACACGGCGGAGCCAAGGATAAGCCACTCGAGTGGGCTAAGACAGAGAAACTTCTGGAAGACACAGACGCCCGTAAGAATGACAGGATATATCAGGTCAACGCCGACCTGGTAAGTCGCGCCAGCCCCAGAATAGTCGAGGGACTGGAGTGGATGGCTCATTTCATTCATCCAAAAATCTTCAGCAAACCATAAGCAAATTATCGGATATAAACGATGAGTTTGGAATTTAAGGAAATACCATGGGAACTGGAAGGAGCAAGGGCCCAAATAGCCTTTCATATGTTTCAGGACGTTCCCATAAAGACACTCCTTATCACCCTCCCCGAACCAGCAATCTGCCTCAACTCCCGTGAGGGATTCAAGAGGGTAAAATTCGTGGCTAACAGCTTCAATCCGCCACAGCTCTGGGATTTCGTTCATGAGCACTGGCAAACCTACGAAGAGGAAATTTTCAACACACTCGATATCCTTCCCTCTGAAACCGCTCTCCTTTCCACCGGAGTAGATATGGAGAACTTCTCACTGGCTGAGGAGGAATTGCAGGAGTTCCGTGTTTCCGCATTCGTTACCGCCGGCGTCAGCAGCAACGCCATGAGGGTAGGGGTGGACAGAGCAGGGGGCATAGAAAGGAACGGTAAATTCGAGATGCAGGGGACCATTAACACCATTGTCCTGACCAACGCCACGCTCTCAGAGGGCGCAATGACGCGCGCAATCATTACAGCAACAGAGGCCAAAACACTCGCCCTGCAGGACTTGGATGTGCAAAGCTCATATAACAACAACCTCCAGGCTACTGGCACCGGAACCGACAATGTGGTGATTGTCTCCGGCCGCGGGCCCGGAATCAACTATACGGGAGGGCACAGCAAATTGGGAGAACTACTGGCCAGAGCGGTTACCTGTGCCACCAGGGACGCTATCGTGAAAAACCCCGAGAATCAAATAACCGGGGGTGGAAATTGAAGGCCTTTGCCTCGTGGAGCGGCGGTAAGGATTGCGCCCTGGCAACATACAGGGCGATTTCCCGGGGATATGAGATCGCGTACTTGCTCAACTTCACCGTGGAAGATGGCCAGAGATCGCGGTCCCACGGAATCAAATCTGGGGTCCTGCATATGCAGGCCCAGGCAATGGGCATTTCCCTGATGCAAATTCCCACATCGTGGGAAAATTATGAAGAGAACTTCAAGAAGGCGCTAACGGAACTCAAGAACAAGGGAATCGAGGACGGGATCTTCGGCGACATGGACCTGGAGGAACACAGAGAATGGATAGAAAGGGTATGCGGACAAGCAGGGGTCAGGTCCCATTTACCCCTCTGGCAAACCGCCCCCGAACAGCTCCTGGATGAGTTCTGGAAGAGCGGTTTTCGCTCGATAGTCATAGCCTCGAAACTGGATAAATCTCTCCTCGGTAAGAATATGGACAGGGCCTTTGTAGACAGTATTGTTAAGGAATATAACTCTCACCCCTGTGGGGAATCCGGCGAATATCATACCTTCGTCACAGACGGACCGATATTTCAGAGGCCGGTCAAGATCACGCAGGGCAACACGGTAAACAGAAACGGGGTTTGGGCTCTGGATTTCGACGCGGAACTCTCATCCCGAGATTAGATGCAAATGGAAAGCACTTCCTTTAACTCGATCGATAAAGCGGGAGAACCGGGAGTACTCTCCCGCCTCCGGTGGAAGGGCAAGGTCTATGCCTTGATCGGCCTTGCTGCAGCACTCCTGGCAGTAATGGTCTTCGCCACCACTTTGGGCAGTGTGCATATCCCGTTTGGCACGTGTTTCAAGGTTCTCCTCTCACATCTGCCCTTTCTAAACGTCGATGCCGCCTGGCCCGATACCTTCAATACGATAGTCGTAGATATCAGGCTTCCCCGTATCATACTGGCGGGACTGGTAGGGGCAGCTCTGTCGGTAGCGGGGGCGACATACCAGGGACTGTTCCGCAATCCCCTCGCCGACCCATACCTCCTGGGAGTCGCACAGGGAGCAGGGCTGGGAGCAACTGTTGCATTCCTTATACCTTTCGGCATTCAATGGCTGAGCTTTGGCACGATTCCCCTTTTCGCCTTCATTGGCGCCATGTGTGCCGTAGCTGTAGTGTATTCCCTGGCCCGTGTGGGGCAAACTCTGCCCGCAACCACCCTCATCCTGGCAGGGGTAGCCCTGGGAGCATTCCTTTCCTCGATAACATCCTACCTGATGACCATATCCGGCGAGGAATTGCACGGGATAGTGTTCTGGCTACTGGGAGGACTCTCATTGACCAAGTGGGGGGAAATTGCAGTCGTCCTCCCCTGCGTGATAGCAGGCACCTTCGTGATATGGCTATATGCGCGTCCTCTCAATGTTATGCAACTCGACGAAGAACAGGCTCAACAGCTCGGTGTTAATGTAGAGCGGGTTAAGATTATTCTGCTCGCCGCCGCCACGCTCGTCACATCCGCTGCGGTTTGCTTTACCGGACTCATCGGCTTTGTGGGGATAATCATTCCTCATGCGGTAAGGCTAGTCTGGGGACCTGACCACCGCTTCCTGCTTCCCCTGTCCTGCCTTGTCGGGGCGATATTCCTTATCATGGCCGATACACTGGCTCATACAGCAATGAAGCCAAGCGAAATCCCGGTAGGGGTAGTCACCGCCTTCTGCGGCGCTCCTTTTTTCCTCTATTTATTAAGGAGAAGGAAAGGGCTTGCATTTTTCTAGACAGGCATTCATGAAAGCACTCGGACTCATATCGGGCGGCCTGGACTCGATACTCGCCCTGCGTCTCGTACTGGACCAGGGAATTGAAGTCACGGCGATGCACGTGAATATTCCTTTCATCGCCGAGAAACAGGATATAGCAAAGATCACGGCTGAACTGGGGGTGCCTCTGGAGGTTGTGGAAGTCGATGAAGATTATATGGAAGTGACCGGGAATCCCGGGCATGGCTACGGCACCGGGATGAATCCGTGTATAGACTGCCGGATTTATGTATTGAAGAAAGCAAAGGAACTGGCTGACAGGATAGGAGCCAGCTTCCTCTTCACCGGAGAGGTGCTCGGCGAGAGGCCAATGAGCCAGACGAGAAGAGCTTTGAAGATAATCGACGAGGAGTCAGGCCTTGGCGGACTTATACTGAGGCCGCTTTCCGCAAGGCTTTTGCCCGAAACCATTCCAGAGTCTGAAGGATGGGTCGATCGGCAAAAGCTGATGGCGATAAAGGGACGGAACAGGAAGCCGCAGATGGCCCTGGCAGAGGAACTGGGTATAACCCATTACCCTCAGCCGGCAGGCGGATGTCTGCTTACACAACAGGAATTCTCCTCCAAGCTGCGGGACCTATTTCAACATAAACAGAAGCCGTCGTTGCGGGATATCCCACGGCTTGAAGTGGGGAGGCATTTTCGTTTCGAGGGATACAAGATCATAGTGGGCAGGAATGAGCAGGAGAACAATACCTTGCAGGAATTGAAGGGGCCAGAGGACTACGCATTTGAGGTCCCCGGCCATGGAAGCCCAATAACGCTGATGGAGTCCTCTGATGGAGGCTCAGAGGAGGAAAAGGCCTTAGAGATTGCGGCGAAGCTGACGGTGCGGTATTCGGATGCGGGGGGTGGGGAGGTGGTCGTGGAGAAACAAAAAGGAACAGGGGAAAAAGAAACGATGGCTGTATCGGTAAGTCAGGAGGACAGGAACTTTCTGCGGAGCCTTTTCCTGACCTAACGGGTAGGGGAGGTTTCAACCTCCCCTGAAAAGGCGAATTTATTCGCCCATGGCAAGGAGATAACAATGTCACAGCCGCCACATTTTAGAATCAACGGCGCCATATACTTCATCACTACTCGCCTTGAAGAGAAAGGTGCTACTCTAAATGCAAACGAACGTACAATAGTGCAGCAAACCATCCTTGAACTGGCGAACGAAGGAAAGTTTAAACTATACGCCTATGTGGTGATGCCTGACCATTTACATCTTCTGATAGAACCTCCGGAAGGGCAAATATCACAAGTGGTCAAACTGATAAAAGGCAGGTCTTCACGACAAATAAACCGAGGTACACTCTGGCAAAAAGGCTTTCTCGACTTTGTCATCCTGAGCGAGAGCAAATTTAAGGAAAAATTCAATTACATCCATAACAACGTCGTGAAGAATCACCTTGCCAAAGAAGCGCAGGACTACCCACATTCAAGCGCATCGGACTATAGGAATAGTTATGGAGAAGTCTTTTATACACTGGAAGGGTAGCATGGTTGAACCTATTCGTTTTTAGGGAGGCTAAAGCATCCCCTACCCACTTTATGGGTAGGGGCGAATTTATTCGCCTATAAAGGAGGGAGCATGATAACACTGGAGAATGTTAGTCTGGGCTATGACCAACAACCGGTTTTAAGCGGAGTCGATCTGGACACAGCACCGGGCATGATGATCGGGCTCATCGGACCAAACGGCTCGGGAAAATCGACCTTGATCAAAGGAATAAACAGGGTGGTCAATATGTTCTCCGGCAATGTCACAATCAATGGCCGGGACCTGAAAACGCTCGGCAGGGGAGAGCTTGCCCGCCTGGTCGCCACTGTGCCACAGAATCCCGTGCTACCTCCGGCGTTCACAGCCTTTGAAGTAGTGCTCATGGGGCGCACTCCTCATCTGGGACTCCTCAGGTATGAAAGCCAGAAGGATATGCTCGTCGCCTGGCAGGCGATGAAGGCCACAAAGACCGAGTCGCTGGCCGACCGCCGGGTCGGAGAACTATCGGGAGGAGAGAGGCAGAGACTGGTCATAGCTAGGGCGCTTACACAGGAGGCAAAGGCAATCCTCCTTGATGAGCCCACGGCCAATCTGGATATAAATCATCAGGTGGAAATCCTGAACCTCGTCAAGGGCCTGTGTCGCAAGCAGGGCCTGACCGTTATCGCCGCCCTCCATGACCTTAATCTGGCCGCTCAATACTGCGATTCGCTTATCATGCTGAACGGGAGGCAGGTCTATGCCAGAGGCACACCGCAGGAGGTGCTTACGCCCCAAAACATAAGGGAAGTGTACGGGGCCGACGTATATGTCATCCCTCACCCGGTGAATCAGCTGCCAACCACGCTTGTAATCACCGGAAATGGTCATGATGACTTCGCGAATTCCGTTTTTGCACAGGGAGATATAGGTGGAACTGCATCATAAGCATTAAAACTTGAGGATGCAATGGATTTCTTATTTATCTTTCTCCTGGCTTTAGCCATCGACCTCCTGTTCGGAGAGTTCCCACGGGCTACCCATCCGGTGGTGTGGATGGGGAAGTTGACCTCATTGCTTTGCCGTGTTTGTAATCCCCCTAAATCCCCCTTTATAAAAGGGGGATTTACTCAACTGCTCTGCGGCATTTTGATCACAATAGTTATCGTCGCTCTCTTTTCGCTTCCCGTGTATTTCCTTTTATCCTTTCTCCATGACTTCAACACGATACTCTACATATTGCTCGGCGCTATTCTGTTCAAGTCAACTTTCGCCTTCAGGGAGCTTCGCACCACATCTTTGAAGATAAAATCATTTCTGGTCCAAAGTGATCTTGCGCAAGCCAGGAATACCGCGCGGTCTCTGGTCAGCCGCGATGTAAATAGGCTGGACGAATCAGGAGTGATCTCTTCGACAGTGGAATCCATGGCGGAGAACCTCAGCGACAGCTTCGTCGCACCGCTCTTTTACTTCTGCCTGCTCGGCGTGCCCGGGGCCATGGCCTACCGTGCGGTGAACACACTTGACGCCATGATCGGATATCATGGAGAATACGAGTACCAGGGCAAATTCGCCGCCAGACTGGATGATGTGCTGAACTTTATCCCCGCGCGGATTTCCGGACTGCTCATCGTGGCAGCTGCCCGGACGGTCAAGAACGGGGAAAATGCCTGGCGTATTATGGTGCGTGATCACGGTAAGACCGCGAGCCCCAACGCAGGCTGGCCGATGAGCGCAGTTGCGGGGGCACTCAGAACCCGGCTGGAGAAGTCCGGTCACTACATCCTGGGCGACCCTAACAATCCTCTGTCTCCCCAGCTTGTCTCATCCGGGGTAAAGATCATCGACAGGGCGGGGCTCATCTGGACTTTTATTTGTTTGCTCGCAGGAGGAATAAGTATTGCCGTTACGTCCTAAACCCGAAATCGAGAGCATGGTCCGCCAGGGGCGGAGTCCCCACGGAGGCATCAACTATGCCGAACTGGAAGCGCTGGGCATTCGCCCAGAGGATATCCTCGACTTCAGTGCCAATCTGAATCCCTTCGGACCGCCGCCGGAAGTCAGGGAGCACCTGGGCAAGGTCGATATCTCACATTACCCTGATACCGAGGCCATAACTTTAAGAAAATCCCTGGCCGAGAGCCTGAATGTCGGGACGGAGAACATCCTGGCGGGCAATGGCTCCACGGAGATTATCCGGCTTGCCATGCAGGCCTATTTAGCTCAGGGTGACCGTGTTCTCATTATCGAACCTACATTCGGAGAATATGAAGATGCCTGCCGGATCGCCGGCGCGGAAATTATCAAGCAGAGGCTCTCACCGGCAAACGATTTTCAACTGGATTTGACGGAAACGGAGGGGCTCGGCCATCAACACAAACCAAAGGCCATTTTCCTCTGCAACCCGAACAATCCCACGGGACGATATCTTGACCGGTCGAATGTGAAGAGGCTTCTGGAGATCACCACTGATTCCCTCATGATCATCGACGAAGCATACCTGACCTTCGTGGACTACGGTGAGTCATCAATCGAGCTGATTGAGAAAGGCAATGTACTAGTCCTGCGATCCATGACCAAGGACTATGCTCTGGCCGGGTTGCGTTTGGGTTATGGGGTAGCAAACGAGGAAATAATTGCCACCCTGCGTTGTGTTTGCCCGCCATGGAATGTCAATGCTCTGGCCCAGGAAGCGGGGGTAATTGCCGTTCGGCAGGAACAGTACCTGGAGCAGTGCAGACAGGAATTGATAAAGGCAAAGGACTACCTTATAAAAGAGCTTTCCGGACTCGGCCTGCCACCGCTCCCATCCGAGGCCAACTTTTTCCTGGTCAAGGTCGGCAACGCTTATGAATTTCGGCAAAAGCTACTCCACAAAGGTATGCTCGTAAGGGACTGCACATCGTTCGGGCTGCCCGAGTACATCCGCATTGCGCCGCGCACCCTGCCCGAGTGCAAGAGGCTAGTTGAGGCTGTGAAGCAAGTTTATTCGCCCAGAAGCTAAGTCCTGTCGACCTGCCAGCATGTTTGATGTACACTAGTGGCAGGAGGCCATAAATGGATGAAAGAATAACTCAACCGGTAAATCAAGTAAAAAACTACCTGATAACAACGTATGGAGACAAGGTCAGAGAGGTTATTCTGTACGGGTCTTATGCGAGGGGCGAGCCCACCAAAGAGTCCGACATAGATATACTTGTGCTTGTCGATAGCTCCATTGACCCTGCCGAGGTCAGAAGAAGCTTGAGCGATCTTCTGTTTGACATATTACTCGAAAAGGGAGAGCTTCTTTCAGTCGTAGTCCTCCCTGAAGACTTCTTCGAGAGCTACAACTATCCATTCATGCTAAATGTGCGGAAAGAGGGTATACGGGCATGAAAGAACTGAGGGATTTCACGGAAAAGAAAATCTACCTTGAAAAATGGATGGAGACAGAGAGGTAGAGAAAATAAAGCATACTATTGGCAGGATGTCATAAATGGAGTACAGGGTGAAGCTTGAGAAAACCGATGAAGGCTATGCGGTTTGGTGCCCGGGAGGCAAAGCAAATTAGCATTGGAGGTGGATAATGGCGGTTAGATTTATCCTTACCGAGTATGTGGACCAGCTTATGGCTCATGCCACGTATGACAAGCTGGAAGATGGTACATTTGCAGGACGAATTGCTCCATGTAAGGGAGTAATCGCATTTGGTGCCACATTGCGTGAATGTGAAGATGAGCTGCGCTCTACTCTTGAGGACTGGATTCTGGTTGGCATCAAACTAGGGCATCCTCTGCCAGTGATCGCCGATATCGATTTAAACAGGGAGCCAACTCGTGAGCCGATGGACGCCATGTAAACGGCGAGATTTCATTCGTCGGTTACGCAAGCTCGGTTTTGATGGTCCGTACTCTGGTACTCGCCACCAATTTATGACCTATGAACGGCATCGCCTTACAATTCCTTCCGAAGCCGAATTCTCTGTGCCGCAACTCCGAATAATGATCCGAGAGATCGAAAGCATAACAGGCCGTGAGATTTTGGTAGACGAGTGGAACAAACTATGACATTAAGCCTTATTTGGGCAGGTCTGAAGACTTGTCCATACATCTGGATCCACATGTAGGGAATATCACGTTCGAGAAGTTAAGTATCGATTGATAAAAGAAACCATCAAATGTCCAAAACTATAATGATCCAGGGAACAAGCTCCTCCGCTGGCAAGAGCATTTTGGTAGCTGCTCTCTGCCGTATATTCAGGCAGGACGGGTTTCGAGTAGCGCCCTTCAAGTCGCAGAACATGGCCCTTAACTCCTTTGTCACAAAGGGCGGAGGAGAGATGGGACGAGCCCAGGTGGTCCAAGCAGAGGCAGCGGGCATCGAACCCACGGTGGATATGAATCCTGTTCTCCTCAAGCCTGAGGCGGATGCCAAGTCGCAGGTCATCGTCTCGGGCAGGGTATGGCGAACGATATCCGCTCAAAACTACTATGCCTACACTTCTGATCTATTGAAGATAATACATGATTCACTGGACCGTCTCCGTTCCGACTACGACATAGTCGTAATCGAGGGAGCGGGTAGTCCTGCTGAGATCAACCTCAAGGAGCGAGAAATCGTCAACATGAGAATCGCCAGCATGGCCGATTCGCCGGTCCTGCTGGTGGGGGATATCGACAGAGGAGGAGTATTTGCCTCGCTCGTCGGGACCCTGGATCTGCTGGATGAACAGGAGCGAGACTATGTCAAGGGCTTTATTATTAACAAGTTCCGGGGAAATGTGCAGTTGCTCCAGCCCGGACTCGACCTCCTGGAGGAGCGCACTGCAAAGCCAGTGGTCGGAGTCGTTCCCTATTTCCGGGATATCGCCATAGCTCAGGAGGACTCGGTTTACCTCGACGAGCGTGAGAGTACAGCAGGCCATGCTTCTACTGACCTGGACATCGCTGTTATCCGACTGCCGCATATTTCCAACTATGATGATTTCGACCCGCTCGAAGCGGAGGGTTGTGGTCTCCGGTATATAGACCAACCTGACAGGTTGGGCACCCCTGACCTCGTTATTTTGCCCGGCACCAAGAGCACGATCAATGACCTCTCATGGCTGTGGAAATCAGGGCTGGCGGAACGGATTGTGAACCTGGCGAGGGACGGCACGCCGGTGATCGGCATCTGCGGCGGGTACCAGATGTTGGGCAGAAGCCTTCACGACCCTGACAGGGTGGAGTCGGAGCAGGAAAGCGCTTTGGGTTTGGGACTCATAAACATAGCGACCACGTTCGGGCCTCAGAAATCGACCACGCAGGTCAGGGCCAGAGTAGTGGCTGATACAGGTTTGCTGGAAGGAATGCATGGGCAGGAAATCGTGGGATACGAAATCCACATGGGTCAGATCAAAGGCTACCGGGACATCCCCGCGTTGCAGGTCCTCGAGACGCCGCATGGGGAGACCGAATACCTGGACGGTCGGTTGAATGCTCAGGGTACGGTTCTCGGCACGTACATTCACGGTCTGTTTCACAATTCCGTGTTCAGGCAAGGTGTGCTGGATTATTTGGGCAAACGCCGCGGTTTGCCTGTAGAGGGTCGCGGCACGACGCGTCGTGCCCCGGCAAAGGATCGGGAATATGACAGGCTGGCCGATTTGGTGAGGGGCAGTCTTGATATGGATGCTGTTTATCAGATTCTGAAAGCAGGGCTGGATTTGCCCACCAAGAAAGATATTGGGGAGTAGAGTGTGGGAGCGGTCTCCAGACGTGGGAGCGGTCTCCAGACGTGGGAGCGGTCTCCAGACGTGGGAGCGGTCTCCAGACGTGGGAGCGATCTCCAGACCGCGATAATCGCGGCAAGAATGCCGCTCCTACAAGGGCGGGGGTAAGGCTTATTCATAATGTTATTGCGAATCCGCCAAAGGCAGATGAAGCAATCTCGGGCAGAGGAAGAGATTGCTTCGCTTCGCTCGCAATGACACAAATATGTTGGGCAGGGGAGGCTTTAGCCTCCCTGGGAGGGCGAATAAATTCGCCCCTACCCTATTGGACTGAAAAGAGTTCGAGTATGGGAAATCTCCCTCCCTCTAACTCCCTCCCACAAGGGGAGGGAGAATTTACCCTCTCCCGTCAAGGGAGAGGGATAGGGTGAGGGTGACATTTTCACAGCAATGACACAAAAGAGGAGACCATCATGAATGAGTCAGAGGATAACGAATGCAAGGCTATCCAAGATGAGCTTCATGAAATCAACAAGAAGCTCGATAAGCTTGAGGGGATCGAAGAACAGCTTGAGCAAAGTCAAAAAAACAACATGTACACCTCTTTCTGCACCATGGGGCTGGCGTTTGCAGCGATCGGAATAGCGATCTGGCTTGCTCCCGACCGAATCGGTTCCTTTGTATCGACAGGTCTATTTTTGACGGTTGCAGGCTTATTCATCGCGGCCCCGGGATTATGTTTCTTTTTTAAGCAGATATTCCGTAGGAGAAAACAATGACAACATCTTTAGACCAGATACTAGAACAAATCAGCCCTCTCGACGAGGCGGCAATGGAGTCGGCTCGGGAAAGGCAGGAGCAGCTCACCAAGCCAAGAGGGAGCCTGGGGAAACTGGAGGAGGTATCCATCAGGATAGCCGGCATCAAGGGGGTAGGGGCACAGAATGCCGTGCCCCTCCTTGAACACAAAGCGGTTATAACAATGGCTGCCGACCACGGCGTCGTAAAGTCGGGGGTTTCCCTCTATCCTCAGGAAGTCACCAGGCAGATGGTCTTCAATTTCCTGAGCGGGAATGCCGGCATCAATATCCTCACCCGCCACATCGGGGCGCGGGTTATCATCGTGGACATGGGTGTGGTCGGGGGATTCGAACCTCAGCCAGGGCTCATCTGCAAGATGATAGACTTCGGCACAAAGGACATGACGCAGGGTCCGGCCATGACGAGGCAGCAGGCAATCGACTCAATCGAGGCAGGCATCGAGGTGGTGGAGGCGGAGATAGAGAAGGGACTCGACATCGTGGGGACGGGGGAGATGGGCATTGGCAACACGACACCCAGCAGCGCGATATGCGCCGCCATAACAGGGACGCCCGTACAGGATATCACCGGGCGCGGTGCCGGACTCGGAGACGAGCAGCTCGATCACAAGGTCAGGGTAATCGAGGAGGCCCTGAGCGTCAACAATCCCGACCCCACAGACCCGATCGATGTCCTCTCAAAGGTCGGCGGATTCGAGATCGGCGGGCTGACCGGGGTTATCCTGGGCGCGGCAGCGCACCGGGTGCCGGTGGTGCTCGACGGATTCATTTCAGGGGCAGCAGCGCTTCTCGCTATTGGCCTGTCACCGACGGCAAAAGAGTACCTCATCGCAGGGCACCAGTCCGCCGAGAGCGGACACGGGATAATGCTGGAAAAGCTGGGGTTAAGTCCATTGCTGAACCTGGGAATGCGCCTGGGAGAGGGGACAGGTGCTGCGCTTGCGATGTCGGTTGTCGAGGCGGCGGTTAAGACCCTGGCGGAGATGAAAACATTCGCCGAGGCCGGCGTGAGTGATGTGGAGTAAACCATGCCATTTTTGATAGCTATACAGCTCCTTACGATAGTCCCGATTAAGTACGGGAGACAATACTCGCCTGCGGAAATGGGGCGTTCCCTCGCCTTTTTCCCGATCGTGGGACTCCTCATCGGTCTGCTGCTCTGGGGACTGGACCTGCTGCTCACGCTGTTCCTGCCCGTAATGCTGGTGAACGTGCTGCTGTTTGCGGTCCTGGCCATTGTCACGGGGGCACTGCACCTTGACGGTTTTATCGACACGTGCGATGGGCTGGCGGCGCGAGGCTCGCGCAGCGAAAAGCTGGAGGCCATGAAGGACAGCGGGGTGGGGGCTGTGGGGGTAGTTGCGGTTTGTTTCATGCTCCTTGCCCAGATAGCCTCTTTCTCGGCTTTGCCGGATGGTACCAGAGTCAGTGCTTTGATCGCCATGCCGTTGCTGTCAAGATGGACCATGGCCTGTGCGGTCTGGACCTTCCCGCCAGCGAGGCGGGAGGGGCTGGGCTGGGCTGTGAGGCAGCAGGCAAGCTGGAAAGGTATTCTCATAGCTGTTATTCTCACGCTGGGCATATCGTGGGTGGTGGTGGGGTGGTGGGGAATACTGCTTGTAGGAGGCCTGACCATCATCGCGCTTGCGCTTGGTCAGTATCTCAGCGCCACGTTCGGTGGTCTGAGCGGAGACACTTACGGAGCCATTAACGAGGTTACTCAGTTAGGCGCACTGGTTTTTATATACATCATTTCCACATATTCTGGTGCTTTCCCGGGAGGAGTAATTCCGCTGATATCATAATGCTATCAGCGAAGCAACGTCCCGAATTCCATCTTCAAACCCACCATGAGTTATAATAGATTAGTCATTTTAGCTTCCAAGACTAAAGCAGTAATAAAGAACGCCAGTGACACAGGAATCAATATACATGCAAGGAGGCTACTTGAATAGAGATATCGAAACCATACAACCTCAAGAGTTACAGAAGATTCAGAACGAGAAATTCTTAAAGCAACTCGACTATGTTTGGAGCAACTCCCCGTTCTACCAGGAGAAATTCAGAAGTTGCGGGCTCCAGAAGGATGACATAAAGAGCCTCAATGACCTTCCAAAACTCCCCTTTACCGAAAAGGACGATTTGAGAAAGAGCCAGGAAGAACATCCTCCCTTGGGGAACCATCTGGCGGCACCAATGGATAGCTTGATAAGAATCCATTCATCATCCGGCACCACAGGGATGCCCACCTTCGTTGGGATTACCCGACATGACCAATCGGTCTGGAATGAAATCGTGGCTCGATCCTTCTTCACCCAGGGACTCAGAGAGACCGATATCGTTATTCACGCTGTAGGGCTCACTTTCTTTGTAGGAGGCCTTCCCGTTAAGGACGCCATGGAATACATCGGCGCAACGTTCGTTCCCATCGGTACCGGAGCATCTGACCGGATTGTCAACACCACAAAGAGGCTGGGAGCCAACGTTCTTCACTGCACCCCTTCCTACGGCTTATATCTGTCCGAGTACCTCAGGCAAAGAGAAATGGATCCTCGGGAGCTTAGCTTCAAGAAGATCACTGTGGGAGCCGAGCCTGGAGGCAGTGTTCCGTCGATAAGGAAGAAGATTGAAGGGGATTTCGGTGCCATTGTAACGGAGGGACTTGGGAACTCAGACGCAGCACCCGTTATTTTCTCAGAGTGTCCATATCAACAAGGTATGCACTTCTGCGCTCAGGAATACATCGTATGCGAGCTGATACACCCCGACACAGGAGACGTCATTGAAATGGAAGATGATGCAGAAGGGGAACTCGTCTATACTTTGATAGATAGAGAAGCCTGTCCCGTGATGAGATTCCGCACCCATGACAGGGTACAGGTATGGACTTCTCCATGCGAGTGTGGCAGAACGAGTTTCCGCCTCAGATGCCTTGGCAGGACCGATGATATGTTGATTGTCCTCGGGGTAAACGTCTTCCCGGCAGCAGTCAAAGATGTGGTTGCATCCTTCACCCCCCACACCACCGGCGAGATGGTTATCCTCCTCGAAGAACCAGGACCCGCGGTGCAGCCACCAGTCAGGATCCAGGTAGAGCATGGTGATACCGGTGAAGACCTTGGCAAGCTGAAACAGCAAATAGAAGCTGCGCTGCGAGAGAAGCTGGTATTCCGTGCCAACGTGCAAATGGTTCCATCAGGGACACTGCCCCGTTATGAAATGAAATCGAAGCTCGTGAGAAAGCTATACGAAGAGGAGTAAGCGTGAAAACAGGGGCTCAGGCCGTTGGCCTGAGCCCCTGCCCGATCTATCCTGATACCTGATCTAGTCCCAGGGCTTGGGGAATATCATATCACTCATTGCAGGCATGAAATCATTATAGGAAAAGACGACCGGCAGATTCCAACCTTCCTCGGTTTTCTGCCACTGACCAAATTGACACGGCACTCTCTGGAAGTTCAACCCCGTCCCCTCTTCAAACACAACACGCCCCCACATGCTGGTGTAATCAGTTTCATCTAACGCCTCCAAGACCGCATCTGAGTCAAGCGTACCGGCTCTCTCGATAGCATCAAAGAGTGTCTGCGCTACCGCGTAACACCAGCCTATACCCTGAGGAACAGCATGGCTTCCCGTTTCCTCACGGTATCTTTCAGCAAGCGACTGGGGAGTTGTGCCACCAATCCCCTGCGCATTTTGCATAGATGGTGACCAGTAGATCTCCGTACCAACTCCGTCTGCCATGTCACCACCCCAGGCCGCTATATCCTCAACAAACATAGCCGCCCTTGTAGCATACACGAGCTTGGGCTCAAAGCCCTGTGCTTTACATTGTTTCATGAGAGTACCAAAATCAGGTCCGGGGCAATTCCCCCAAAGTATTTCACAGTCGTTATTCTTCCACTCCTGTACCAGGGATGTGAAATCTTGCGTGCCTGGGGAATATATGCCGAACTCGTCTTCTACTCTGTAGACATTGAAGCCTTGCTCCCCTGCAGCTGCAGAGAATGCCTTATACCACCCCCTCCCATCCGAGTCATCGAAGGCAAAGGCCGCGACCTTCTTGTTCGTCTCGTCAGCTCTGGCTCCCAGTGCACCCAACCACGTGGGCATCATCAAATACCCATTATTACCGTGTCGGAAATCACCTTCCGGAGCCGGGGTACCTATGGAAAATCCAAACGTCCAACTGTAGTTCCATGATGTACTTGCTGCCTTATGCATACCTGCCCAGGCTTCGTAAGTACCTAGCCCGTAAACCGCCGGGATCTCATACTTGTCAGCCATCATAGCAGTGCCCTGACGCAGTGTCGGCACCTCAAAATGACCACCGAGAAAATGCACATCTTCGTTAAGAATCAAGTCCTCAGTAAGGGTAGTAAGCTTTGTCGGATCACTCTCGCAATCAGGGTGTATCCATCTGACGGGCACTTTAGCATCATACTCCGATAAATATATTCCACCCTCATCGTTGATATCCGCAATCGCTGCTTCCGTTCCCCAGCTCGAAAGCCCTCCGAACGCTGCATAAGGCCCTGTATAGGATACAGGATCCCCGATACGAATTTCGGTGGGAACCTCCGGTGCTGCTGATGTCGATTCAGAGGGTTCCTCCGTCGTCCCGGTACCACAAGCACCTGTAAATACGGGCACTGCCGCTACTAAAACCAGAACTACTACACTTAATACTATACCGAACCTTTTCAAACCAGTCCCTCCTTTCTATCATTTCTATTTCACAGCCTCACCTATATATCAACGCCTTACTCTTTACATATCCACCCCCTCATAGAAATCCCACGACACCTACCGCCTTACCTATCACTACTCGCAAGCCATATTATTTATCTAAAGAGTAATATAGCGTAGATGAGATGTCAAGATGCCGCAGCCAAATCTCTTGCCTTTTGCCTCAAAAGATGGTTAAATAGCACACAAACGTTGCAAAGCAACAAGGAGTTAAAAAATGGCAAAATCCGCGCACGATCTCTCCGTATTCAATACATTCGATTTCGAGAGGCCGCCCATAGGGGTCAAGTTCCTGTTCTTCAAACCACAAGGGATTGAGCAACTCCCGCCGGACAAGAACCTGTCCTTCTGTGAAATGCTGAAGGAAGCCCAGCAAAGGGGAACTCCTTTCTACTTCGGCAAAGAGAACAACGAGGCATGTGTCGGGAAGATTCTCCTGGGAATGGAGGATATGGAGCCATTTGCAGAAAGCGGGCAAATAGGAGCCAGGTTGGGGATCTTCCAGGAAGCACGTGCAAACTACATATTCTATCAACACGTCCCCAAATTCAATAAAGGGATTATTAACTACGTCGCTTTCTCCCTTGTAGACCAACTGACATTTAACCCGGATGTCTTAATCATTACCGCCACTCCAAGCCAGGCAGAGATCGTAATGAGGGCCATGACCTATTCCACAGGTGAGTTATATACCTCCACGACGACACCGGTAATGGGATGCGCATGGCTCTACATTTATCCCTATCAGACCCACAAGGTAAATTTCCTTCTCCCTGACATGGTCCACGGAATGAAAGGTAGGCAATTATTTGAAGAGGGGACAGTGCTGATATCTATACCATATCACTGGATACCGATCATAAGCGAGAATCTACAGGAAATGGAAATACATCTTCCATCGCATGCGAGCAAAGAACAGTACCTTGCAGAATTTGGGACGATCATCGAGGATTTAGCCCAGGAATCTCAGAATCCCTAGAGCCAATAACGAGCATAGCTCTATCTCCTGGTAACTGCTTGTAATATAGAGCGATATGGTCTGGTATTACGCACAAAGCCTACAATGCCCTGCGGGGCCAGCAACATCACACCGATCAATATGACGCCCTGGATAATAAGGCTAATCGTCCCGTATCGGGCAAGGGCAAAGTATAGAAAGACATACACAATAGTCCCAATGAAGGGCCCCTCCTTAGTACCTTCTCCTCCTATGACAGTAGCCAGCATCACCAGGATTAACCATCGTATGCTAAACGCACTTGTCGGCTCTATAAACCCTTGATATACGTAAAAGACCGCCCCTGCCAATCCTGTTACGGCCGCGGAGATGACAAAGGCGTACAGCTTCAAGCTGAAAACATTGATGCCGCAGCTGGCAGCGGTAGCATCGTTATCGCGGATTGCCACCAAACCCGATCCTAATTTCGAACGTAAGAGATAATGCATAAGGAAGAGCGAGGCAATACCAACAACGAAAGCCATCCAATAAATCTCCGCTCCTGAAACACCAGCCACACCCTTTACTGGATAGCCAGCGCCCTTACCATATAGCTCTATTCCCACAGGTTCCCAAAGCAAAAACAAGTAACGCAATATCTCAGGCACAACCAGTGTCCCAATGGCAAAATAGATGCCTTTCAGCCTGAAGACGGGGAAAGATATAACCATTGCAAATAGCGCCGCTGTTATGGCACCAAGTATTATCCCAAGGTAATAAGGAAGACCAAGCCACGTAACTATTGCCAACGTATATCCCGCTATGCCGACAAAAGCCGCCGGGCACAGGGATATCAACCCACTATACCCGGCTAGCAAATTCCACATATTTGCCATAGCCAGGTATATAAAGAAAAGAAGAAGGTAAAGGAGCCATGACCTAGGCATCCCCATTATCGGGAACAGGGCCACCAGGATCAGAACCACTATAACTGGCGTTAACCCTACTCGCAATCTAGGAATGGCAAATTTCATATTTCTCCTAGCGGCCAAATATACCCCGTGGTATCACAGCCAATACCACCAGTACCATAGTGTAAGCGAGGAGCATCTGCGCGGCGAGACCAAAGAAATATCCACCAATAGTTTGGGTCAAGCCGAAGGCTATACCCGCTACAAAGGTCCCCACTATGCTCCCCATACCCCCCAATACCACAACCCCAAGGGCGATTATCAGGAAGGATGTCCCCGAACCTGGGGTGAAGGGGAAGGTCAATCCTAAGAAAATACCAGCTATGGCTGCAAATGCCGTAGCGATGCCGAAGGTAAATGCATAAACCTGGTCGGTATTTATTCCCATCAAGTGAGCTGCCCTTCTATCCTGGGCAGCCGCCCTTATAGCCCTGCCGAGATAGGTTTTCTTCAGGAACACATGCAAAAAAAGCATGACTAATATAGCAACGATAAAATCCAGCAGGTAAACTAGCGGGAAATGGACCGGCCCCATACTCACACTCTCTAAGGCATAAGGGGTCGTTAACCCCCTGGACATAGGAGACCAGACAAGCTGATAGACATTCTGCAGGATTATGGAAAGACCGAATGCGATTATCAACGTGGCGTCCATCGATATCTTGAACGCCCGGTTCAAGAGGAATTTTTGAATGGCAAAGCCCACAGCAAAAAGGAGTGGTATACCCAAAACCAAGCTCAAAATGGGGTCTATCCCCAGCACGGTCATCGCAACATATCCAAAATAACTGCCCAATATAACCAGATCGCCGTGGGCTATGTTTATTTCCTTTACGACCCCGAAAATCAGGGATAGCCCGAGAGCAATGACCGCATACAACCCTCCTAATAGTATCCCCATTACTATAGGAGTAGCTAAATCAGATAATATTGACATTGATACACCACTCTGCCAACTTTAAGTACCAAAATAGGCCTTCTTGACCTTTTCGTCTTCCCGAAGTTGCGCGGTAGGCCCGCTCAACACGACGCGCCCCGCCTCCATGATATATGCCCTATCCGCCTCAATAAGACTTTTCCTGGCGTTCTGTTCGACAAAGAGAATAGTAATGCCTGTTTCCCTGATTTCCCGTAAGGCCCTGTACAAGTCATTGACCAAAAAGGGAGCAAGGCCCAAAGACATCTCATCGAGGAGCATAAGTTTTGGGTCTGCCATCAATCCCCTTCCTAAAGCCAACATCTGTTGCTCCCCTCCGCTCAGTGTTTTCGCCAACTGATCCTTTCTCTCCTCTACTCGTGGGAAAAGTTGGTATATCCGTTGCAGATTATCATCCCTCTTCGATCGTGCCCTGCGAGTGTAAGAGCCTATTACGAGGTTCTCCAAAACAGTCATATCGGGGAAAACCCTTCTTCCTTCCGGAACCTGGGAAATACCCATATCAACTACCTTAAAGGGACTAAGAGCGCTGATATCCTTTCCCTCAAATTCAATATGCCCACTTGCGGGATGCACCAGGCCCGATATCGTATCCAGCAGTGTCGATTTACCGGAGCCATTGGCACCAATGATAGCGACAATCTCCCCTGGTTGAATTGCCAAAGACACATCCCACAGGGCCTGGAAGCTCCCATGAAATGCATCTATATTGCTAATGTTCAGCAGTATTTCCTCAGACATTTACCAACTGAGACTCTCCAGTGTATTTGAGCAAGCTTATAACATCCCTTTTATACCGCCTCACCCAGATAGGCCTCAATCACCTTCTTGTCTTCCATTACATCCTTCGGCAAACCTTCGGTGAGTTTCTCCCCCTTATCCATCACTACAATCCTGTCGACTGTCTTAACCATTACTCTCATTACATGTTCAATTAGTATATAGGTTACTCCTTGCGCACGTACCCGCTGCAATATCTCCAGCATCTTAGGAACCTCCTCCTCAGTCAACCCAGCAGCTACCTCATCAAGCAAAAGCACCGTTGGATTAGTAGCCAGAGCCCTGGCCAATTCAAGTCGCTTCAGCGTTATCGCCGCCATATCTCTGGCAAACATATCTTTCTTTTCAGAAAGCCCGACCATATCAAGTATCCTAATGGCCTCACGTTCAGCATCATCTTTACCAAGGCCTCTCGCATATTCTGCGGCCACCATGATGTTCTGCTGCACGCTTAAATTCACAAATGGCTGGGGGACTTGATACGTTCGAGCGATGCCACTTCGGCAAACTCTATACGGAGCCATCCCTGTGATGTTACGCCCCTTGAACTTTATCGTACCTGAATTCGGCCTGTATTCACCAGCTATGATGTTCAATAACGTGGACTTGCCAGCACCGTTTGGCCCCATCAACCCAATCGCCTCACCCGGTTGTACATCAAAACTCATATCTTTAACCGCGGACAAGCCACCAAAATGAATACCTACCTCTGCAACCGCAAGAATAGGCGCTTCCATATCCATCAACCCTTAATTTCTTTTAACCGATTTCCCCCCTGGCAAAATGGCAGAGGTCATTGCCGATGAATCGCCGCGGGCAAATCCTACCCACGAGCACACATACGCAAACATATTTCTCTCGGACAGGGCACCAGTACTGGGCCCTGTCCGGTCTATTCATAGGCAACATCTAATTCCCACAAACAGGGAAAACTAACTTGCCCTCAAGAGCCATGCCCCTATAATACACGAAGCTACAACAAGGGAAGAACAGCAAGTCTGTAAACAATATCACCCTCCCCCCATCTTCCAGACGATCTTCAATTGCCAATGCGAGAAGGGTATACCTGTCTTTCTATATGTTTTACAACTTGCTTCTCAAGCTCCGAGGAGATCACGCACATACCACTCCCTTTGGGAAAGACCTGAGTATACAATTTTGTAAGGGGAGACACAAGAACTGTTATTTCTTTTCCCCTCCGTAACCAGCCGGTGCCGCTTCAGCGAGGGTGCCCGCCCCCATTATTATTGTCATCTGCAGATGAGGCCGGCTAACGCCCTTCCAGGTAAGAGGACCATGTACTACTCCAGCAGGCACGTAGAGAGCTGAGGTCTTATTGATTCTAAGCGGCTCGCCTCCTACCACAAACTCTATTTCGCCACCGAGGTCTTCCGGGTTTTTGGGATCTCCCCCGATATGCAGGACATACTCGTCAGACTTCTCGTGAACATGCTCAGGTATATGAGGGTTGGGGTCAGGCATATCCCATACCCAGCCCATTTCGATATACACATTACTGCTGGGCACAAGCTCCTGGCTCATAAACGTCATTGTAGGATACTGCCGTCCTTTGATCTCACCATATACGGTTCCCACCTCATACTTCGGATTCTGTACCAGATTATTACTATACTTACCCATTTCTACTTCTCCTTTCTAAACTTAGATCTAAAAACACTCTCCACCAAAAATTAACCAATATTAACCATCTCCAGTATCCTTAATAACCCACCCCCTTTCTCAATTTCTAGGCTGTTACTATAACCCTGCTTCTGAGAAAGTCAACGGTTCATTGCCTTAACCCGGTATAGCTTTCTCATTAAGCACCTCATATCATCCAGCAGTAAGCTCCTTGAGCACCAGCCTGAGCTCTCCTAATCGACAAGCCCCCCTCTCCTGAGGGCTGCCATTATCGACGCACCAACAACGTCAACCACAGCAGTTCCGCCATCAATGGGAATAACAGCACCGGTCATAAAGGACGAATCATCGCTGGCCAGGTAACTGCAAAGTCCGCCGATTTCGGGTGACTCAGCGAAGCGGTGAAGGGGTATCTCCGTTGCGATCTGATTAATGAAGGTATCGGGTTCTATGCCCAGCATCTGCCCGAACTGACCAAAGTCTTTCCTCGTCATATCCGTTTTGACGCCACCCGGGCAGACGGCGTTGCAGCGGATGTTATGACGCCCGTAATCCAGAGCTATCTGCTGAGAAAGCATAATCAGGCCCGCTTTTGAGCTGCAATAGGCCGGATAACTGGGCAAGCAGCGCATCCCACCAAGTGAAGCTATATTTATGATGGATCCCCCACCAGCCTTGATCATATGCGGTATTACCTCTTTTATGAGCAGGAAAGGACCAGTAAGGTTTACCCCGATAACTTCCTGCCACAGCTGGGAATCAAGCTCGGCAGCGGGAGCTGGATGGTTTGTGCCTGCATTGTTCACCAGCACATCTATCTTGCCGCCAAAGTTAACCGTCTCCTCCACAACGCGCTTTACATCATCCTCCTTTGACACATCTCCTGAGCATATCTTTACCGTCCCGGAGGGGAGTGATTGAGCCACATTGTCCAGCAGCTCTTTCCGGCGGCCAGTGATACAGACCTTGGCTCCATCCTCAACAAATCGCTTGGCGATAGCAGCACCAAGACCGGTACCTCCTCCAGTGATAAGTGCTACCTTTCCTTTGATATCCATATATTCATCTCCTAACAAAGATTTTCCTGCTATAATTCCAAGCGCAGCCCTGTCCTCAAGCTGGCTTTTTAGACTTCCCCGGACCAAATGCAGAGAAATCCAGGTCATAAAACTGTTTGCATGTAAGGAAGTACCCATAGTGAGAGCCGCCCAAATATAGTT
>JBKGZM010000007.1:0-50040 GCA_046545575.1 Dehalococcoidia bacterium
ACTTTCGAGGGGCTAATGAAGGTAGAGAATTGAAGTCTGTCTGGAAGATCCGTTTAATGAGAAAGTTCTGGACACCGAGGACATGGATCATCCTCGGAGGATTGGTCCTCGGGGCGCTTGCTGCGGCGTTGACTTATTGGGGTAATCCCCCCAACATGGGTATCTGCGTGGCCTGTTTCTATCGTGATGTCACTGGTGCACTGGGACTGCACCGCGCGGACGTAGTCCAGTATCTTCGGCCGGAGATCCCCGCATTTCTGCTCGGCAGCTTGATTTCCGCCTATGCTTTCCGGGAATTCAGGCCCCGAGGAGGGTCATCGCCGATAATCCGTTTCTTCCTGGGGATGTTCTTCATGATAGGTGCCCTTGTGTTTCTGGGTTGTCCTATCCGGGCAATTATCCGGCTTGCCGGGGGTGACCTTAACGGACTTACCGCATTAGCGGGAGTAATTTTCGGAGCTTTTGCAGGGATAATGTTACTAAAGCGTGGCTACACGATCGGCCGTGCCCGAAGCATGCCTCTCGGCGCTGCCTGGATAATGCCGATATTTATGGTTTTCCTGCTTCTGTTGATTATCTTCAAGCCGCAATTCCTTTTCTTCAGTGAAACGGGACCTGGGGCAATGCATGCTTCGATCTGGATTGCCGTAATTGCAGGTCTTATTGTAGGGGTTGTTGCTCAGAAGACGAGGATGTGCTTTGTCGGCGGCTGGAGAGACCTCATGCTGGCCCGAGACATCTATCTTTTCAGTGGAATCGCCGCCTTCTTCGTCGGGGCCCTGGTCCTCAATTACGCCCTGGGCAATTTCTCCTCAGGACTCTACCACTGGGGATTTGAAAACCAGCCGGTAGCCCATACGGATCACCTCTGGAATTTCCTGGGGATGACGCTTGCCGGGCTTGCGGCAACTCTGCTGGGGGGATGTCCTCTCCGTCAGACAATACTCGCAGGGGAGGGTGATATCGATGCCGGAGTGACCGTGCTGGGATTTATTGTAGGCGCTGGATTTGCTCACAATTTCCTCCTTGCTTCAAGTGGCAGCGGTGTCGGTACATTTAGTCCTGCAGCGGTGGTCCTTGGGCTGGTTTTTTCGCTTGCAATTGGGCTATTTATGAGGGAAAGAGTTTGACCAAGGAGATGCTATGCGTTTGAAAAGGAAAAAGAAGACTGCTTTTGAAGGTGAAGGCCTGGTTCTGTTTGAGCAGGTGGAAGAAACGCTGAAGGCGGAGAAGATCCTTAAAGGGGCAAACTACGCTTGCAAGCTGATTGCACCGCCTCCCGATCTGCGAAAGGGCTGCGACCTGGCCCTGCAAATAAACCTTGTCGAGCAGATGGGTATCGAAAGGGTCCTGAGCGATAGGGATACCGGTTATCTCGAAGTTGCGACCTTAAGGGGCGGAGCTGGGGAGATCCTGGACATCGTTAAGGTAACCGACCTTGGCGATGCGACAATGGTGAAGGCAGGGAATATGAAACTAACCTTCGACAGGAGCACAGGAATGATCCTGAACACAAGCGGAGGCGGTTGCCCCGACATTCCCTATCTCCATACCCAACTTGTGGGGAGAAAGCTGATTGAGTCCCCAAGACCCAGGGATATCGGGTTTACCCTTTGTGGTTTGATGCTTGACCGGGCACTGGAGGAATCCATCAAGATCTGGAATGATGGCGGAGGGAATCATGAATAAAGAAGAGAGAAATCTAGTCATCGCCGGCACCGTTCCCGTGGAAGACCTCCCCTTAACCGTTGGCGAAGCGAGATTGGATGGCTCGTACCTGGATATAGATGGTTATCGGATCCCCTGTGCCCAGGGCACGGGAGCCATGGTCAGTGCAGCACTGGTTACGCTGAGCTATCTTAAGGTCGGCAAACCATGGGTTGTAACTGCGGGTGATATCGGCAAGGGAGGAGGCAGCCGGCAGATCCTTGAGTACCTGAGTGAGAGGCTCCCGGACCTGTCTCCAAAAGTGCTGGCATTGCACTATTGTCTCCCTGACCTTGCCCTGATGAAAAGGCTGCAAGAGGCGGTTGACAAATGTCCCAATCCCCCTAAGCTTGTCGCCGATGCTTCCTCCATGTACGGTGCCAAGGCGGCAGGCCTGGCGGAGAAGTTCGACCTTTTCACCCCAGATGCTACGGAGATCGCCTTCCTCGCCGACCCTGAGGCGTCGCATCCCAGCTATATCAATAAGCACCTGTTCAACGCCGATGCTTCCCAGGCCACGAGCTTGATCGCCCAAGCTTACAAAGTGAAGGGGGCATCCAAGGCCCTGCTGGTAAAAGGGTCCGTCGACTACATAGTCAACGAGGGAGAGATACTGGAAACGGTATCAGAACCCGACATTCCGGCTATGGAAGCAATAGGCGGGACAGGAGACAGCATTACAGGTCTTGTTTCCGCCTTTATCTACGCTGGCCTTGAACTACACGAGGCTGCCATAATTGCTGCAAAAGCGAACCGCATGGCCGGAGAATTTGCCCAGGCCAGTGGGGCTACACCTGTTTCGCAGATAATCGAGCAGTTGCCGGCAGTGTTCGGGCAATACCTTTGTTATTGGAGTGGGGTCTGTACGGTTGATCCCACGGAATTAAGTTATCACGAAGGGAATACCATGATTGAGATAGACGTACGTGGACTTTCATGCCCTATACCGGTGGTCAAAACCAAAAAGGCTATAGAAGGAAATCCGGGAGAAACAATATCCGTCCTGGTGGAAACGGCTGTGTCGAAGGAAAATGTTTCCCGGCTGGCCAACAGCCGGGGATATTCGATCACTGTTGAAACACTGGAGGGAGAGGAATATCGACTGGAACTTGACCCTCCCAGGGCATAGCTGGCTGAAGGTCGATGCTGAGCATGGGTGTTGTTGGCGCAACTCATTTGAAGTATCATACCAATTGTGGAGGCCGATTCAATGGGAGAGGACATTGACCCCCGTTTGACAGAAAAAGTACAGGGTGCAGGTTGAGCCGCCAAGATGGGTCCGGGGGACCTGGACCAGGTACTGTGTGAGCTTAACATCCCATCTGCCCCGAATGTGCTCGTTGGAATGGAACATCCTGATGATGCGGCAGTATACCGGCTACGGGATGATCTGGCCATAATTCAGACCATTGACTTCTTCACGCCACTGGTCAATGATCCCTATGATTTCGGGCAGATCGCCGCAGCCAATGCGCTGAGTGACGTGTATGCAATGGGCGGCCAGCCAAGAACAGCGATGAACGTGGTCTGCTTCCCCTGCCAGACTATGGACCTCTCCATATTGAGGGAGATCATTCGCGGGGGATTGGATAAGCTGAATGAAGCTGGGGTAGTGCTGGTAGGGGGACACAGCGTGGATGACCCGGAGATAAAATATGGACTTTCAGTTACCGGTACGATCCATCCGGAAAAGGTGCTGGCGAAAGCTGGAGCGGTGCCGGGAGATGCCCTGGTCCTCACGAAAGCCCTGGGCACAGGCATTATAAGTACAGCGATTAAAGCGGAGATGGGCAGCGAGGGAATTGTGCGTCAGGTTACGGAGCAAATGGCTACACTAAATAAGCAAGCTTCTGAGTTGATGGCAGAGTATGAAGTGCATGCATGTACTGACATTACGGGCTTTGGCCTTTTGGGACATGCCTCTGAGATGGTCAGGGAGGGTAATGTGGGATTTGTGATTGAATCGTCCTCGGTGCCGCTCCTGGATGAAGTTGCGGAATACGCCGCGATGGGGCTTATCCCTGCAGGCACTTACCGGAACAAGGAATTCTATTCCCCCCGGGTAGATGCTCGAATCCCGGACGACTTGATGCTCATTCTCTTCGATGCACAGACTTCCGGCGGGCTGCTCATTTCGCTGCCGGAGAACCAGGCGGAAAGCCTGGTTGGTAAAATACATGAGCAGGGAGTGAAAGACGCATCCATTATTGGCAGGGTAGTTTCCGAACACCCGGGAGTGATTCAGGTAAGGTAGAGCAATATGTATATAGTCGGTACCGCCGGACATGTAGACCATGGTAAGTCGGTTCTAATTCATGCCCTGACTGGCATAGACCCCGACCGATTGCCGGAGGAGAAAAGCCGGGGATTGACCCTTGATCTGGGATTTGCCTGGCTTACTCTATCAAGTGGTAAGGAGGTCGGCATTATCGATGTTCCCGGGCATGAAAAGTTTGTCAGAAACATGGTGGCTGGAGCAGGAGGGGTTGATTTAGCGCTTCTGGTCATAGCAGCCAATGAAGGAGTCATGCCGCAAACGAAAGAACATCTGGCTGTCCTAGATCTACTTAATGTGAAGGGAGGGATTGTGGTGATTACCAAGAAGGACCTGGTGGATGAGGAAATGCTGGAATTGGTGAAACTTGAAGCTCAGGAAGTGGTAGGCCACACTGTTCTGGATCAGGCCCCTGTCATGGCTGTCTCTGCAATGAATCGAGAGGGCTTGTCTGAGCTGACCGATGCCATAGATCATTTACTTGATGAGATGCCATCACGTAAAGATATTGGAAGACCAAGGCTTGCGATAGACCGTGCATTTACGATCAAAGGCTCAGGGACTGTAGTAACCGGGACCCTGATTGACGGAACCCTTAGCCTCAGACAGGAAGTTGAGGTGTTGCCTCCCGGAATGAGGCTGTATATTCGTGGACTGCAGACACACAAGCGGAGTATTGAAACCGCTGTTCCGGGGAGCCGCGTGGCAGTTAATCTGGGAGGAGTTTCCAAACAAGATATTGAGAGAGGTATGGTGATAACGACTCCGGGATGGCTTAAGCCAACACAACTTGTTGATGTCAAGGTCAGGGCAACTGCTGACCTTCATTTCCCCATGAAGCATAATATGACGGTTAGCTTTCATGCTGGCGCGAGTGAGACCACGGGGAAAATGCGCCTGCTGGACAAGGAGAAGATAGAAGCAGGTGACAGTGGTTTGGCGCAGGTGAAGGTGACCAATCCAATTGTTGTGGCCAAGGGTGATCCCTTTATTGTCCGTTCGTCTGTGGGGACTCTTGGCGGCGGTGAGATAATTGATGCTCATCCCAAACGTCATCGCCGGTTCCAGTCCAATGTGCTGGAAAGTCTCAGGGCCAGGGAAGAGGGATCACCGGAAGGGGTCCTTCTTGCTACGCTAGAAGCCCAGGGGTCTCTGGAATTCGAGAAGCTCGTGCTTGAATCCTATCTCGGGAAAGTGGAAGCCGAAGAGGCAATCAGGAGTTTAACTCAGGAGGATCAGTTAAGGGTAGTGGGCCTTCAGGGGCCGGATCAGTTGATTTTTTCCAGGGACCAGTGGAATGCGACGATACAGAAGGTCACCAATCTGGTCAGTAGTTATCACTCCCGATTCCCACTTCGTCGGGGAATGCCGAAGGAAGAACTGAGAAGCCAGTTGAGGTTCTCTACTCAGCATTTTGAGAAGCTGCTGAAAGGGCTTACCGGAGAGGGTTTTGTTGCCGAAGAGGGGACAGTGGTGAAGCTGCCTTCACATACCTTCAACCTTTCTCAGGAGCAGGAGGAGAGAGCGAATGCTTTTCTTAAGGCTCTGGACGAGAACCCGTACTCTCCGCCTACTGATTTCCCCATCGAGGATGAACTTGTCAATGTTCTCCTGGAGCAGGGCAAGGTCGTGAGGGTGGGGGGCGGGGTGGTGTTTAGCGCTTCTGCGTATAAGAAGATGTTAGAGCACATTGTCGAACACATAAAGGGAAATGGAAAAATCAGCGTGGCTGAAGTGCGCAATCTTTTCCGAACCTCTCGCAAGTATGCGTTGCCCTTGCTGGAATATATGGATGACCAAAAAATCACGCGCCGTGTAGGAGATGAAAGGGTTCTAAGAAAATGAGTTTTGAAACGAATTTCTCCCAACTTCCCAGTGTCGATAAGGTGCTTCCCGAGCCGCGTGTAGAGCAGTTGAGTCAAATATTGCCCCACGATAGAGTCGTGGCCATAATCCGCCAGTGTTTGTCGGAAACTAGGCAGTCTATGGCCGAGGGGAACTTGCCTCCTTCTTTCGATGAAATAGTGGGCCAGGTTTTAGGTAAAGCACGTGATCTGCAGCGGCCCAGCCTTCAGCCGGTAATCAACGCTACGGGAGTGGTGCTTCACACCAATCTGGGCAGAGCACCTCTCAGCATTGATGCGCTGAAAGCCATAGAGTCGGTTTCACAGGACTACAGTAATCTTGAGTTTGAGCTGGATACGGGGAAAAGGGGTTCACGGTATGCTCATGTAAAACAGCTCCTGTGTCAACTCAGCGGGGCTGAAGATGCTATGGTGGTCAACAACAATGCCTCTGGAGTGCTTCTGGCACTTAGTGCCTTGGCTAGGAGGAAAGAGGTTATCGTATCGCGTGGGGAGGCGGTAGAGATCGGCGGAGGATTTCGCCTCCCAGAGGTCATCCGGCAGAGCGGGGCCAAGCTCGTGGACGTAGGGACAACCAATTGCACTTATCTTACCGACTACGAACAGGCCATTACTGCCGGGACTGTGGCACTGCTTCGTGTTCATCAGAGTAATTTCACGGTTCGTGGCCATACCCATAGCGTTACGTTGGGGGAACTGGCTCAATTAGGTAAGCGTTACGGCCTCCCCGTTCTGGAAGACCTCGGGAGTGGATGTTTTATCGATACCAGCAGATTTGGATTGGACCCTGAACCTCGTGTTCAGGATACCATCTCCAGCGGAGCCTCGCTGGCGTTCTTTTCGGGGGATAAGCTTCTTGGAGGGCCACAAGCGGGGATTATTCTTGGAAGGAAAGACCTTATTGCAAAGTTGCGAAAACACCCGTTAACGAGGGCGATACGTATTGACAAGCTCACTCTTGCAGGATTGGCTGCAACGCTCAATCACTACCTTAAGGAAGAGGCGGAGCAGAAAATCCCCGTACTTCGGTTCATTGCTACCCCCTTATCGAAGATAGACCAACGGGCCAACAGGTTGGTACAAGCGCTTGGCAGTTCAGCAAAGGTAACGGACGGTGAGTCAGTAATCGGGGGAGGAAGCCTTGCTGGGGGAACTCTCCCCACCCGGCTGGTGGCAATCAAACTCAATAAGGGTAAAGCCTCGCAGTTAGCTCAGAACCTGAGACAGGGGAACCCCAGCATTATCGCCCGCGTGAAGAATGACAGGCTGTTTCTGGATCTGCGATGTGTACTCCCTGAGATGGATGACCAGGTAATTGCGGCTTTGCAGCGAGGAATTGATGAGTTGAGCAGAGAAGGGTGAGTACATAACCTGAGTTATCTCCCCTTCCGCTTACATCGCCTTGCTGAAAGGCGATAGAATATGCTCGCGATAGAAGTCCCAAACAATTAATATTGAGGGGGAAAGACCGTGAAAAGCATTGGCATTTTGGGTGGGATGGCACCGGAGTCAACAGTAGAATACTATCGGACCATTATTGAAATTTGTCACCAAAGAGGTCTGGGACACAGCTATCCGGTGATAGTCATATACAGCGTGAACTTCCATGAGTTTGTACAGGTTGCCAAGTCAGGGAACAAAGCTGATGTGACAGACTTTCTTGCTCGTGGAATCGATGTGCTCTCCGGAGCGGGGGCGGAATTCGCGCTTATGGCCTCCAACACGCCGCACATGGTTTTCAACGAGTTAAATGACAGATCACCTATCCCCCTTTTAAGCATTGTTGAGGCAACCGCGAAGGCGGCAAATGAGGCTGGTTATAAAAGCGTGGGGTTAATGGGTACGAAATTTACCATGCAGGCCGATTTCTATAGCGATGTTCTCTCTAACAAATATGGCATATCCACCCTTGTCCCCGAAGAGCCTGATCAGGACTATGTTAACGATAAGATCATGAATGAACTTGTGAATGGTATCGTTAGCGAAGACACTCGGCAAGGGCTTTCAAATATTGCTGGTGCAATGAGGCAAAAGGGTATTGAGGCTCTAATACTTGGGTGCACTGAGTTACCGATGGTAATTTCCGAAGAGACCATTGGCTTTCCCGTTCTGAATACCACCATAATCCATGCTGAAGCCGCAATGGATTATTCTCTGGCATAGCAACCGTCGCGGCGGAGAGGTGTTGTATTAGCAGAGTATCCTCTCAGGATTTGTGTAGATTTTCATTCCCCTCTCAGTTGCGATGCTCCTATCTGCATCTGTAGTAACTTTATTAACCTTTGTCCCTTTATCTCTTACAAACCCTATAATTGTCAGCCCTGACCTTTCACCGATCTCGACCCCCAATTTTGTTATCGCGGTCTTTGTTGCCACAATCGGGATGTTCGCTCGGCAGATCTTTGATACCATGTCGGAGACCATTCTTCCTGTTGAAGTCGCAAATGTATTCCTAAAATCAATATTATTCATTAATGCGTAGCCTATAACTTTGTCCAGTGCGTTGTGTCTCCCAAAGTCTTCTGCTATACAAATCGGCTCTGCTCCTTGTTTGAACAAGCCAGCTGAGTGTATGGCTTCGGTTTCGGCATATATTTCAGAGTTCAAGATCGCGTTGACCCCGTCGAATATGTCTTCTTTACTAACCCTAAAATCAGATTGTATTTGCGGAGGCCAATTTGCCTTGTCTGCCCTCCCGAGCAGAGTCACTTCGGCTATGTCACCTTCTATAGTTATTGATTCTATATCGACGATAGCTTCTATGATTCCTTTCCCAAATAAATACCCAACGGTAAACTCCGTTTCCATCATAGGCGTTATCAACGGTGTGGCAAAATGTCTTCCATTTATTACGATTGACAATCCAAATTCCGTTAATACTCTTTCCTGAGCTTTAGTAATCTCTGCATTTACCCTCGTGTATTCAACCCACTCCATGCTTCTATCTTTTGACATTCTACCTCCAGGCCTGTGTGAGGTTGGTCAAGGTGCAGTTTTTATGTAATCCACTATGATTCAATTTGATGGGTTTCAATCTTTCTCTGAATATGAAGTATAACAGTCTTAAGGCTGGCTGGCTAGCTTCTGTTCAAATAACTCTTATGCAAGAATCACTAAAGAACCTCGGTAATACAGCAGGCAGACGCGTACTGAGAATGCTGATATTAAAAGGGTTTTGTCTGTCTGCGGCTTGACACTTCAGTGGGTAAATGCTAGTATTTATATAGCGTTAATTTAACGCCATACCAAATATGCGATATACCAATGGTTCGTCCTAAAGCAGCGATATTGACCCTTTACGGTGATTATGTGTTACCCAGGGGTGGTGAGATTGGAATTGGGAGTCTGGTCATACTGCTCAGCAATTTCGGTTTGTCTGAACAGGCAGTAAGATCAGCAGTATCAAGGATGTGTCAGGCGGGGTTACTTAAAGGGAGACAGGAGGAGCGCAAGAGTTATTACTCGTTAACGGAGAGCGGACATAGCTTGTTGACCAAAGGAACGCAGCGCATTTTTGTGCGAAAGAATAATCAATGGGACGGGAGCTGGAGCATCGTCATCTATTCCATTCCTGAGCGAAGGAGAGAGGCAAGGGATCGACTGCGCCTTGAGTTGAGCTGGATGGGATATGGGCCCTTAAGCGAGGCCACCTGGATATCGCCTTATGACATGACTAAAGAGGTAGAGGATTTAGCCGAGAGGCTTCAAATCAAGGAGCATGTTCAAATGTTCCAGGCCAGACATCAGAGTTGCACCGATCCCAAAGAGATAGTTTCCCGATGCTGGGATTTGGGGAGAATACACAAGAGATATGCCAATTTCGTAGATAAATATCGTCCCAAGCTGGAATATCACCTGAAGCGCCTTGAGGCCGGTGAGAACATCGAGTCCAGCGAGTGTTTCGTTGAGAGATTTAACTTAATTCATGAGTATCGCAAGTTCCCTTTCCTGGACCCTGATTTGCCCAGGGAGCTTTTGCCAGAGAACTGGCTGCGTCCTCAGGCAGCTGCACTATTTGATGAATACCACGATTTGCTTGCCGATAAGGCCAATGAGTACTTCGACTCGGTGTCTGATAACTACCGAGGCACAAGGAGGGCGTTGGCAGGAGTGAATAAGTAGCCTAGGGGGTATAAAAAGTGAGGTATGCAGAGACAGGGTACAACTTAGAGGTTGACCTATCCCGCGGAAACATTGAGAAAGAAGCTACTGACCCAAGATTAACTGAACTACACCTGGGGGGCCTGGGAACTAATGCCAAGATATTATGGGACAGGGTTCCCCCTGAAATAGACGCCTTTTCTCCAGATAACCTGCTGATATTCAGCACGGGGCTTCTGTGTGGAACACCTGCGCCTGCTGCTAACCGTACCATCGTTTCCACTATTTCCCCTCAGAATGGGTTGATGGCATATTCAATGATGGGAGGGTTTTGGGCACCGGAACTAAAATTTGCAGGCTATGACAAGGTGATCATCCGTGGCAAATCACCTGATCTGGTTTACCTTTGGATAAATGGTGACAAGGTGGAGATACGTGATGCCTCCCACCTGCGTGGTAAAGGGCCCCTTGAAACCGGAGAGATTATTAAGAAGGACTTGAATGACCAAAAAGTCCAGGTCGCTGCTATTGGACTGGCGGGTGAGAATAGGGTTGCCTATGCGTCTATCGAGCATGGCAGGTCCAGTGCCAGTCGGCTCGGCGTGGGTGCCGTCATGGGAGACAAGGGGCTGAAGGCTATAGCTGTCCGGGGCAAGAAGGATATCAACATAGCTCAGCCAGAGGAATTCCTGAACGTTAGTAACGAAGTATTAGAATATAGAAACTTCCGGGTGGAGAACCCGATTCAGGGTGTGCCTGCCATTTTGGCCGGGGTTGGTTCACCCCAGGAGATGGCATTACGTGATGAGGAATGGCATACTACCAGCTTTTCCTGGGGCCATGCTCGCACTCGCAGAAAGGATTTTTGGACCGAGGATGTAGAAGCACAGTGGAACAAGATTCAGGATGAGGCAATAGTGAGGCTTGTTAGCTGTTATAATTGCCCGAACAAGTGTGGCGCACTCATTTCATACCCTACTCGTGGAACTTCAACATACCTGATGAAATGCTATTCGAAGCTCACCTATGTAATGGGTGCTATGTCGAATGATCTGGAATTCGGTTATAAAATTGCTGGACAGGCTCAAGAATATGGAATGGATGGGTACACAAATCCTCAGGTTATGGCCTTCGCCGTTGAGCTGTATGAAAACGGCATCCTGACTGATGAGGATATGCCCGGTTTTCCACCGAGAAATGCGGATGGCAGCGACGAGGACAGGTTCTTCTGGCTCCTTGACAAAATTGCTCAACGAGCGGGAATCGGCGATGTCTTGGCCGATGGTGTCTATTGGGCAGCCCGCAGAATTGGCAAAGGAGCAGAGGAATATGACCATAATACTACGAAGAAGCATGAGCAGATGGTTATTAAACTGGGGATGCTGAATCCTATTTATTATATACTGTACGGTACTGGAGAGAAGGCAAACATTACCCAGATTGAAGGACAGATTCCTCAAGCGCCCCTTCCTAAAGAGTTGAGAGAAGGATTCGTAAGTAATTGGATACAGATCCCTACCGGTAAGGGGGAAAAGTTTAAACAATTTATCCTGGAATGGGGAGATGAAGGCAAGGTATTTCCGTATTATCCACCCATTGATCTGGTCTGCGAACTGAGTGAGTGGCAGGAAATTATGCATTATATTGACGACGCGACCGGAATCTGTGCCGGTATGTCCTCATTCCTGATCAAGCCCCCCTATCACATACACAATATCCCCCCTATGGTCTCGGCAGGGGCCGGCATAGATATGGATGAAGATAGGTTGTGGGAAATAGCCAATAGAAACCGAACTCTGATTAGAGCTATAAATGTGAGAAGGGGTGTGAGAAGTAAGGATGACGAGCCCCCTGCAGATCACTGGAAAAAGAGATTCCCCGACTATGAAGCCCAGCTCAAGGATGAGTACTACAAATTCAAGGGTTGGAATAGTGATGCTATTCCTACCAAGGAAACTCTAGACAAACTCGAGTTGGGCTACGTGGGTGAAGACCTGGAACAAAGAGGCATTCTAAAGAATGGAAAGAGCCAGGACGAGGCAGAAACATCTAGCACAAAGAAGGGTTCTGAAAAATGAAAAAGGTTAAAGTAATAAATATCGATGTCGATAAGTGTAACGGCTGCCGGGCTTGTGAGGCGATATGCTCCGCTTTCCACTCTAACCCACGATATAGCAGCACAAACCCGGAGAAATCTCGGATTCGGGTGTACTTCGATCCACTGAACGACATTTATATTCCGGTAATGGCCGGCGAGTATACCAAAGCCGAGTGCAATGGCAGATACACTATTACGCTTGATGAAAAGCAGTATGATGAGTGTGCCTTCTGTAGGGCTTCCTGCCCGGCAAGGGATATTTTCAAAGACCCTGATTCCGGTCTCCCTCTGAAATGTGATATGTGTGAAGATCTGGAGGATGTGGAAGAGCCCATGTGTGTTCAGTGGTGCTTAAATGATGCCCTGACTTACGAAGAAAAGGAAGAGGAAGGTGAAGAGGAAGAGGAAAAGGACGTAAAGATGGAGGAGATGGAGATCGGGCTGGAATCTTTGGTGGATAGATTCGGAATGGAGAAAGTGACGGATGCCCTTGCCCGAATGTCAAATAAGGGTTAAATCATCAAGGCGTAAGGAAGAGAGTTAAAAGGTGATGGAGACTGTAGCACCGTTTAAAGAAGCAATAGATGCTATAAAAGAGGTTGGTGGCGAATTCGAACCATGCTATCAATGCGGATTGTGCGATACACTTTGTCCCTGGAACAGGGTTAAGAACTTCAGTATGCGCAAGTTGATCCGGCAGGCAGTGTTCGGGCTGACTGAGATAGAAGGTGAGGAGATATGGCAATGTACTAGCTGCGGAAGATGTCAGCAGTGGTGCCCCAGGGGAATGCCAATAATAGAATCGGGGATAGCCCTGCGCAAGATTGCCACGGAGTATGGAGTTTTCGCCGGTTCTGCCCATCCTATACGCGGTATAGGCGCTGGCCTTGCTTCCGAAGGCAATCCGCTGGGTGAAGAGCGCAGTAAAAGGGGAGATTGGGCAAAAGATCTTTCTGTAAAAACATTCACAGAGGATACGGCCGTTTTGTATTTCCCTGGTTGCTACCTCTGCTATGACTCAAGATTTAAAAAGGTAGCTGCTGCCACAGTCAATATCCTTAACAAGGCGGGAATAGATTTCGGGATACTGGGTTCGGAGGAGAATTGCTGCGGAGAAAGCATCCGGAAGACGGGCGATGAGGGATTATTCAAACGACTGGCCAAGGATAACATCAAAACATTTATCGAGAATGGGGTGAATAAAATCCTTGTTTCTTCCCCTCATTGCTACCATACCTTTAAGAACGAATATCCTGAGTTTTTTAGCGTAAACTTTGAGGTGGTACACATTTCACAGTTTTTGTTTGAGCTCATTAACGAGGGGAAGCTTGAACTCACCGGAGAATATAAGAAGAGGATTACATATCATGACCCGTGTTACCTGGGGCGGCATAATGATGTATACGATGAGCCTCGGGAGGTCTTGAAGAAGGTCCCAGGTTTGGAGCTGGTTGAGATGGAGGATGCGTGGGAAGATAGTCTCTGTTGCGGAGGTGGTGGTGGCAGGATATGGATGGATACTCCAAAGGAGGAGAGGTTCTCCGATCTCAGAATACAGCAAGCCCTGGATGTCGGTGCTGAGGAGCTGGTCACATGTTGCCCGTATTGCATTACCAATTTTGAGGATAGCAAGTTATCTCTGGAGGAGGATGAAAATAATCCTACCCTGGAGATTAAGGATATCACAGAGGTTATACAGGAAGTGATTTAGGGAAGAGAAGAAACTCGATTAAAGATGGGGAGAAAGATGGAAGAAGGAGTATCGCTAGCGGAAAGACTTCAACAACTCGAAAAGGGGCCTCAGGACCGCAATTTTGTGGATGTAATGGTTGTCGGTGGAGGGATCAGCGGTATTCAGGCCTCTCTTGATCTCGCCGCTGCCGGTTTTAAGGTCTATCTTGTTGACAAGTCGCCTACCATTGGCGGCCATATGGCTCAACTTGATAAGACCTTCCCGACCAATGAGTGTTCCACGTGAATACTCTCGCCCAAACTGGCCGAGGTCGGCCGGCACCCAAATATAGAGGTCTTTAGCTTAACCGAAGTTAAGAGTGTAGAAGGGGAAGCAGGGGATTTTACGGTAACCCTGATCCGAAACCCGAGATATGTCAGAGAGGATAAATGTACGGGTTGTAGTACCTGTGTGGATCATTGCCCTGCTGTAGGCCATGACCCATTTAATCAGGATATATCGTCGAGTAAAGCGATCCATATATACTTTAACCAGGCATATCCGCTTATCAGTTACATAGACCCTGAAACATGTCTTTACCTGAAAGAAGGGAAATGTGGTATTTGTGAAGACGTCTGCGAGAATGAGGCCATTGATCTCAATCAAACAGCGGAGAAGGTGGAAGTAAAAGCGGGGGCGATACTTCTCTCCGTAGGCTACGAACCATTTGACCCCAAACTGCGTGGGGACTATGGCTACGGAAAATTTGAGAACGTGGTAACTAGTTTGGACTATGAGCGGATAGTATGCGCCACCGGACCATACGGTGGCGAGATACTGCGTGCTTCCGACAATAAGCATCCACATAGAATAGCCTGGATTCAGTGTGTCGGGTCGAGGCAGGTTACCGAAGGTGGGAACACATACTGTTCAGGAGTATGCTGCACATATACTCAGAAACAGGTGATGATAACAAAAGAACATGACGAGGATGTCGAGTGTACTATTTTCCATAACGATATCCGGTCCTGGGGCAAGGACTTCGAAAGATTCTACCAGAGAGCTGCTGACCTTCCCGGGGTCCGATTCATAAGAAGCTATGTCTCAGTAGGAAAAGAGGACCCGGAAACCAAAAACGTGAGCATGAGATATGCCACTCCCGATGAGGGAGTAAAGGAAGAGGAATTCGATCTGGTAGTTTTATCCATTGGATTGAATCCCCCTGTTGGTTATGAAGAGATGGCAAATACGTTCGGGATTGAGCTCGAGCCTCATGGGTTCTGCGAAACCAATCCTGTTAACCCGATAGAGACCTCTCGCCCGGGAATCTTTATAAGCGGGGCCTTCTTGGGTCCTATAGATATCCCCGAGTCGGTTATTAGTGCGAGCGGGGCTGAAGCCCTTTGTGGAGAACTCCTTGACTACCGCAGGGGGAAGCTGGCTCAACCAAAGATATATCCGCCCGAGAAGGATGTATCGGAGGAGGAACCAAAAATTGGGGTCTTTGTGTGTCGTTGTGGGGCGAATATCGGCTCAGTAGTGGACGTTCCTTCCGTAGTTGAATATGCCTCAACTTTACCTAACGTCGCCCATGCTCAGGAGCAGCTCTTTTCGTGTGCTACCAGTTATATCCAGGAAATAATAGACGTTGTGCAGGAAAAAGAGCTTAATAGAGTGGTTGTCGCTGCCTGTACTCCTCTGAACCTTGAGCCCACATTCAGAGATACACTCCGGGAGGCGGGGATAAATCAGTATTTCTTGGATATGGCCAATATTCGGGAGCATAACTCTTGGGTTCATTCAAAAGAACCGGAGGAATCCACACAGAAGGCAAAGGACCTTGTACGGATGTCAGTAGCACGAGCTGCCCTTCTGGAGCCGTTACCGGATATCGAGCTCTCAGTTAACAAGAATGCGTTGGTGATTGGTGGTGGTATAGCCGGAATGACCTGTGCTCTCTCCATAGCCAATCAGGGACATCAGGTTTACCTGCTTGAAAAGGATTCGGATCTGGGAGGAATAGCGAGGAGAATGCATTACACGTTGGAAGGTCTAGATGTTCAGGACTATCTGCATGACCTCGTGCACAAGGTGTACCAGCATCCGTTGATAAGTGTATCCCATAACGCCACAATCACAGAGGCTACCGGTTATGTGGGGAATTTCAAAACCTGGGTAGACTCCGAAGGAAGAGTCAAAGAGATTGACCACGGAATAGCCATCATCGCTACTGGTGCGGAGGAATATAAGCCCACTGAATATCTTTATGGGCAAGACGACCGGGTGATGACCCATCTTGAGTTAGAAGGGAAAATCGCTGAGGGGAATGAAGAGATAGCTAACGCAGAAACTCTCGTGATGATTCAATGCGTAGGCTGCAGGAATGAGGAGAGGAATTACTGCTCTCGGGTATGTTGTAGTCAGGCTATAAAGAACGCCATCAAGTTGAAAGAGATAAATCCCGAGATGGAGATATATATCCTCTTTCGAGACATGAGGACATATGGGTTACATGAGGACTACTACCGCGAGGCTGCTAACCGGGGAGTGAAGTTTGTGCGTTATGAAGCAGATGACCAACCTGAGATGGAGGCCACTGAGGAAGAAGGGCGACCGGTTTTAAGGGTTACTGTGACCGATCCCATTCTGGGGGATCGGGTGGCTATAGATGCCGATTACGTTTCTTTGGCTGCTGCCGTTATTCCTCCGTCAGATAGCAAGGAGATATCTCAATTGTTCAAGTTAACTTTGGGCCCGGATGGTTTCTACAAAGAAGCTCATGTCAAATTGAGGCCTGTTGACCTTGCTGTGGATGGCGTTTACCTGTGTGGAATGGCTCACTACCCCAAGCATATAAGCGAGGTGATTAACCAGGCTTATGGGGCTGCTGGCCGGGCTTTAACCCTTCTCTCGCATGATACGGTGATGGTATCAGGTGCCGTTTGCGAGGTTAATGAGAAGAAGTGTATCGGGTGTGGGGCATGCGCCTCAGCATGTGCATATGGTGCTATTGAGTTACGTGAGACGAAACAGGGCAAAAAGGCCCTTGTTAACCCTGTTCTCTGTAAGGGCTGTGGCCTTTGTAATACAAAATGCCCAACAGGGGCTATTTCGGTGAAACACTTTACGAATGACGAATTCTTGAGCCAAATCGATGCGGCGTTTCCCGCCCTTGAAGCAGTTGGCTAATGAAAAATCAGAGATTACCCTAACTAGAAGGGAGAGAGAAAATGAGCACAGCGCTTGGTTCTAAACCCAGGATTTTGGGTTTTGTCTGCAACGCGTGAGCGTATGGCGCTGCTGACATGGCTGGAGTTTCCAGGCTGCAATATAGAACTGAATCCAGACTTATCCGTGTGATGTGCACTGGCAGAGTCGACCTGTCGTTTGTGCTCCGGGGTTTTTTAAATGGAGCAGACGGGGTCTTTATCGGCGGTTGCCATCCTAGCGAATGTAACTACATGGTGCACGGAAATTACCATGCGTTAAGTATGGTACATCTGTGCAAAAAGTTAATGGAGCACATAGGGGTAAATCCCGAAAGGTTAGTAATTGACTGGTGCGATGCCGGCGAAGGGATCCGTTTCGGCAGAATAATGAATGAGCTTGGCAGCAAGGTGCAGGAATTAGGGCCGCTTGGCAACAGCGAAGGAATAGACCAGGATGAATTAAAATCTAGGCTTGAGGAAATTACAAAGCTGGTTCCATATATCAAGCTGGCAGAAAAAGAGAAGCTCGAATTACGTCTGGAGAACACTGAGGAATATAGTACCCTTTACACCAGTGATGAGGTAGAGAAGCTAATCAACGAAGCGCCTTCGTACTACATCGATCCGGATAAGTGCCAGGCCTGTGGGATCTGTGCCAGGCAATGCCCTGTGGAGGCAATTGAAGGTGGCAAGAACCAGATCCATGTCATTGATCAGGACAAATGCATTAAATGTGGGACCTGCTTTGAAGCCTGTCCCCCACGCTTCGGTGCGGTGAAAAAGCTCGTTAATGAGCCAGTTCCTGAACCCCTCCCCGAGGAGGAGCGAACTATCGTCAGAGGTGGTAAAGAAAAATAAGTAAGGGAATTGAATGTATTTGAGCTCCCCAAAGGTCGTAATGTCTTTGGGGAGCTGCTTTTTTTGTATCCCGAGGGAGGCCTTGTTCGAAACTGATTAAAGGCCCTGGAGCCTAAGTCAATAGACTTTACAATGGATATTTACTCGCATATAATTGAAGGGATGTAGCCAGGCGCCAGCTTTTGATGACTTGGATTCAGATGCCAGCGTAGCTCAGAGGCCAGAGCAGCGGTTTCGTAAACCGCAGGTCGTGGGTTCGAATCCCACCGCTGGCTCCATTTTTTGAAGCTAGAGTTCTCTGGGCAACTGTTACTGCCTTTGGGCAATGTATCGGGGGCTCAACGTTTCCCCTATATTGAGCGCAGCTCCAGCGGATCAAGGAAATCTGGATAATACTCCGCTGCGTACTTTGCAACATCACCCAAAAGCCACTGCTTTCGCTCCACAAAGTTTGTCACCCTTGCTTCGGGATTATAGATGTTCTCCGTCAATTCAGGGAACAAACTGCCAAATCCCACACCTTCACGGCCTGCCTGTTCTGTGAGATTTTTGACTTCCTTTAGAGATATTTTCTTATTTGTTACTTCCCAGCCCTTTTGTCCCGCGTCGAGAAAGCTTAATCCTATTTCATCGAGTGCCGCAAGGAGCATTATGCGGTGGAAGTCCTCAACCTCATCTTCTGCGCTTGACTTGAATCTTTCAAAACGCTCCTTTGCGTCCTTTTGCAGCGTCTCAATAACCTCCTGTTCCCGTCCTTCTTCGACGGGGAAGATTTTTACCAAGGTTGGTAGCTTATCCCTCTTGGCACTGCCCAATATTGCCCCCTTGATGTACAAATCTTTGAAAACCCTCAAAAAACTGTTTATGCGCAAATAGGGCCCTCCAAACAATCGTCGTTTTGTATGGAAGCTCAATAAGTCCCGGGATAAGTACTCCATTAAAGTTGGGGCAGCCATGCCTGGCACCTCCTCGTATGTTATTTCATTTGTAATCATTAACCTGAAGGGATCTCTGTAGCAATTTGCCGTAAATTTTATCCGATGGAGTCGGCAAGCTGCTAAGCTTGTAACCGATTATACGCCTGCACTGATACCGCTGACAATATTTAGCCTCAAGGTAGAGACTGCAGGGGAAAATATTGCTTGTTGTCTGCTTGGGAGCCCGATTTGCCCTGGTGGTTCTACAGGGACCTATATGTCTATGCTAGAACAACGAGATGGTCTCCCTTCTTCATTCGGTTATGTCGGAGCATGATAATTCATCGTTAGCCACCTCAGATAGTGGGTTGTGAGTTGCCCAGGATCGTGGCTGCGACCGTGTTTAAGCACATAACCGATGCCGCTCTTGTGGTGTCGTGTCAAGTCATTTAACCAGGTAACCGAAATGACTTGACGCGGACTATTTGCCTGTGGGAATAGAGGCGTTTATAATAGTGGTAAATGAAAGGTGGTTCTTATGACTTTCTCAGGCCAAAGTCGAAAAAGGCAGCAACCCTCGTTTGGTGAGATAAGCCCGGCAGCAAAGAAGGCCATTATTGCCGCAGCTGCTGTGATTGTTCTGTTTATCCTCGCTGCCGTCGGGAAAGGCATCTATACGGACTTGCTCTGGTTCGGGAATCTCGGCTACAGCAGTGTTTACAAGACTGTCCTTACCTCCAAGCTTTTGCTTTTCTTCAGCGGTGCTATAGTCTTCTTTGCCCTGTTTATCGGAAATATCGCGCTGGCGCGCTGGCTCACCAGGAAGATAGAGGGAATGGTGCTCCTGGGCGAGCACTGGTATGGGCATATCGCAGCGCTGGCTGCAGGGATTGTCCTGGCGCTTATCTTTGGATCTATCGCCATGAGTGGCTGGGAGACGAGTCTGCGGTTTCTAAACGCTGAATCCTTTGGTGTAGCAGACCCTATTCTGGGGAATGATGCGGGGTTCTATTTGTTTTCGCTTCCTTTCCAAGCTTTTGTTCAATCCTGGTTGACAGGGGCTTTGATTGTCTGCTTTATCGGTGTTCTGGTCTTCTATGGATACCGCCTTGGCTTTCGAGGTCTCAAGGATGCTGTGCCCTCTGCCTCTAAAGCCCACCTCTCCTTGCTGGTTGTGGCTGTGATTGGCCTCGTCATCTGGAGTTACTTCCTTGATATACCGCAGTTGCTTTTCTCCACCCGCGGGATGGTGTTCGGAGCAGGCTATACGGATGTACATGCCCAACTTCCGATGATAAAGATACTCATTGGAATCGCCAGTGTCTGTGCGATTCTCGTCATTCTTGATATGTTCAGACGGGGATTCAAGTATGCGATGTATGGAATAGTGGCATGGTTGGCAATTGCCATTATCGTGGCCAATGCCTATCCTGCGATTATTCAGAGGGTCCAGGTGGACCCATCTGAACTCAGTAAAGAAGAGCCTTACATCGAACATAACATCGATTTTACCCGGACTGCTTTCGACCTGAACGAGATCGAGGAAAAGGAATTTCGCATTGAGGAGAAGGTGACGGCAGAGGCCATTCAAAACAACCCTGGGACTGTGGAAAATATAAGGCTGTGGGATTACCGGCCTTTAAGGAACACATATGAGGAGAAACAGAGCCTCAGGCAGTATTATGATTTTAGCGATATCGATATCGATCGATACACCATTGACGGGAAATATCAACAGGTGATGTTGGGGGTGCGGGAGTTGTTTTCGGCGAGTCTGACCGCTAAAGCCCAGACCTGGGTTAACAAACATCTTCAGTATACCCACGGGTATGGATTGGTAATGAGTAAGGCAAGCGAGGTTGATTCGGAAGGACTGCCGAAGTTTATTTTGCGGGATATTCCTCCACAAGGAGACCTGGACCTTGAGGTACCCCAGATTTACTACGGTGAGAACACGGATACGTATGTGGCAGTCAAAACCAAAGCACCGGAGTTTGATTATCCCAAAGGCGATAAGAATGTCTATTCGGAATACGAGGGCGATGGCGGTGTTGGGTTGGGGTCTTTCGTCAGGCGATTGGCCTATGCCTGGCAGCTCGGCGATTTCAATATGCTTATTAGTGGGGAGCTAACTTCCGAGAGCCGGGTCCTGTATCACCGTAATATACAGGAACGTATAAATCGCCTGGCTCCTTTCCTGACGCTCGATAGGGATCCATATCCTGTTGTGAGCGACGGAAAGCTTTTCTGGATCCAGGATGCCTACACGACTGCCGAGAAATACCCTTATTCCGAACCGTCTTTGGCAGGGTTCAACTACATTCGTAACAGCGTGAAAGTGGTGGTCGATGCTTATAATGGTTCTGTCACCTTTTATGTCGTTGACCCTGATGACACTGTACTCGAAACATATAGGGGTATTTTCCCAAACTTGTTTACCTCTATAGCGAAGATGCCTGATTCGTTACGTGCTCATCTGCGTTATCCTCAGGACCTGTTCAGTATACAGGCGGAAATGTACAGGACCTATCATATGGAGGATGCCAGGGTGTTCTACAACAAGGAGGACCTGTGGACTACCCCCAATGAGTTCTCCTATGGCAAGGAACAGCCCATGGAGCCCTACTATGTGATAATGCGCTTGCCTGGTGAGAACGAGGAAGAATTCCTGCTTATGCAGCCCTTTACTCCGGAGAACAAGAACAATGCCATAGCCTGGTTGGGTGCGCGATGTGATGGAGAGAATTACGGGGAGCTTCTGGTTTACGATTTCCCCAAAGACAAACTGATCTATGGGCCACGGCAAATTGAAAACCGCATTGACCAGAATACGGAGATATCAGGACAGTTCACTCTCTGGGGACAGGCAGGATCGGAGGTCTTTCGCGGGAATCTTCTGATGATACCCATTGGGGACTCTTACCTGTACGTTGAGCCTATCTTCCTTCAGGCGGAGGGGGGAGGCTTGCCCGAACTTAAGAGAGTTATCGTGTCCAGCGGTAATCAGCTCCTTATGAAGCCCACGCTTGAGGAAGCATTAAATGAGCTTTTTGCCTTATCCACTGATGAGACTGATAAAGAGGAGCCTTCCCCTGAGCCTGGTTCTGAACCAGAACCGGAACCACTGGAACCTGAAGTAGCGGAACTGGCCAGACAAGCCCAGGAGCATTATTCGAAGGCACAAGAGTACTTGCAGGAAGGGAATTGGGCTGCTTATGGGGAGGAACTAGATGCGCTGGAAGAGATCCTTGATCAACTGGTTGAGACTATGGAGAAGGAGGAATAGATGTCGTAATCATTAAAGATGTTAATAAGTAATCGGGCTCAGAACCTTCGTATGAAGATACTGAGTTTTGATTCTCCAGATAGAATCGAATTCAATCTTACATCTAGAGAGAAAGAAGAGGAGGAATAATAATGTTGAAACTGAAAGTTTTTGTTGCCGCTTTGGTAACAATTGCGATGTTGCTTGTGCCGTGCGCTGCTTTGGCTCAAACAAATCCGCCATGCGCTTTCATGGGAACAGCTTATCTTGATGGACAGGCAGCCTCAAGAGTCACTGTCTCTGCCTGGATAAGTGGTAGTAAAGAGGCGGAGGTTACTAGCGGATCGGATGGCAGTTTTTATTTGCAGGTTAGCGGGAATCACTCGGGTAAAACAGTGAGTTTTAAGGTTGATGGTGTGGTGGCAGATGAGACTGCCACATGGAGTATGGGCTCAACTGTCAATCAGGATCTCCATGCCAGTACTACTACACAGCCGTCTGATGGCAACTCCAATGGTGAGACGGGCGGTTCAGGGATTGAAGAGGTAGAGGTGAAAACATTGGAGCCGGGAATGGACGCTACTGCAGACTTTGATCCTTCGACCGGGGTTCTCACCTTGGGTATCCCTGAAGGGGAAGAGGGCCCACAGGGGCCGGAGGGACCACAGGGCCTAGAGGGTGAGCCCGGTACCAGTGTTAAGTATGTGGATGCGGAAACCCTGGAGCCGGGAGCGAGCGCCACTGCGGATTTTAATGAAAATACTGGTGTTTTGACCCTCGGTATCCCTCAGGGTGAAGAGGGCCCGCAGGGGCCGGAAGGACCACAGGGACCCAAGGGCGAGCCCGGCACTAGCGTTGAGAAAATAGAGGTCAAAACCCTGGAACCCGGGTCTGAAGCAACTGCGCAGTTTGACCCGGAGACCGGTGTGCTTACTCTGGGGACCCCCGAAGGCGAAAAGGGTGAACCTGGTGAGAAGGGCGAACCAGGGGAACAAGGCCCTGAGGGCCCGCAAGGATCCGGTGCGCTCGGTGGTGCTATTTTGCCCATTATAGCTATCGTTCTTGCTGCGTTGGCTATAATCCTGAGCTTTGTTTTTACCCGCCGCCCAAAGGTGTAAGGTCATGACTAGCTTTCGGCTTTCCCCTGACCTTTGCGACGGTGAAGGTTGGAGAGACGCGGGAAGAGCTCGTGAGTTGGTGAGCTTTTTGAGAGCAGCTTGAAGGGGCTTGCAGCCCCTTCAAGCTGCCTTTATCCTCTTTTGCGGTGACAGTCCTATGCAGGCTATAAGCACAAAGGAATTAACCAAACTGTTCGGCGACTTAATCGCCGTGGATCATGTGACATTGGAGATAGCGGAGGGTGAGATCTTCGGTCTTCTGGGACCCAATGGCGCCGGGAAGACCACGCTTGCCAAAATGCTCTCGACCTTGCTCGTTCCTACGTCAGGCTTTGCGGAGTTATGGGGCTACGACATCGCTTCGAAACAGGATGAGGTTAGAAGGTGTATCGGAGTCGTCTTTCAGGACCCAAGCATAGATGATAAGCTAACCGGAAGAGAGAACCTAGATTTCCATGCGAGGATGTACGGTCTGGAAAAGGGGATCAGGGAAAAGCGGATAAATGAGCTCCTCGACCTCGTTGATCTTCAAGGGAAAGCTGATATCCAGGTTGAGGCCTACTCCGGCGGGATGCAAAGAAGATTGGAGATTGCCAGGGGTTTGATGCACCGGCCTAATGTTTTGTTCCTTGACGAGCCCACGCTGGGACTGGATGTGCAGACGAGGAGGCATATCTGGGAGTATATCAGACGACTGAATCAACAGGAGCGGATAACAATCCTTCTGATGACTCATTATATGGAGGAGGCGGATTATCTCTGTGACAGGATAGCCATTATCGATCAGGGGAGGATAATTTCTCTGGACACGCCGGAGAATCTCAAGAAGCTTGCAGGAGTAGATATGGTCTCAATCCGTACTGGCGATTCTGTAAGTGATGTCTCTGCACTGTTTAATACATTTGAATGGGTTCAGTGGGTCAAGGATGAGGATGGAATGGTGAATATTGGACTGGAGAACGGGGAATCGAGAATCCCGGAGATAGTAATGCATGCCTACGGTAGTGGCATGACCATAAAATCGATAAACCTGCACAAACCCACCCTGGAAGACGTTTTTCTGAAATTTACGGGAAAGAAGATAAGGGAAGAGGAGGGTGACCGCAGCCAGTACTTCGACAGGGTAATGAGGACGATGACGAGAAGGAAATAATGTCATCATGAAAATCGCCTGTCTCGATCTGGAAGGAATACTGATCCCGGAGATATGGATCGCCTTTGCCGAATATACCAGCATTGATTCTTTGAGGCTGACAACGCGGGATGTTCCCGATTATGATGAACTTATGCAGCGGCGTCTCGGGATCTTAAAGGAAAACAATCTTGTGTTGCGCGATATCCAGAATGTTATATCCCGAATGCAGCCCCTGGAAGGGGCTGGGCAATTTCTCGACTGGCTACGCGAGCGCTTCCAGGTAGTCCTTATCACCGACAGCTTCTATGAATTCGTCATGCCTTTTATGAGGCAGATGGGGTATCCCATCGTTCTCTGTCATAACCTGCAGGTGGATGACGACGGCTTTGTAACTGGTTATGTATTGAGGAAACGGGACTGGAAGCGGCAGGTGGTCAAGGCGTTTCACGATCTCAACTACCGGGTGATAAGCTGCGGGGATTCTTATAACGATGTAACGATGTTGAAGGAGTCCGATGCCGGCATACTGTTCCGGCCTCCCGGGAATGTGGCTGCTGAGTTTCCCCAGTATATAATTACGCAGGACTACCACGAGCTGCGGGAAGCTTTCCTGGATGCATCCAACAGTGTTTAGTGAAACTCTCGACGAGTTTTGGTCTGGAAGGGCGAATAAATTCGCCCCTACCCTGTGGGTATAGTGTGGGTAGGGGAGACTTTAGTCTCCCTCGCCCATCCGGCATTCGCCCCATAATCCACGGTCGTTCTCCTGTGCCTCTTGCTCGAGTTCGGAAAACATCTCCATGTATCTTACATTGGGCGGGAATGGGTAGGCCTCGGCATAGCCCAGACGTACAAGCTCGGCGTTGACCATTAGCTCATCGACGTAGACGTAGCGAAGCAGTCGGTCATATTTGTCCTTATTTTCCAGTCCTCTCACCAGTCGAACGTTCTTGCCCTTGACGAGTTCCCGGTTCTTGGCAGTGGCCTCCGTGGCAAAGCATTCGTCAGGGCCGTGTGAATTGCCTGTTTCCGGCGTGTCGATTCCTATGTACCTGACATCCCGTCTTCCGTCGATCTCGATCGTGTCGCCGTCGATGACGCGTGTTACGAGGGCTGTGGTGATGTCATATGTGGGGAAGCCGGGCCAGCTTCCGTCGGGGTTTGCCGCCTGTATTTGCGATGGCTCGTGCAGGATCATTTCGGGAGAGCCTTCGTAGGTTTCTATGAGTCCTCTGACGCGAACGCGTTTATCGAGGTAGTATTCCTCGGGGTGTGGGGGGAAGTCGGGGCGGTCCTCGCCCCAGATAACGCAGGTAAAGTAGTCCTCGTATGGGTCGTGGAAGTTGAGAAAAGTGGGCTGGCCGTTGGAGTCCTCAGCGTAGTGGGTGAGGACTATGGTGCCTTCAACGATGGCGAACTGATTGACATAATCATCCGCCTCTTGCCAGGAGATCCGGGGTGGGGTTGGGGAGGGGGTGGTGATAACCGGCGTACTGGTTGGTGACGCAGGCGGCGTGGAAGGTGCCGTGCTGCAGGCTGAGAAAACCAGCATGAGTACAATTAAAAGAAAGAGGAAGCGTTTCATTTATGTTCTAGTCCGTTCTCCTGAGAAACTCTCGCTTGTAGTTGTCAGAGGCCAAGTCCAGTTTTGCAAGGGCGTTTGTGCTGACCTCGGTCAAGGTATTTCATCCTCAATTCTTGTTTCATTTCCTCATCCTTTATAAACTTTGGGGATCAGCTGATGTTAGTATTGCTCTTCTATTATCGAGACAGAAGAGGGGACATGTTCGTCAAAGTAAAATGGTTCTTTTAAGGATTTAATGAAGTCAACTAAAGGGGCTTGTTCCTGGCTTTCTCTCTTTATAGTAGAGTAGAATGCATTCCTTTCAGCGGTTGAAAGCTCTTGAGTCGCAACTATTATTGCTCGTTTTATCAGGTAGTCCGATTCTTCGTCGAATTTTGTTCGCAACTCATATCTTTCATATTCATCTCCTAATTTACCCAGCAGCAAGATTGCTCTTGATCGAGTTAACTGGTGTCTATCTCTGTCAGTTGCTATTTCCTTGATCAACCTTAGTTCATCTTGGCTGAACGATTTAAATCTTAACAGGCTGTCTAGTATTTGCATTTCTTGCCACTCATAGATATTGTGCTCGCTCCTCAAGAAATTAATTAGCTGCTCTTGAAAACTCTTTGTAGGAAACATGTTAAAGAATCGCGAAAATACATTTGTAGAACCTGGGTTGGATTTGAGGTTAGCAATTAGCTTTTGTCCTGTGTTTTCTATATCCTCAACTCGATCTGCATAAATTTCTCTTAGCTGTACAAAACGATTTATAGCAAATCTCTGATGCCTACCACCAAAGTTATCACTTGAGTCAAAACTCCTTTCAAATAAGTCCTCCAACAAAGGTATTGCTACTACCTCAATAATAGGTTTATCGCCTAACTTAATGAGATTCTGAAGTGTATCCATATCTTGTTGTCTTGGGTCCCGTAGCTCTTGCTCTACTCGTGAAGGAGAAAGGACTTGGGTTTTCTTTTCATTGAGATCGAGCCCAATACGCCTCAACTCAGTAATCAATGTTTTCAAGGTGTTTTTTGCGTTAATCTCGTCTTTAGCTAAAACGCGCATGTCATCTGCATACCGCAAGTAATGTACCTTTTCACTGCGACATAAGAGGGCATCTACATAGTAGAGGAAGAGGTTGGCTACTATAGAAGAAGCAGTGATTCCTTGAGGCAATCCGAATCCTTTGTTGCGTTCCTTTTGTGCCCACGGCCTCAGGAGCTTATTAAATAGAAAGTCAACTGCTTGCTTTGATTCTTCAGATTCGTCGATGGTGGCTAGAACATGATTCCGAAGTCTCTCTATACTTATGTTGGCAAAATATGCTGTTATATCAGTTTTTAGGACGCATTCAAATCCTTCCTCAAATTTCTCCCAAAATGCTCTCTCAAACTTTAGCCATTGATCACTCCAATGGAAAATCCCTCTCGTGTTAGGGTTAAATCGGTAGCTATAAACATTGTCTTCCAGTTTTTTATCAGCCTTTAGGCCGATATAGTTTGCAAGAGCACGGTAAAGTATCCCATCTTGGAAACTCGGCCTAGCTCCAGGTCTTATGAAGAAATTGCCTTTGGGAACATCCATTTTGATCAAATCTTTAACTTGATATTCATTATTGTCTATTCGTTGCTTAAGCTCTTGGACAATTTGGCTCTTGCATTTTCCCAAATCAAGGAAATGGAGAATATCGGGAAGAAAGTCTTGCCCATTTCTTTCATCATACATTACTTCGTCAAAAGCTTTTTCTAAGTCAACTAATTCAGAGAGTTTCTTAAACATTGTTACTCTCCTTCTCTGTTATTATCTTTCAGAAGAAAGTTCTTTCCACATATTCGTCCGAGGTCAAATCCAGCTTTGCAACGGCGCTTGTGGAGACCCCGGTCAAGGCGTTGAAGAATTCCTTCTCGATTTCTGTCTTTGTTTCCTCATCCTTTCCTTCAGTGCGGCAGATGAGCATGGGCTGGGTGTTGGACTTCCTGACCAGTGCCTGCCCGAGCCAGTTCCCCTCGCTGTCTACCCACTTAATTAGTCCACCGTCGATGGTGTCTATGGGGTATCCTTTGTCCCGGAATATCTTTATCACCGCCTCCACTACTTCTTCTTTCTCTGAGAGGAGGTTGGTAGGGAGCTTTATGTTTATCTCAGGAGAGGCAGGATACCTGGGTATCTCCTCATCCAGGTCGATAAAGCTCTTGCCTTCCTTCAGGCCGTTGGCGACGGCCGTCAGCACCTTGACCGCTGCGAGTGTCCCGTCGTCGAAGATCCAGTTCTCCTCGTGCCCCGACATCTGATGTCCGGAAAGCTCGGCTGCGAGGGCCACCGGTTGCTTGTTGTCCTTGAGGTCGATTGTTCCGCCGGGCAGGTTTACCTCGGGAAGACCGTCCCGCAGTGCGCGGGTGAGCGTCTTGACTCCGTCCTTGATGAAGGCGAATCCTGTGGGACTCATGATGTATTCCCCGCCCTGTGAGGTTATGAACTCCTCGGCCACCCGGGAGAACTTCACCTCGCCCATGAACCTTGGCTTTCCCTGATGACCTTTCCGGTAATGTTCCTCGATCATGTGCTTTGCCTGCATGGCCAGTGTGCGGTCTCCCTCCACAACCTGCCCATCGGCCCTGACGTATATGACGCGGTCGGCATCCTCGTCGTAGCCGATTCCCACGATTTCTTTGGGACTGTCGACTGCCGACTCCTGGCTCGCGACCTCTTTGACTTTGTCTTCGAGCTCTTTACGGTATTTCGCCTTGATGGGGTCGGGGATGTGGGAGGGGAAGGACCCGTCAGGGGTTTCGTTTATGGCTACCACATCGGCTCCGAGGTCGGAGTAGACTGCCTTTGTTCGCCAGGCTGAACCGCTCCCGAAGTCGATGACCGCTTTCAATCCCTGTAGGGGATGTTTTATCGCCGTAGGTGGCTGCTCGAAATCGGCGGGGATGTCCAGGGCCTGCTGTATCTCGCTCCATTTTGTGTAGTCGAGTGTCTCGGGGAAGTCCAGTTGAGCGACGGTGTCAAGCAGAGGTCTCAGTCCTCTGTCGCTCCATTTCTGCAGCAGATATATCCAGATATCCCGTCCCAGCCGGCAGTTGGCCTTTACCAGCTCGTTGTGATAGTTTGCAATCTCTCCGTCCTCGATTTCCCTGTGCTCTCCCTTACCGTCGATGAAATCCCCTGAAAGGACGATCCCCTTTACTTGAAGCATCTGGTCGGCGGTTATGCTGGTTATGAATCCGTCCTCGCTGCGAATCACCTGCTTCAGTCCGTTGTATTCCGCTTCGTTGTGACTGGCCGTGACGTTGATTCCGCCGTCGGCATCGAGGCAGGCCACGGAGAAGTACATCTCGGGGGTGGAGGTCGTGCCTACGTCGTAGACATTCACTCCCGCGGCAAGGAGGCCGTTTATCACCTGTCGGCGGATTCTGCCGGTGGAGAGGCGGATACCTCCCCCCACCGCCACCCATAGCCCCCCCGCTTCTGTGTCATCGCGATGAGATTGTAGATGGTTGGGTAGGGGGGGCTTTAGCCTCCCCTGGGCGAATGAATTCGCCCCTACCCCTTTGGGCTGAGGGGGGGGTCTTCGCTGCCCCTTCGCTTCGCTCAGGGCTTTGGCTTGCAATGACATACGCAGGAACGTCCCGCACCCCTTGCCCAGGTAGTAGCATACCCTGTCGGTCAGGTATTTGTCGGCGATGGCGCGGACGTCGTAGGTCTGGAAGATGACCGGGTCTATGTGCTGGGACGTGAGGGTAAACGATTTCAGCAGCACCGAGTCCTTCTGTGCCTTAATGCGGTAGCTTTCCAGCGAGGCGGGAACCAGCAATGATTCGCCCTGTGACAGCCGCCCGGTGGAGTCATTGGAGGCAAGCTCTACTTCCCCGATGAGGCAGGTCACTATTTTGGAAAGGCCGCCGGTCTCCTCGGCAAGTTCCTGTCCGGATTTCAAGGTCAGGCGGTTGACCGTGAAGTGGAGGTTGTCAATCAGCCGTTCTTCGTTCTCGCTTAGCCGGAAGGGAGCCAGCTTGAAATCTTCTTCGCTGCTCCTTTTGAAGTTCAACGACTCCATGGCCTGGGGGATGTGCAGGGTCCGTTGAGGCACCCTGTTCCAGTCCCAGACCCTGTAGGTGACACCAGACGACTGCTGGATTTCAGCCAGGAATATCCCTTTGCCGATGGCGTGGGCGGTTCCGGTAGGGTTGAAGAGCACGTCGCCAGACCTGACGGGTATGGCGTTCAAAAAGCGCTCGGCTATGTTTTTGTCGCCTGAGGAAAGCGCCCTTTCGAACTCTTCCCTGTCAACGTCTTCCTTGAAGCCCAGGTACATGACCGCTCCTTCTTCAGCGTGCAGGATGACCCATGCCTCGTTCTTGCCCGTGTCGTGTTCGCCCAGCTCCTGTGCCTTCTCGTCGGAGGGGTGGACCTGGACCGAGAGGTCCTCGCGGGCGTCGATGAACTTGACCAGAGGCAGGGGAGATTTGTGGATGTCTCCTGTGATCTGGTCGCCCATCAGGTTCAGGAGGTCATTCAGCGGGATTCTGGACCCGTCGTCCAGGGTGATGGGGGAGGGGTGGAGGGGATGGGTAGAGCACTCCCATGATTCCCCGATTCTCTTGCCCGAAGCAGGTAGCTTTTTCAATTTCTCGATGTTATCACCGCCCCACACCACCTCCACCAGGTTATCGATTTCCGGCTTGATGAACCCGCTCTTTGCTTTCTCTATGAATCTCTGGATTGCTTCTCGATTCTCATAATACTTCATCCATTTCTCCTGTTCCGCGGGAATTCGCCGGAGGTCCTCCGACTCCACGAGCTTGTTCAGCGTCTCAAATGAACAGGGATTGCCAGGAAGGATGGTTTCCCAGTCTTCCTTCCCGTCGCGACCGAGTCCGGTTTTCATTCTGATTTTCCCTGAACCGGGGAGAATCACATCGGCCATCACGCTAGTGGGGGAAACTTCCATAGCCGTGGGATCAACACAGTTGTAGATTAATGCTCTCTCCGCCTGCGCTCGAGAGAGTGAGCTGTTGATGATGGTACATCCCGATACATCCAGCTCATCGGCCCTTACTCCGACGAGGACGCTGTCCTTTACCGTGCCGGCCACCCGGGCATCGAGCATTATCGAATTCTCCGCTGCCAGATGGTCTGTCCTGTGCTCCTTCACCCAGGAGCTTTCGAGGTCGTAAAACTGTCTCATGCATTGCCCCTCGCAGGAGTCCTCCAGCAGCTTCAATAAGTTCTCGTGGTAGAGCCGGACCTGGCCGTAGTCCCACCAGAGCGTCTCCGCCCCGACGTCCTTATCGCCGAACAGTTTGAGCCCTTCTTGCTCTGATGAAAGGAATCGTTCTTTGAATTCGTTGATCCTGTCCCAGAGTTGCTGACTCTTACCACTGGAAACGAACTCCTCACGACCTGAAGTCAGGGGCATCCAGAGGTGCGGGTCGGTGTCCAGTTTCGCGTTTTTGGCTTTGACATCCTCGGCGAATTCATCGCGCAAAGCGGAGAGCAGGGAGTAGGAGAGGGAGAAGCAGCCCAAACTTTTCCCCAGCACTGTTCCGGAGTCATCCGGCTGCAGGATTCCCTGTTCGATCAGGTTGCGCACATCCTGCCAGCTCTGTTTCTCACGCTGGAGGGTGTCCAGGTCGGGTTCCTCCTTGCGGTCTCTTACGGGCACTACCAGTCCGTAGCTCTGCCAGTCCCTTTCCCAGGATGCTTTATCGCCGGGCATTTCCGCCCGCATATCGAATATCTCAGCATGGTAATTGCCATCGAATTCCACCGGCTTTGAGGGGATAAACACCTGGTCGCCCCAGAAAACGCAGAGCCTGCCTCCGCGTGAGGCCGCGAATATGCCTGTCTGGAAGATCACCGCTTCCAGTATGGTGAGGGCGCTTTTTTCGCCGTTTGTCTCTATGAGGCGGGGTAATTTGACCGCTGACTTGTTATTGGCCTCGGCAGCGGGTAGTGGGGCCATTCTCGTACCCTTGCCTGCCGTATGATACATCGCGACTGCCCCACCGCTTTGTAGGACGTGGTCCAGGTCGGCAACCGACAGCGCTTTATTCCAGGCGTAGAGAGTACCCAGTAGCTGTCCGGCCCCGCCCTGCCAGTCCTCCTCCACCGATATCACCTGCGTCTTCTGCCCGATGACCGATCCCTGGGCGGATTCCAACCGCCCCTGCCAGAATTCGGCCTGTTCCCTGCCTGGCGAAACGACGATCACAACGTCGAAGCCCAGGTCGGACTCCACCGCTCTGTACATGTTCTGGATATTTTCCTTATGCATTTGTACAGCCTCCCTGGAAGCTATGATATCGCAGGAACGTGAGCAAGGCAACAAACTGACTTTGAGGGGGAAATGCTATTGACAGAGGTTTCCGCCGCTGATATGCTACAACCAAAATCTCAATCCGAATTTGTGCCAAGATAGTATGAGTTATCACGTCTTTCTCGCCAGTGAAAACAACTACAATACTTGTGTTCAGAAAGGAGTCTACGGTGGACGCTATTCCCACGGTGATAGTAGATCGGCACACTTGAATTCGGAAGTGATCTCGAGCTTTGCAGGCATCAAACTTGGAGACCTGGTATTTTTCTACGTAAAGAACAAGGGAATTTATGGACTATGGAGAGTCACATCTGAGGCATTCTATGACACGACACCCATTTGGGAAGGGGCAGAGAACATTTACTCGGTCAGGGTATGCTTTGAACCGGCGATTCGCAAGTTTTCTACCCCTATTGCGATGACAGATATTCTTGATTTACGAGACAAAGGGCGAATATGGACATTTGACTTGGGTACAATGACCAGAAAATCACATTACCCTATTACCTCAGACGAAGGCAAAGAGTTGATCCGCCTGCTGCTGAGAAACAATCCTATTTTCATTGAACCAGATCCTATTCCCGAGCCCTACTCTCCCGCAAAAAGAGACCCATTACATATAGATCTCCAGTGCGACAAAAATGGGCGGATAAAATATGAGGGGTACTTAAATGCGTGGTTCATGCGCTCGTTTGCTCTTGGACAACTAAAGGAAGTCATCGGCGACTATAGAGATTACCTGAACTATGTGCCGACTTCGTTCAATAAAGTGATGGACATTTTCCTTACTCACGTGACCACTGTTGATTCTGTTGACATTTTACACAAGTTCACGTGCATGGAACTAAAGACGGGGATAGTCTCCGAAGATAACCTCAATCAGATTATCAGGTATGAGAACTGGATCGCCAGAAGGCTTGGGGATGGAGACTCGGAGATGGTACAAGGTATATTGGTAGGATTCGATTTTAACAAGGAAGTGCTGGAATACTGGAGAAAAAGGAAGGCCATAGAGGAAAAGACGATCAGACTCATTAAGTATAGGGTTAATCCTTCAAGGGACGGGATAACAATAGAAGAAATCGAACACTAGGAGAGCCTCACAGCAGGGGGTATTAGGATGCTTGATAGAGTAGCAATAAGAAAATTCTTGGACGATCAATTGCGAGACTTAGAAATGGAAGTCCCTATGGACATGGATAGGCTCACTGATGTTTTTCATAGATATGTTGAGGATGACTCCTATGAGTGGCTGCGTGATAATTTCAAATCCTTCTTTAATCACGGCGATCCTGATTGGAACTGGATAAAGGATAAAGCATAAAGGGCTTCATCTTACTACAATTAACATAACATTGGCGATATCCGGCATGCACAGGAACAGAGTAATCTCTGAATATGAGCTCGATGGTGTGTACATCCTGAGAGAGGACTTTCAAACATCCTGGGAAAGTGCCAAAGTCAAACACTTCGACCGAATCTTTGAAGATTTGACCACTCTGTTGAGAAACAGGGCCAAATTATGATATAGCTACTCGGTCATTGGCTTTAACCATCTTCCTTCCACTATGAACATGATGTGCCAAAATAAAACCCGATTCTATGTTGAGGTAGCCCTGACAAAGACCCTGGAACTCTTTGACGAAGCAATCTCATTGCCAGTTGAGATAAGGGCACAACTTGTGGATGAACTCCTTAGAAGCCTCCATCCTGCTCAGAAGGAAATAGACGAGTCATGGGCAGTGGAGGCCGAGAGGAGAATTGAAGAAATAAAGAGTGGCAGAGTGAAAACAATACCAGGCGACAAAGTATTTAAGGCCCTACTTGGCAGGTAAGGCTTTTGAATTATTCCCTATTTGTTTTACCACTCTCCACTTGTTGAACACCCACTTGAAAAGCAATCCTCAATCATTGTATCATCTTTGTAGATACGTATGAGAGGTGATACCATGCAAAGCCGCGTCCAGAAATGGGGGAACAGTTTGGCACTCCGAATCCCAAAGTCGTTTGCACGGGAGGTGGGAATCGAACGTGATGTTCCTGTAGAGCTATCCCTTGAAGATGGCAGGATAATCATAGCACCTGTGGAAAAACCGGCTATGACCCTGGATGATCTATTATCAAGGGTCACGGAAGACAACAAGCACGATGAGATTGAAACAGGACCGGCTGCAGGTAATGAGATATGGTAAAGGACAAATCATACGTGCCCGAACGAGGGGATGCTGTTTGGGTAACTCTGAATCCAAAAGCGGGACATGAGCAATCCGGACGAAGGCCTGCGCTGGCTCTCTCACCGGGGGCATATAACGATAAAGTTGGGCTTGCTATATTTTGTCCGATTACCAGCCAGGTGAAAGGATATCCATTCGAAGTCAACCTTCCACGAGATTTACCCATCAGTGGAGCGGTGCTTTCCGATCAGGTGAAGAGTCTGGATTGGCGGGTACGAAAAGCCGAGAAGATATGCGAGTTACCTCAAGACACTGTCGAGGAGACGCTTCAAAAGCTGGGTACGCTGCTGGTGCCATAAGTGGAAACGAAAACTGCACTATAGGGCGTGCCGATTTTGGCGGCTATAGAAAGCTGCCCTGCTAGGGGTAAGGGCGAATTTATTCGCCCTCCCGATCCCCTACCCGACCAGCTCCTGAATGATACCTGTAAGACCTGCCCCGAGTATCAACAGGTTAGGGAAAATCAGATTCCCATTGACACTTTAGTAAATGTCAGTTAAACTATCAACGTGATGTCAACTGAGGCTTCTAAGGACAAGCAGGGATTAATAAATGAGGTTATGGAGCTTCAGCGGCGGGCGGACCAGATGGTAAAGCCATACGTCCCGGACGTTTGGATGGAATTGAACCTGACCGTTGCGCAGCTCAAGAGCCTCATCTTCGTTGTGTGTGAGGAAAGGACCAGTTCCCGCAAGCTAGCGGCCGCGTTACAGGTTACTCCTTCCAATGTAACCGGAATCGTGGACCGGCTCGTAGAACAGGGATTTATAACCCGTACTCAAAACCCTGATGACCGCCGTGCTCTTCTTCTACAGCCCACCGATAAAGGACAAGCGGCATTGACTAAGTTGAGGCAGGGTATAGAGACCCATCAAGCCGAGATCTTACGGGGTATGAATGTGGAGGAACTCTTAACTCTGCATCAGGGCCTTTCATCGCTGGTCAGGGCTGCGGAGCAGTATGAGCAAAACGTGGACAAGGAGAAGGAGTTGAGTAATAGTGAAGACTGTTTGGGAAAGTCGCAAAAGGGGATGAAGGATGAAAGCGATTGAGGTTGAAGGCCTGACCAAGAAATTCGACCGTGTTACGGCCGTGGATAATATCTCCTTTGAGGTAGAGGGGGGTCAGTGCTTTGGTCTAGTGGGCCCAAACGAGGCGGGGAAGACGACCACACTGATGCTTCTGGCTACTGTCCTCAATCCTGACTCAGGACTGGCCAGGGTATGTGGACATAGCATTCTGGACGAAAAGGATGAGGTCAGAACAAATATCGGCATGGTCTTTGAGGAAATGAGCCTGGATATTCAGCTTACCGGGAAAGATAATTTGAACTTCCATGCGTGTATGTACCATATGCCCAGGAAGGTAAGGGAGGAAAGGGTTGCCGAGGTCCTCAGGGTTGTGGATTTAGAAGGCAAGGCGGATATTCCCGTTAAGAATTATTCAGGTGGCATGCAGCGCCGTCTGGAGATAGCCAGGAGTATGCTAACTCACCCCCGAGTTCTCCTGTTGGACGAGCCTACGGTGGGACTTGATGTGCAGACAAGAAGGTTTATGTGGGACTATGTCAAGGGACTTAATCGTGAACGGGGTATGACGGTTCTCCTGGCAACGCATTACATCGAGGAAGCGGACTACCTGTGCGACAGGATAGGGATTATGAATAATGGAAGAATAGCGGCCACCGGAACACCTCAAGAGCTTAAGGACTCTGTGGGGAAGAGCGTGGTCTCCCTTTCGGTGTCCGGGGATTCGTCCGATGGGTTTCCCCAGATGCTGGAGGAGCTTCCCTGGGTTGAGGGTGTTCAGGAGAATAATGGCTTTCTGGAAGTCGGACTGCGAAGGGAGAATGTGAACTTGGCTGAGATAGCGGAACTCGCGCAGTTGCGAGGACTTACTATTTCCTCCATCAGCATTCGCAAGCCCAGTCTGGAGAATGCCTTTTTCCGTTGCGTGGGAATCCCGCTCGAGGGAGAGCAGTAATGGCCATTCTGGAAGTCAAAGACCTTACCAAAAAGTTCGGCGACTTTACCGCTGTGGATAGTATCAGCTTTGAAGTTCGGGAAGGGGAGATCTTCGGATTTTTGGGCCCCAATGGTGCGGGCAAGTCAACGGCGATAAAGATGCTTACCACTATCCTCAATCCGACATCCGGAGAGGCCAGGGTCTGTGGTTATGATGTATCACGGCAAAGGGACGATGTAAGGAAAAACCTCGGGATCGTGTTCCAGGATTCTGCGACTGACACGTTTCTTACCGGCAAGGATAATCTCAACTACCATGGTGTGGTGTACCACATGAACAAGAAGGATAGGGAGCAGATGATAGCCGAGGTCCTGGATTTGCTCGATCTTAAGGGTAAGGAGAATATCGCTCTGAAGGATTGCTCGGGAGGAGTTCAACGCAGATTTGAGGTGGCTCGAGGGTTTATGACACGACCCAGGTTGCTTTTTCTGGATGAGCCGACTATAGGACTGGACATACAGGCAAGGAAAACACTGTGGGACTATATCACTAAACTCAGAGAGAATGAGGGAGTGACCATTCTCCTGACTACCCACTATATCGAAGAAGCCGACCATTTATGTGATCGGGTGAGTATAATCGATCATGGGAAAATCTCTGCCATCGATTCCCCTCAGAATCTAAAGGATACTGTCGGCACTGATCGTGTTCGGGTGGAAATAGCAGATGGCCGGGGTGACGATTTTGCCAATTTGTTTCAATATCTTGATTGGGTGAAGAATGTCGAACGGAATGAGGGTGTATTTGAGATGTCTGTAGAAGGTGGCGAGAGGCGAATTCCTGAAATCCTTGGAGTTGCAAGTCACAACGGGATCCCCATTACGTCGATAGAGTCGTTTAAGTCGACTCTTGAGGACGCCTTCCTTCACTTCACAGGCAAGACGATACGTGAGGATGAAGGGGATATACGTGAGTTCAGAAAAGCAATGATGAGAAAGAGGAGATAAGACAGTGGAGAAGGCAACAGTTTCTACGGGATTCAGGTTGAGTCGCTTTATAGACCCGCTGCCAATCTACATCATGTGGCTGAGGGAGATGAAAAGGCTTATGAGGTCTAAGGGTAGGCTGGTTCCGGAGCTTGTAATGCCGGTGCTCTTCCTGGTCTTTCTGGGGATACCTTTGAGCTTAATGTCCTCGGGGGGCCAAAGTGAGATGTTCGGGCTCCCTCCCGGAATGGGCTTTCTGGACTACCTGGCCCCCGGGATAGTGGGTATGACCATTCTCTTCAGTTCCCTTATGGGAGGCGGTTCCCTTGTCTGGGACAAGGAATTCGGATTCTTGAAGGAGGTACTGGTCGCTCCCGTCAATCGCTTTTCCATCCTTTTAGGCCGTCAGGTCGGAACCATGACCATATCCATAGGACAAGCTTTCATCGTTATCATAATAGCGCTTTTTCTGGGGGTCAATTTCCAGAGTTCAGCCGAAGTTGCGCTATCGATAGTATTTATGATTTTGACCAGCACAATTTTTATAGGCCTGGGGTTGATACTGGCTACGAGGCTGGGAGAGATGGAAGGTTTCATGGCCGTACTGATGATATTTCAGATGCCCATGTTTCTCATATCCCTCGCCATATTCCCCGTCGAGCTTATGCCATCCTGGGTCAAATACATAATATATATCAATCCCTTCACCTACGGGGTGGATGGGCTGAGGGGAAGCCTTGTTGGATTCTCATATTTCCCTCTTCTGCTTGATTTCGGTGTTCTGCTTGCCTGGGCAGTAGTCCTTGCCGGACTGGGTACGCGCTTCTTCTCCACAATGGAGGCAGATTAGGACTTGCTTGCTATTTAAGTAGCAAAATCCAGATGTCATAGTTGCCAGACCGGTTTGATGTAAAAGCGATGCTCTTACCGTCAGGGCTCCATTCAGCATTACCGTCGTCCGCTGTGTTGGTAGTCAGTTGCACTGGGTTATTTCCATCGCTGTCGATAGTCCACACATCATAGTTGCCACTTCTCTTGGACATAAAAGCAATGTTTTTCCCCTCCGGACTCCACGAGGGAAGACCGTCAGCCGCTGTGCTGGTGGTTAGCTGTTTCTTGTTGCTTCCATCGCTGTTGATGATCCAGATGTCGCTGTTGCCAGCCTGGTCTGAACGAAAGGCGATCCTCTTCCCGTCGGGGCTCCAGTCAGGGTTTGCATCAACCGTCGTGCTGGTGGTTAACTGCCTTGCATTGCTTCCGTCACTGTTGATGACCCATATGTCATTGTTGCCTGATCGTCCTGATGTGAAAGCGATCATTTCACCATCCGGACTCCAGGCTGGGGTCCCATCATATGAGGTGTTGGTGGTTAGTTGCTTCAGGTTGCTCCCATCCCTGCTGATCAACCAGATGTCACTATTCCCTACGCGGTCTGAGGTGAAAGCGATCCACTCGCCGTCCGGGCTCCATGCGGGATTTCCGTCAAAAGCGGTATTGGTTGTCAACTGCTCCGGGTTGGTCCCGTCCTTGCTGATTAGCCATATGTCGTTATTTCCGGCTTGTTCTGACATGAAGGCAATGCTCTTGCCATCCGGGCTCCAGGAAGGTCCCCACTCTCCAGTGGTATTTGTGGTTAACTGAACGGTTTTTTCGGGTAGGGGGTGGATGTTTTCAACAGTCTCGTCCGCCTCATTACACCCGGTGAGCATTGCTGTCAATGCCATTGCCACTATAGCTGTCAAGCTTGCCAGTATTTGTTTTCTCATACTTCCAGTATACCCTTAACTATTCGTGTCTCAAAGCCTCGATGGGGTCCAACCGGGAAGCATTCCAGGCCGGATAGAATCCAAAGAAAAGTCCGACTCCGACTGATACCGAAACAGCCAATATAACTATGTCAGGTGCTACCACCGTTGTCATCAAGCCCGAGTATTCGACGGCTATTGCGATAGCCCAACCAATTATAACTCCAATGATTCCGCCGGTGAGGGCCAGGAGTGCGGACTCAAGCAGGAATTGTCCCCATATGTCTCGTCCCTTTGCTCCAAGTGCTTTCCTGATGCCTATCTCTCTGGTCCTTTCCAGCACGGATACCAGCATGATGTTCATCACGCCGATGCCTCCTACCAGCAGGGAAATGGCGGCTATGGCCCCCAGGAGAAGCGTCATTGTGCCCATTGCCTCTGAAACGGTGCTGGCTATCTCCTCCATGGAAGTAATGCGAAAGTCATTCTCTTCGCTGGGGCTGAGCTGATGGCGGTCGCGAAGGAGAGTGGTAATTTCCTCACTAACATACTCCGTTTTGCCCTCCTCGCTTAGTGCCATTGCGATTGAGTTGACTACATTCTCTGCCTGGCTGGTCTTTTGTTGTGCCACTGTTTGTTGCAAGACGCTCAGGGGGATAAGCAAGGCGTTGTCAGTTTGGTTCACCATCGACTCCCCTTGTCTCTCGAGGATGCCGATTACCCTCACAACCACGTTATTCTCCATACGTACCGTTTGCCCCAAAGCATCGGAATCACCGAACAGGGTTTCCTTTAGCTCAGGACCGATCACAGCTACCATTCTGAACTCGTTATAGTCGTAAGAGGAGATAAAAGTGCCCTGGGTTAATTCCGTGTTATATACCTGAAAGTAGGAAGGAGTTATACCCATAACGGTGGCACGGGTGTTCTCATCCCGGAAGATTAACTGGAGCGAGGAGGAACTGGTAGGAGCAACCTGGGATATGTATGGTACCTCCTCCAGAATTGCATTTGCGTCCTCCTGGGTTAGAGTACCGGCGCTTCCTGCAGCTTCTCTCACTTCACCAAGGCTCGTTGCTCCGGGCTGGACAAACATGAGATTTGACCCCAAGGATTCGATGCGGGAGAGGATCTCTGCCTGAGCCCCTCTACCCAGGGACATTAAGGCAATGACGGCTGTAACGCCGATAACGATCCCCAGAATGGTCAGGAAGCTGCGGAGCTTATGGGTAGCAACGCCTGTCCAGGCACCATTCAGAAGCTCAAGCCATGTCTTAATCATCCCGTTTCCTCCCCTGCTATTTGACCGTCCAGCATGTGGATGATGCGCTGACAGCGATGAGCGATGCCGCTTTCGTGGGTTATGATGATGAGAGTGATCCCCTCTTCAGTGTGGAAATCCATAAGTATTGACATTATCTCCTCTTCTGAGCGGCTGTCCAGGTTCCCTGTGGGTTCATCAGCCAGGATGATCGGAGGTGACTTGGCAAATGCGCGGGCGATAGCGACTCTTTGTTGTTCACCCCCGGAGAGTTCGGTGGGGCGGTGATTGGCCCTGTCGGAGAGCCCGACCTTCTCCAGTGCCTCCATTGCACTGTGACGGTTGCTTCCGATGCTGTACCTTAGTCCCAGATCGACATTGGCCAGGGCGGAAAGCTGGGGCAGGAGGTGGTATGACTGAAAAATGAAACCGATTTTTTGGCCTCTGACTTTTGCCAGTTCACCGCTGCTGAAATTACCCACGTTCTGATCGTCCAGGTAGTAGGTGCCGGATGTGGGTCTATCCAGGCATCCGATGAGGTTCAGGAGTGTGGACTTGCCCGAACCCGAAGGCCCCATAATCGCCACACGTGCCCCTGGCTCGATATCGAGATTTATTCCCTGAAGCACCTTTAGCTCCCTTTTGCCCATGGTATAGGCTTTGGTTATATCGTGTAACTGGATCATTTTCCCATTCCCCCCATTCCCGGTATCCCCTTGGATTCTCCTTCTTGTTCAGATGGGACTGATCTCTCGGGAACAACCACCATTTCGCCTTCGCTTAGCCCTTGTATTACCTCGGTATAGGTGCCGTCGCTGATGCTGGTTTGTATTGTCCTCTTTTCAGTCTCTATTTCAGTTTCACCCTCGCCGGATGATGTTACCACTTGAACATAACTCTGGTTGCCCTGAGTGGTGATTGCTGCACTTGGTACCAGCAGTACATCAGTTCTCTTTTCCAATATTATGGTCACGGTAACACTGAGCCCTTCTCTAAGCTGAAGATTACTGGCCGATGATTGGCCGGGGCGTTCCTGCATTGTCTGGTTTGATCCAGGGGATTGTGGCAGGTTTTCGGGCAAGCTTTGTTCCATTGCCTCCTGGCCTGGTCCCTGTTTGGATTGTGTTGCTGTTTCCAGCGACTCCACTTTCACTGTTGCCTGGTAGTTTACCACTCCTGATGAGATGGTAGCGGTGGGTGCGATGTAGCTGACCTTGCCCGGAAGTGTGAGCCCGGATATGGCTTCTACCTGGATCGAAGCACCGGTTCCTATACTCAGCTTCGAGATGTGCATTTCGTTCACCATGACCTCTACCTCGAACTCGGCAGGGTCAGCGAGCTTGATGGCTGTCTCGCCCGTTGCCTCATCTCCGGCACTGATATTGACTTCAGTGACTACGCCGCTGAACGGTGCTTCAATCCGCTGGCTGCTAGATTTGAACTCGGAGAGATTTTCCTGTGCGACTTCAAGCCGGGTCTTAGCTTGCTCGACCTGAAGCTCTTTCAACTCTATCTCGGGTTGAGTATACTTGGGATAAGTGGTCTGCTCAGCGGTAATTTGGGCGCTCTTTAAATTACTTTCCGCCTCCATCATACTCAATTTGAGGTCTTTTAGCTTGTCATCCCAATCCGATTGGTCCAGTGTAGCCAGCACATCTCCTTTTTCAACGGAGTCTCCCACTTCCGCCGTTACCTCATCCACGGTTATGGCTCCGATCACACTTGCTGGCAGGTCGAAACTGAGTTCTTCCTCTTTAGAAAATTGCAAATTACCCGAGGTGAGGATGTCCACCGTCAGGGATCCTCGCTGTACCTCAACCTGGTTCCCTGCGGGAGCAGTCGGCTTGGCTTCAGAGCCGCAGCCCAAACTGGAGAAAGCCAGTGAGGGCAGAAGCAGGGCGATTATTGCTAGCTTGATATTCTTCATGTGTTGCCCCCTTGAGAGATCGAGAATGTTGGTGGCTGGGCCCACTGGCGGCGGCTGGAAGCCGCCGCCAGTGGGCAGACCTCTCTTATTTCTTATTCTTCTTCTTCGCTCGTTATCGTTTGCTGCTCAGCTTCCTCGAAACCGATGGTGAAATTAAGGGAATCGGCCTTTGTATTCTCCGAAGCTGACAACCGGAGATAAAGTCCAATGGTCTCTCCGGCTTCAAACACGCCATCATTGGGGTCGGCGGAAACGTATCCTTCGAAGTCGTTCCAGTTTGTGGAATCGTATGAGACTTCAAGGTCTACATCCTGGGGCAGGCCAACCACGTATCGGTGGAGCAATGAAATGTCCTTGTTGCCCTTGTTTTTCAAAGAGATATAGACCTCATCCGAGCATCCATTTACCCCTATCGTTCCGAAATCAAGGGAGGATGAAGAGAGCGTCATTCCTGGGGAGGCAACGACATCGTCCGTGATTTTTGCCTTTCCGGGGATTTCCTCCTTGTACTGATAGACTGTCACTGCAGCATAGGCGGTGGTGGCTCCTACCATGAGCCCCAGTAGTACTCCGAGAACCTTTGACCATAGCGGTAGTTTCATGTAATCCTCCTTTTTAATTTTGGTTTCGAGAATTGGCGGTTTGCCTGTTTAGACCGCTGCTTGTATGATTATATGTTTCTTATTCAAGCTACACATCACCTCCTCTTGCCCTGCCTTTATTATATGTTTCGCTGGCGAGTTTAGCACATTAAAATGAACAAAAGATGAAATGGGGTTCAGCGGAAAAGAGCCGAGGGCAAAGCGAATGCTTTGCCCTCGGCTCGGCCGGCGACGGGGTGGTGTCAAGCAACAACCCGGCCGACACTACTGTAGTACTGTTGCTGTACCCCTAGAAGCCACGGAAGCCTGCTCCACATGGGCCACCGAAGCCATCGGCGGCAGGACCGTGCCCGCCATGGCCTCGGTGCGCGAACTGCTTCCCAAGGCCCAGAGGGCCAGACCCCTCAAGGGCACTGGGTCGGTTTTCCCGCCATTCCTGAATGGACTGGGCTTCTTCTTCGGTCAGCTGCCCAGCTTCGACGGCTTTGTCGAGTCTATCCTGCAGGGCTTCTTCCCGCATCTCCTGCCGGACCTTGCCGATGGCGGTCTCCAGCTCATCAACCTCAACGTCCAGCTTCTCCGCGAGCCTTTCGACAAAGGTGTCCTGGGTCGTGGCCTGTTCGGTCGAGGTATCCGCTGTATCGGTTGCGTTTTGGGCAAGGGCAACCCCCCCGACCGCGCTAAGCGCGAGCACAGTTGCCATGGCCACAACGAGAATCTTTATACGCCTGCTCATGTCTTTTTACCTCCTTTCCTCTTAAATTTTACCTCTTGAGTTTCCCGTATTCTACTTCCGCTCTGACTTTGTTTATCCTGTGTCACCATCACCCCCTTTCGCTGTTTGGCGACCAGAATACTCACTCTTAGCCCAGGATCTACTCTAGCATACCAACATGAACCCACCATGAAACGGGCTGAAAGCCGTTAATAAGGGTACCACGGAGTATCGTCACTGCTGGACAGGCATCTCTCCCAGAGTCAGGGAGAGATCGACCCTTTCACCGTCGCGGACCAGTTCCAGGCTCACTTTCTGTCCCGGCGATTTCTCGACGATGTATTGCATCAGTTCATCCAGGGTATAGACCTCGTGGCCGTCGAAGGAGACGATTACATCGTTTGCCTTGATTCCCCCCTGTGCTGCGGGACTGCCCTGGACGACTTCTCTCACAAGTGCTCCATGATCAACACCGTAGTCCTGTGGTTGTGGTTGCCTGAAGAAATAGCCTTGTGTGGCGCTTTGGGTTGCGAGATCGGACAGGGTTAGTCCAAGATAAGCTTGTCCGCTGTTAACCACCTTGCCGTGCTCCATTAGCTGGGGTATTATGCGCTTTGCCGTATCAATTGGGATAGCAAAGCCGAGTCCCTGTGCAGGGTAGCCCTGCGGAGCTGCCATAACCGTGGTGATGCCCACCACATTCCCGTTCAGGTCGATAAGCGGGCCTCCGGAGTTGCCGGGATTTATGGCAGCGTCAGTCTGGATCATCGGTTGGGAGTAGGAGCCCTGGCCCAGTGAGATAGCCCGGTTTACCGCCGAAATCACCCCTGTAGTCACAGTATGGTCGTACCCATAAGGGTTCCCGATAGCGATGACGAATTGCCCCGATTTGATACTGGATGAGTTGCCCAGTGGTGCCGCAGGCAGATTATTACCATCTACCTTTACCGCCGCCAGGTCGAATTCCTCGCTGCTTGCCGATACCTCCCCCTGGAAGTGCTGACCGTCTGACAGCGTTACTGTGATTTCCTCGGCGTCTTGAACCACATGAGAGTTGGTGAGGATTAGGCCACTCGAATCATATATTACCCCGGACCCTTCTCCCCGGTTGGTCCGTATGCTTACCACGCTGTCTCCTGCCTCGTTGGAAACCTGTACGAGCTTATCTCCGAGGGTGGAGACATCCGCTGTGGTGGAGATATTGGTCGTTGTCTCAGATGCTGTTTGGCCTGAATCAGTTATGCCTTCTATTGCTGCTGATAGCTTCGCACCGGATGTGCACGATACGATCAGGCTAAGGAGCATTACCCCTACAACAAGGGGTATGAGTATGTTCCTCTTACGCTGCAGTAACTCTTTCATATTTCCCTCCTTTCCTGAATTGGCGATTTTCCTTCGCTATTTTCACCATAACATATGAAGATGAATGCACCATTAACCAATAATAAACACTAAATGAAATTGGCTATCTGGGTGAGGCGGGCGTAGTTTTTCATTCGCCTTTCATGTTTCTATGATAGAATCAAGAATGGTGAGGAATGTATGATGAGGATTCTGGTTGTTGAGGACGACAGACGGCTTTCCGGCATTCTCAAGCGGGGTTTGGGGGAGGAGGGGTATGCTGTTGATGTTGCCTATGATGGTGTGGAAGGGCAATACCTCGCCGAGGTTAACCCGTACGATCTTATAGTCCTGGATATCATGCTGCCTGAGAAAGACGGATTCGAGGTCTGTCAGGAGCTGCGGTCACAGAAGATAAATATCCCGGTCCTGATGCTTACGGCGAAGGACGCGGTGGAGGACAGGGTCAAAGGACTCGATACCGGGGCTGACGATTACCTGGTTAAGCCTTTTGCGTTCAACGAACTCCTGGCCAGGATTAGAGCACTACTCCGTCGGGAAGGAGGGCCCAGGTCGCCGAGGATTCAGGTGGGAGACCTTGTTCTGGATACCCTGACTCGAGAGGCGTGGTGTGGGGAAAGGCTCATTGAACTCACCAACAAGGAATATATGATACTGGAGTACTTCATGCGCCACCCCAATATGGTAATCACCAGGACGATGATCGAGGAGCATGCCTGGGATTATGAGTTCGACAGCCTCTCGAATATTATAGATGTCTACATTCGAAGGCTGCGGCGCAAGATAGATGATGGGGAGGAATATCCTCTATTCCAAACTGTAAGAGGAGCTGGGTACAGGATTAAGTCAGCATGAGATTCGTGAACAGCATTAAATTCAGGCTTACCGTCTGGTACCTGGTCGTTTTGGGTTTGTTGCTTGCGGTCCTCGGTATGGGGGTCTTTTTCACGTTGTCACACAGCCTTCATCGCAGCCTTGATAACTCCTTGGAACGCCGCGTGGAGGAGCTTAAGAACAATCCTGGCGCATTCAGGGATCTCCAACGAAGGGAGTTCACCGAGGAGCTGGGGGAAGTGGTCTCACTGTATATTAGCTCTGGTGATAGTGCGGTATTCATCTCACCTTCGGAGAGAGAACTTCCCCATGCTACTCAATTAGTCAATCAAACTCTCTCTGGGGGTAGCCAGTTCACCACTGTTGAGTTGGCGGAGAGTGAAGAGATGCGATTGTATGCTGCCCCTGTTGATGTTACGCTCACATCAGGGACGTTTCCAGGAGGACCAAATGTGGAGGCGGTATTGGTGGTTGGAAGATCAATGGCTAATATCGAAGAGGCTCTGCAGCGATTGCAAGGGATAATACTGTTTGCTGTTCTTGTAACTATGGGTTTGGCCGGAGCCGGAGGCTGGTTCCTGGCCAGGCGAACGCTGAGACCGATCGAGGATATCACCGTGACAGCACAGGAGATAGGTGCAAGCGATCTGAGCAGGAGGATCGGTGTAAAGAGCAAAGATGAACTGGGCAGGCTGGCGGGAACCCTTAACAACATGATTGAACGGTTGGAACGGGCTTTCACCCGGCAGCGTCAGTTTACGGCCGATGCCTCACATGAGTTGAGAACCCCTCTGGCTGCCATCGAGGCGGAATCCACCCTTGCCCTGCAAAAGCAGCGGACGTCCGAGGAATACAGGAAGTCCCTCGACTTTATATCACAGGAGACAAACCAGATGTCCGGCATCATCGAGAAATTGCTAACTCTGGCCCGCGCCGATGCAGGGAAGGAAGAACTGGAGTTTGAAGAGGTTGATGTGTACTCGTTGCTGAAAGAAGTTGCTACGGATATAGAAATGTTGTGCCGGAAGAAGGGACTGGAGTTCCGTTTGAATGATGGTGAGGAAAATCTGACCGTATATGGAGACCGTACGAAGTTAAAGGACCTTTTCTCGAATTTGCTCAACAATGCGGTTCGGTACACATCGAGCGGCAGTGTAGAGGTCTCACTTTCAAGGGAAGGCGGGATGATAGTGGTAGCTGTGCAGGATACAGGTGTCGGTATTCCCGAGGAGCATATCCCTAATATATTCGAGCGTTTCTACCGGGTTGATAAGGCTCGTTCCCGTGCTGAAGGTGGCAGCGGACTTGGCCTGGCGATTTGCTGGCATATCGTTGACGTCCATGGTGGACGAATAGAGGTGGAAAGTGAGGTTGGGAAGGGAAGTACATTCCGGGTGTCCTTGCCTCTTTCAAAGTCCAGATGAAAAATTCTGCTTGCTTGTCGAACTGACCCTGTGCTACCATACGGGTAAGGCAGGACTGGTTCAGTGGTGCGAATATTTCTCATCAGGCATGGTCAGACGCAGTGGAACAGGGAGGGGCAGGGGAGGTTTCGTGGGAGGGCTGATATCCCTCTTGATGATACAGGTATCAGTCAGGCCCATGCCACGGCTAAGAAGCTCGCAGGGTGTAATGCTGTGGCTGTTTACTCAAGTCCACTAAGCAGAGCTTTAATGACCGCCCAGTCAATTGCTGATCAACTTTCCCTAACCGTTACTCCTGTCAATGGCCTCATTGATATCGACTACGGAAACTGGCAGGGGCTTTCAACTGAAGAGGCGCTCCGCGAAGACAAAGACCTGCACCAGCTCTGGGTTGAACGTCCGCATGAAGTTATATTCCCGGGTGGCGAGGGATTGAAGGATGTGCGAGACAGGGTTAGCTCTTTCATTGACTGGCTAACCGCCAAACACCCGGAGCAAACCGTCATACTGGTCTCTCATGTGGTAGTTTGTAAGGTGTTTATATGTGTAGTGCTTGGACTGGACACCTCACATTTCTGGCAAATAGGCCAGCACGTGTGTGGCATTAATGATATAGGCATGAGGAATGGCGAATTTGTGTTAAAGTCGCTGAACGATACCTGCCATTTGCGATTCATTCAAGAGTTTCATCCCACTTCCTAATGAGGGCATGTCCTGAACCTTTCCAGGGTTGTTTTCCACGATACAACGTGATATAGTTGTTTTTAGGAATACAACCCTACTAGGGTGGTTTATACATAGGGGATTTTAGAGGATACCTATGAGACAAAAGCTCTATGTCTTGTCGGGAGATGTTCTCTCTTCTCGCAAAATAAGGGATCGTGAAGAGGTTCAAAGGAAGTTAGAGGAAGCATGCGGGGAGGTAAACTCCACGTATTCTGAAGGAATTTACGCGGATTTTAAGATTCTGAAAGGGACTGATGAGATTGGTGGTGTGCTGTCCACGATTGCGAACAGCTATAATATTATCACTACCATATTAGAGCGGATACATCCGGATTCGATGCGTTTTGTACTGGTTTTCGACTACATAGATGCTGCCCTTGGCACAGGTGATGTTGCGAGAATGGATGGGCCGGTTTTTCACAGGGCATCGGATATCATGAATAAACTCAAGAAGTCTGACCTGCTGTTTGATATGTTTGTCGGCGATAGAATGATTGATGCATGTATCAGTGGACAGATTAATCTGATTCTATTGCTAAAGAGCAATTGGTCTGCCAAGCAATATCAGACAGTGAAGGAATATGAAGAAATCGGGAATCAGTATAAAGTGGCGAGAAAATTGGGGATAACACAGCAAGCGGTATCTAAGACCCTGAATAGCGTGATGTGGAAGGAAATCAAAAGTATAGAGGATAAGTTGAACAGCGTCCTGCTGGAAGTGCATAAAAGCGATAAATCATGAAGTGAGAGCAAATGTTTGATATTACAAGCTGGGTTGACATCGTTATCCTAATAGTCGGATATCTGGTGCTACTCGGTACGAGTGGGCTGGTATTCAATTTTATATTGTCCAGGGTTTCAAAAGAACCTGCTACCCAAAAGTTCGATAAACAGATGCGTGACACAGGTTTTGTAGTAGGGAAATGTGAGAATATCCTCGTTGTTACTTTTATGCTCCTGAATGCGTACACTGCCTTAGCGGTAATATTTGCAGCAAAAGCTATAGTGCGTGCGGAAGACATGAGCGGGAATTCCCTGTTTTTTCTCGCGGGGACGATGATTAATATTACATATTCGGTCACCATGGGCATTATTATAAAAGTGCTTATGGGACTGATTTAGTGAGTCTTCGGAAAGAGAGAAAAGAATATCACCCAGGGAACTGAAAAGAAGAAACCACGGCTAATGGCCATGGACATTCCCGCGATAAATGACTTGTTAGCCAGGCAACACGGCGAGCGTAAATGGCATCGGCGCCACGATCCGTTGTCCGAATTGATTGCTACCATCCTTTCTCAAAATACATCCGATGTTAACTCTGGCCGTGCCTTTGATTCCCTTATGGGGGAATTTGAGACCTGGGAAGAGGTAGCCAGTGCGGATGTAACGGATATCGAGCGCGCTATAAGGTCGGGGGGAATATCGCATGTGAAAGCCGTGCGCGTCAAGGAAATTCTCCGGGCGATTTTGGATGAAAGAGGCTCGCTTGATCTGGAGTTTCTGGAAAGACTTCCTGTTGACGAGGCAAAGTCATGGCTGCGCAGGCTACCCGGAGTGGGCCCCAAGACCATTGGATGTGTTCTGATGTTTTCGTTTGGCAAACCTGTGATGCCTGTTGACACGCATGTATATCGGGTTGCCAGGCGGCTGGGACTGATAGAGGGTAAGGCCTCTGTGGAGCAGGCTCATGAATTACTTGAGGCAATGGTGCTGCCGGGGGAGGTTTACCAATTACATCTGAATATGGTAGAACATGGACGAAGGGTTTGTAAGTCGAGGAGGCCCATGTGCTCGGAGTGCATACTACAAGATGCTTGTCCCAGCAATCGGCTGGACGATGATCGCGGTCTGGAGACCGCTCCCACAGTCTGGAGACCGCTCCCACAGTCTGGAGACCGCTCCCACAGGTTAAGGAACATTAGCAGTTATGGAAAGAGATCGGTTTCATGAACTCGTTGATGAGGCTCTGGCGGGACTGCCGCCGGAGCTGAGTGAGAGGCTGCAGAATGTCGCCGTGATGGTAGCGGATTGGCCGACGCGAGAGCAAATGGGTAAAGTAGGGATAAAACGCCGGCAGGACCTCCTGGGGCTGTCCCGACTTCCTGCATGAAAGTGGATTTGGGGGAGCCTCCAGGCAGGGGAATTGG
>JBKGZM010000008.1:0-47363 GCA_046545575.1 Dehalococcoidia bacterium
TGCCGTCGATGCGGATCTCGCCGGTGTCGTAGTCGTACAGCCGCAGCAGCAGGTCTGCGAGCGTGGATTTGCCGGAACCGGAGGGGCCAACGACTGCAGTAACGCTGTCTTTTTCTATGCTCAGCGATACATCTTCCAGTGTGGATTCCCTGCCTGTATAGGCGAAGCTTACATGGTCGAGATCAATACCGTGTTGCAGGTCCCGGAATTCGATGCTGGCGTTTTTCATTTGAGTGTATGTTGTATCGAGAAGGAATTCCCGGACCGTTTCCAGGTTGGGGAGGAAATTGGATACGTTCATCAGCGTCGTTCCCGTAGATGTCAACTTTGGCAATAGCTTGAACAAGGCGAAGGCGAATGTGCCGAACATGGGGATCATGGAGAAGAACTGGTCCGGGTACTGTACTTTTATTCCTATAACAACAATGCCTACCGCTCCGAACATCAGTAGCTCGAGGAGCCGGGCAGGGACCTGGTTCCAGAACTGGTTCCTGGCCCAGTGTTTCCAGCGCGAAGTAGCCGCCTGGTTGAACCTCTTCGCCCACTGAGACGAGCTTCCGCCGGCACGTATTTGCTTGGCACCGGATACGTACTCGTTCATGATTACATTCTCGTTTTCCACCGCCCTGCGCATTCCCCTGCCGGTTACATACGAGATGGTTCTACTGAGATATTGGGTCAAGTAATAATAGCCTGCCCCGGCAACTACCACGGCGATGGTGCCCTTCCATGAGATCGAGATCAATAGAAAGAGGACGAACACTCCCAGGACGACTTCCATCACGGACTTTGTTAGCGCCATAACCACCTGGCCTATGAACTGGGGAGCCTGCGAGCCCTTATATATAAGCTCTCCCTGCCTGGTATCCGCGAAGAAACGGTAATCCGACTCGGTATATTTGCGGAATACCTTCTGCTCGTGCTCTCTGACGATTTTGGCTGTGACCCTGGGGGCGAGATTGGCATAGAGTAATCTGGAGGAGGAATACAGGACGGTAAAGATAACAAACAGAATACAACTTGATATTAATACATCATCAACCGGGATGACCTTGGCTACCTCGGTTAGCAGACTGAGGAAGAATCCCTTGCTCGAGACTGCTTCCTCTCCCAGGCTGGCGTTGAGGATAGGGTGCAGGAGGGCCATGTGAAGGGTCTCCAGCAGCCCATTTGCCGCACAGAGCCCCAGCAGGATGAGAAGATACAACCTGTAGGGCTTCAGGAAGAACCATAGTGTTTCGAGGACTCTTCTTACCTTTCCCGGCATTCTCTTCTTTCTCTATCCCTTTCGTTTCTGGTGTATCATACCGTACTTGAGAGGGGAGATTCAAGGAGTTGATAGCTCATGGCTTATGGCTCATGGCTCATGGCTGTTGGCTGATGGCTCATAGCTCATGGCTGATCCGGCAGTGCTCTGCACCAGTTCACCGGAGCACTAGCGAATGAAACCGCCAAACCCTCACTCCTTGTCTGCCCTCAACCACTCCTCACGAGTTATGCCAGCACGGTTGATTATCTCCTTCAACAAAGGGATACCGATATCTTGACGGTGAGGATTCGGAATGGTCAGTCTGAAATCGCCCTTTAACATAAAGTGATGCTTACCGCTTCGATGAGGACCATTATACCCTAAGCTGCGCAGTTTACTCACCAACTCATTCCATGATACAGGTCTGAGGCGACGGGTCATTCCGAACCAGCCATTTGAACTTGTGCATTCAGGTCGATTTCCCCCAGAGGGGGAATTTCATGCCCTAATCTCAGGCCTAACAATAGCCAATCCTCTACAACTGATTCCAGTTCTTCTCTACAATTTTCGAGACTATCAGCATTAGCCCACACACCTGGTAGCTCGTCAACCCAGCCATAATACGCTCCATCTTCAAGCATTTTGTACTTGGCTCGACGCATAACCTCATGCAAGTATTTCGTGATCATCCCAGCCCTCCTTTCAACATCTCCTATTATAACCCTGAGACGGCTTGCGGTCGAGAGTCGGTAGTCGACAGTCGACGGTCGGCAGTCCACAGTTAGTTCTTTGAGTTCATAGAGTTTCTGTGGAATCAATATAGGAATCAATGGCATCCTTGAAGTTGACTACATCAACTGAAATGCGTGCAGATGGCTTCCCCTTGCTTTGGGCCATGCTCTCCATTTCCTTATGAACCTCAGCATCGAAGAACTTCTCCCCACATTGTTGACATACCCTCGCCGGGACATTCTCAAAGACAACCAGTTTCTCTCCCCATCTGCTTTACCGCAAACCACATGCAGACGAGCCTCAGGCTACCTTGAACTCGAAGGCCGATTCGCACGCGAATTACTTTTAGAGGAGCTGCGATGTGTGCGCTTTCGCTCGAAGCCAGTGTTGGGGTAAACTGCCCCACGGCTGTCGTTGTGGCTCCTACCATGACGTCGTAGCGAGTTGAGGTTCATTCTGGCGAGAGGCGAGGAGGAAGAATGATTCCACGCCTGGGTGAACGGGGGCACCGCGGAAATGGTGGTAGTAGTGCAGCAGAGCTTTTTGGCAGCTAGCACCGATCGGCACCATCCGCTCCTTGGCACCTTTGCCTAAGACCTTGACATAATGTTGGTCCAGATGAACATCAGCCTCTTTTACATTGACCAGCTCGGAAAGGCGCAACCCCGCGTCCAAGAAGAGGGTCAACATGGCCGCGTTTCGGGAGCCGATAGTCGTGTTGTGATTGATGCTAATGAGGGGCTTTAATCGCGGGGGGTTCTGACTAGTCAGATGGCCGCTTTTGGGTTATATGGCAAAAAAGCACCTTTTTCAGGCGCCTCCGAAGCGGGAATCGCTAGGCCGTGATTAAGCGGGCTTCTCCTTACCACTATTGACCTTGAAGGGATACTGCCTCAGTTAAGAATTCAGGAGTATTGACAAAGGATTGGACAGTGTGTTAAAAAATATTTAGCACTCTCTGCCGAAGAGTGCTAAAAAAAGGAGGGAGGTTGATATGGCAATAGATGTTACTCCGTTGGCTGACAGGGTTGTAGTAAAGCCTATAAGCCGCGAGGAAGTAAGTAAGGGGGGCATCGTTCTCCCGGATACCGCTCAAGAGAAGCCCCAGGAGGGGGAAGTGGTAGCGGTTGGCCCAGGTAAACTCAGCGAAGATGGGAGCAAGCGGGTTCCTCTGGATGTCAAAGTCGGTGATACTGTCATCTACGCCAAATATGCTGGCACCGAGTGGAAATTCGGAGATGAAGACTATCTTATCCTGCGCGAAAGTGACATCCAGGCTAAAAGGAATAAATAGTAAATAAAAGGAGGAAGAGATGGCAAAACAGCTTAGTTATGGTGAAGATGCAAGACGATCGCTTCTTAAGGGTGTAGATACCCTGGTTAATGCGATGAAGGTTACTCTTGGTCCTAGGGGGCGCCCGGTAGCGCTTGACAAGAAATTTGGTGCTCCTTCAGTTGTCGATGACGGGGTTAGCATCGCTAAAGAGATTGAGCTGGAGGATTCGTTTGAGAACATGGGCGCTCAGCTGGTTAAGGAAGCAGCGACCAAGACTAACGATGCCTGTGGTGACGGGACTACGACGTCCAGTGTAATAGCACAATCCATTATTCATGATGGGATGAGGAACATCGCCGCTGGGGCCAATCCGATGGCCATAAAGCGGGGTATTGAAAAGGGCACAGACGCTGTGGTCGAAGAGTTGAAGAAGATCTCCACTGAGGTAACAGGCAAGGACCAGGTGACCCAGGTGGCAACAGTTTCTTCACGGGATCATGAAATCGGGAACATCATAGCTGACCTGATGGAGAAGGTCGGCAAAGATGGCGTTATAACCGTAGAGGAGGGCAGAGGTCTGAAGTTCGAGACCGAGCTTGTGGAAGGCATGAAGTTCGACAGGGGGTACATCAGCCCTTATTTCATTACCGACCAGGAGCGAATGGAGTCCGTGATTGAGGACCCATACATCCTCATTACCGACAAGAAGATATCGGCAGTATCTGACTTCCTGCCTGTTCTGGAGAAGATATTGCAGGTCGGCAAGAACGTAGTCATCATTTCGGAAGATATCGAAGGGGAATCCCTGGCCACGCTGGTAGTCAACAAGATGCGTGGCACTATCAACTGCCTGGCTGTAAAGGCCCCGGGCTTCGGCGATCGCCGCAAGGCAATGCTGGAGGATCTCGCTATCCTTACCGGTGGTAAGGTTATCAGTGAAGATTTGGGCCGCAAGCTCGATTCAGCAACTATCGAAGACCTTGGCCGAGCGAGAAGAGTAGTTGCCGATAAAGATAACTGCACTGTTGTTGAAGGTAAGGGTTCTGAGGATGAGATCAATAGCCGGATAAAGCAGATACGAACCCAGATTGACGAGACAACCTCTGATTTTGACCGTGAGAAGCTGCAGGAACGGCTGGCTCGTCTTGCTGGCGGTGTAGCTGTGTTGAAGGTTGGCGCAGCCACCGAGGCGGACCTGAAGGAGAAGAAGTTAAGGACCGAGGATGCCCTGTCAGCTACACGTGCCGCGGTAGAGGAAGGTATTGTTCCTGGTGGTGGAACATCCCTGCTTCAGTGCATTCCTGCACTGGATAGCCTCAAGCTCCAAGGGGATGAAGCTACCGGGGTAGATATCCTCAAGCGAGCTCTGCAGGAGCCTATACGTGCTATCGCTGAGAATGCCGGGCAGGATGGCGCTGTGGTTATAGATACCGTCAGAAGGAAGAAGAAAGGCGTTGGCTACGACGCTGAGAAGAATGAATACGTGAACATGGTGGAGAAAGGACTCATTGACCCAACAAAGGTTGTACGCAGTGGCGTTCAGAACGCTGCCAGTGCTGCGGTCATGATATTGACCACCGAGTCCTTGGTCACCGATATTCCCGAGGAAAAAGGCGAAGCTGGCGCCGGAGCCGGAGGAGGCGGAATGCCACCCGGAATGATGTAGAAAATTGAATTCGAAAAGCGGCCCGCTAAGGCGGGCCGCTTACTTTTTGCCGTCCTCAACCAACTTGTCACTTGCCACCCAAGAGAATTATAATGGGAAAGTCAGCTTAGTAGTTACCAGTGCGGAGAGGTGGTGTTACGTATGGCAAACAAGCGCGATTACTATGATATCTTAGGAGTAGGACGCGATGCGAGTGGTGAAGAGATCAAGAAAGCCTATCGCAAGTTAGCGTTTCAATATCATCCTGACCGAAATAAAAACGAGGCCGCCGAGGAGAAGTTTAAAGAGGTAAACGAGGCATATGAGGTCCTGAGTAACCCTCAAAAGCGGTCGAATTACGATCGCTTTGGGCAAGCGGATATCAGCGGATTCGGGTCGGGCTTTGAAGACTTTGATTTCGGCAGCTTTGGCGATATCTTCGATGCGTTCTTCGGTAGCGGCGGTGCTACAAGGTCGAGGAGAAGGAGACGTGCCGCTGAGCGTGGCACGGACGTACACCGGAGAGTAGAGATATCCTTTGAGGAGGCGGCGTTTGGGTGTGAAAAGGAGGTTGAGGTCGAACGCGTTGAGGCCTGCTCAGTTTGTGGCGGAACCGGGAGCGAACCGGGTACTGAGCCGATGACTTGTCCCGACTGTGGTGGTGCAGGTGAAGTACGGCGCACGCAACGCAGCCTATTTGGGCTTTTTACCAGTGTTTCTCCATGTGAGCGGTGTGGGGGCACGGGACGGATAATTACTCACCGCTGTATGCAATGTGATGGCTCAGGCAAGGAAAAGAGAAAGCGCACGGTCACAGTGAGAGTCCCCGGTGGCATTGATAATAATAATACAATCAGAGTAACAGGGGAAGGAAATGTCGGGCTGGCAGGTGGCCCACCTGGGAACCTGTACGTTACCGTATCGGTAGCAGAACATGAGTTCCTTCGCCGCGATGGAGTTGACGTAGTTTACGATCTCCCCTTGAACTTCGCACAGGCTGCTTTAGGCGATGAGATCCGAGTGCCAACACTCGATGGTGATTTCACTCTTAAGGTCCCTGCAGGGGTGCAGAATGGCAGGGTGTTCCGAATCAAAGGCCGAGGGATCACTCACCTGGAAAGGCAGGGTCGGGGGGATCAGTTGGTCGTGATTCATGTGGTTACCCCGACATCGCTGGATGAAAGGCAGAGGTCTCTTTTGCAGGAATTGTCAGAGACCCTGGAGCCGGCTGATCTCCCTCAAGAGAGTAAGAGCTTCTTCGATAGAGTAAGAGGTGCCTTTGGCGGCTACAGATAATTCTATGTTTGGTAGTTCGTTGTTTTTATTCGCATAGCTGTGATTTCTTTGCAACAGGTGACCAGCTGAACCATGCATCGACTTTTTGTCCTCCCAGGGTGTATCGATGGAAACAGGGTTACCTTAGCTGACCAACAGGCGCACCAGGTCAAGCATGTGCTACGGTTCAGACCTGGAGACCAGCTTATTGTTTTGGATAACGCTGGGATGGAGTACCAGGTGCAAATAGTTGACATAACGTCTGAATGGGTTACAGGTGAGGTAGTAGAAACTCGCCGATGTACGAATGAGGTAGGCATTGAAATAGCCCTATACCAGGCGATACTGAAGGGTGACAAATTCGAGATGGTGTTGCAGAAGTGCACTGAATTGGGTGTTGCCGCATTTGTACCTGTGATCTGCGAACGGTGTGTTGGTAGGGCACCTGGAGCTTCTAAAGCGGATCGCTGGCGGAAGATTATCGCTGAAGCCGCAGAGCAGTCGGGAAGGGGGAAACTACCGAATTTGCACGATGTCGTAGATTTTGAACATGCATGTGAGTTCTCTGAAGGCAAGTCGTTGCTCCCATGGGAATGTGAGCAGGTTATGGGGCTCAGGTCGGTTTTACAGTCTGCCCAGGAAGAGTATTTGCCCAGATTGAATGTATTCATAGGGCCTGAGGGTGGATTTTCCGATGGAGAGGTTGCGTTTGCCCGGGATAGGGGTGTGACTCCGGTTACGCTTGGTAAGCTTATACTCCGTGCCGAAACCACTGGTTTGGTAGCGACCTCTGCTATTCTCTACGAATTCGGTGAGCTTGGCGGCAATTGACTTTACATAATGTTACAAGGCAATGGAAAATAGAACAATTACCGTCAACAGGAAAGCGTATCACGATTACATTATCGAGGATTCCATAGAGGCCGGATTGGCACTTAAAGGGACCGAGGTTAAGTCTGTTCGGGAAGGAAAGATCAATATCCGTGACGCTTATGCCAAACCTAGAGATGGAGAGCTGTGGCTGGTGAATGCTCATATTTCTCCGTATCAGGGTGGGAACCGGTATAATCATCACCCAACGCGGGATAGGAAATTGCTATTGCACAAGAGAGAAATAATCAAATTGGCCAGCGAAGTGAGCCAAAAAGGGTTGACATTGGTGCCCTTAAGCGTGTATTTTAAGAATAAGCATGCCAAGGTTGAATTGGGCTTGGTCAGGGGGAGGAAAGTGTATGACAAACGGCGTGCGATTATAGAGCGTGAGGAGCGGCGAGAGGCGGAAAAGGCTATGAAGTCACATAGGTGACTTTAAAAAACAAGAAAAAGGAGGAAGAGATGCGCAAAGCAGTAATGGGTCTGGGAGGTGTTGTGAGTGTGGTCGGGATAGTCTTACTAATCGTATCCATGGTATTAGTTGGTGGAGTCAGCATCGAAACGGAACCGGTTAACAAAGCTATGAATGATGTAAACAAGACACTAACTGATGTGGCCGATGCATTGGACAACACTGGAGGTGACTTGGGTAACCTGGACGGGGATCTGTCTGAGATAGAGGGCCAAATGACTGACACACTGGATGATGCTGTGACGCTATTGGAGGACCTGGACCCCGAGTTGGCCAATGCTGAGGATGATGTAGTCGGGACCATAGACGACGTGATAGAACTCCTGGATCAGACCGACGGTGGCTTGGGGCAAGTTGAGGATCTGGTCGCTGATGCCGAGACTCTGGTATCCAATGCAGATGATACCGTCCAGAGTTGGGAAGGTTACCAAGTGGAGATACCATCTGAGAGCTTCGACGAGATGGCTGCCTGGCTGGAGGCCTATGATTATGTACCTGTTGGTGAGGACGTAGCAGACTATCTTGAGTCCACTGATGGGGCAATTGACCTGTGGCCAATGAGCCTGACCGCCGGCGAACTCGATGCTATAGCTGATGAGATGGAAGCAGTTAACATAGATGCCAGCTGGGTGCGCGACTGGGTTGACTACCTTGAGGCTGAGAACGCAGTCCTTGCCTATTCAGCAAGCGACCTAAACTCACAGATTAATTCGGTGGAAAAGGCCACTGATAATGCCTCTCAGAGCATCGAGAATGTCTCTCAGAACCTGAAGGATATGCAAGCAGACCTGGAGGGCGGCCAGGAAACGGGGGTCAGCATCCTCTCCGATGCAGATGACTTCCTCGGCAAGACTACAACGAATGTTAAAAGTCTAGAGGATACGGGCCTTAAAGCCATTTCCGATGTTCGTGGCCTCTTGGGAAATGCACAGACTGAACTATCCACCATCTCAAGCGACCTGCGTGGTGTTTCTGAGGACATCGAGGCAGCTGATATCTCCGGAACCATAAATGAGACGGTTGATTGGCTGAACGGGATAATTAGCAGTCTGAAACTTTACATGGTTATCAGCAGCATCATGTTCATTCTGGTTGGAGCCGGGATGGTCCTGACGGGGTTCTATTGGGGCAGGATGCAGCCCTAACTTGTTTGCCTGAGAACGATGTTATACAATAATAATGGATAGAGTTTACATTGAACTTGAACGTTAACAGATGAGTGCGGGGACGAGCGGCTTCGACAGGTGAAGGCCGGCTCAGGATTGCAGGCCGAGGTGCCATCAACCTCGAAAAACAGGTGGCAAAAAAGACTTCACAACGAAGTACCTGTACCGGTCGCAGCCTAACAAAAGGTTGGGCCCGTCCAACTCTGCCTCTCCTCGAGGGTGGGGATTGGGCGACGAGAAATCGAGGTGCGATAGCTCCGATGGCGATAGGAGGTGTCTAAGAAATATCGCCTCACCTGGTTGAACTTGGCCAGCTGAGGTCAGCCAGGAAAACTAAGAGCTGGCTAAGCCTGTAGGAGATCTTGGGCAGATTTCACCTGGACGGGGGTTCGACTCCCCCCGTCTCCACCAGTGAGGGACAGGTTGTGTTTGAGCGATGGGTTATGTTAACCGGGCCAAAGTGTTGTGGCTGATGGTTACATAACATATATAGTGCGACCCAAGATTTGTGCATCTTTTCAGGGGCAGTTCTACTAGAGCTGCCCCTGTTTCTAATATGAAGTTGATTCATTAGCTGGAAGGCATAAAATCCTCAAGTATACCGATGATATACCGATGATACCCATATGATGATCGGCATTGCCCAGTCGCTTATCCAATGCAAGGGCTTTGACGGCGAACATATGGCATGGCAGTTTATGGAGAATTTCTCCAAGGAGCCCTTTCGAGGTTATGGTCCCGGTCCCCCGCGCATATTCCGGATGATAAAGGACGGAGTTCCCTGGGGCGAAGCTTCGGAGCGAATTTACCGCGGCGGTTCGTATGGCAACGGTGGCGCTATGCGCATAGCGCCAGTTGGACTTCTCTATCACGATGATGCACAAGCGTTACGATCAGTTTCCTCAGTAATCCTTACTCCTTTGAGGAGGCTGTAACCTATGCCGTCAGCCTTGGTGGCGATGCGGATACTATTGGTGCCATGACAGGGGCGATCTCAGGAGCATACTTGGGAGTTGAGTCTGTTCCCGAAAAATGGAAGGAAAAACTTGAGAACGCGGGATGCTTGGAGAAATTGGGATATGAGTTGTTACAGGCAGTTGTTCGCTGAATGCTGATAGCTGTCGCCTGATTACATTATGTTAAGTATGTAATTCTAATATATCCCCGTCCTGTAGGACATGATCACGCTTTATGCGTTGACCATCGAATTTGCCAGAGCCCCAGATAAGGGCGTATCTCAGTCCTCTGCGGAAGTCTTTGTGAACTGCCTCAGCGGCGTCCTCAACAGTACTTCTCTTCCACATGACCATAGGATCGCTGATATCAGCTTTTTTGCCCGGTTCCTTGGTATAGACCCTGATAACATTTAAGGTGTTGAAAATTTCCCTTCGTAGCTCGTCGTCCCCACCATTTTGGGCAGAGATGGAAAGAACCTTCGTCTCTTTGCCGTATTTGTCCTTCAGGGCTTTGAATCCAGTTCCCGAGCTGTCCAGATCACTCTTATTCCCGATGATAAGGCCATGTTTGGTATACAGTGACTTTTCCGAGCGGTTATCCGTTCCGGGCAATCCAACTCTGAACTCTTCCATCTTCGCTATGATTTGTTCCATCTGCTCTGCAGGATCGGTGGACAGGTCAACTACCAGGATCAGGGAATCCGCTGATCTGAGGAGGGTAGCGAACCATGGTCGGGCGCTTTCCTCTGTGATGGGTGGCATGTCTATCAATTGGACCTGTACGTTTTCGAAATCCATCATGCCTAAATGAGGCATTTGTGTGGTAAAGGGATAGTGAGCTACCTCAGATGGTGTGGCAGTGAGTCCTGAGGTGATTTGGGACTTGCCAGCGTTGGGGGTCCCCACTATCACAACCTGCCCTGCTCCCTCCCTGGGGATATTGTAGACGCCGCCTTTCTTGGCAGTGGCCTTTGCCTTTGATGCTTCCTTGGAGAATTTCGATATCTTGGCCCGGATGTCCGCGCGAAGCCCGTCAGTGCCCTTGTGCTTGGGCATGACCGCCAGCATTTCCTCGAGAGCTTCTACCTTTTCCTCGGCTGTCTCCGCACTCCGGAATCGCTTTTCGGCTTCGTAATATGCAATAGGCAAATTCGCTGGCATCCTCTTACCTCACTCCTTGTATTATGTCAACCCAGCCAGCCACCGAATTGGGGGATCAGTTCGAGGCCTGTGATGTATCTGAACGCGCTACATTCAGCCTCTTCATCAAACGCGACTTATGCCGAGATGCGTTATTTGGATGAATTGCCCTTTTCCTGGCTGTCTTATCCAGGACGCTGAATGCACGCTTCATTGCCTCTTCAGCTTGGGTAAGGTCACCCTGTTCGATAAGAGTCTCGGCCCTCGAGGTAAAGGTTTTACAGCGGCTCCTTAACGATTTATTACGATACCGTTGCTCTTGAGATGTCCGCATCCTCTTTTTGGCTGATTTTGTATGTGCCAAGGCTATCTCCTCCTAGTTACATTATGTTACCTCAACTTCCACCGTTTGTCTACCCCCTATATATGTTATGCAGGGGCAATGCAATAGCAACCTCTAATGTGGTATAATGATTTTCAGTGTCTGGGCTTTGGGTCTGCCGGAGTCTGAGTAAGCTATTTGTACCATACATGCTTGACAACGCGTAACAACAATGATTAAATGTAGATTCGTGCCGTAAAATAATCAACGGGAAGAGGTGAGAAGTTGCCTACACGGAATCAACTGGTCAAACAGGGTAGAGAGCCAACCGGTAAAGGGAAAAAGAAGGCTGCACTATCAACGTATTATAACTCCCTCAAAGGACGGGTCATTAGTAGCAGAGGTTCGCCTCAAAAGCGAGGCGTTTGCCTGCAGGTTAAAACGATAGCACCGAAGAAGCCGAATTCAGCCCTGCGCAAGGTAGCGCGTGTCAGGTTGACAAATGGGATGGAAGTGACGGCATATATACCGGGAGAAGGACACAACCTGCAGGAACATTCAGTGGTCCTTGTCCGTGGTGGTCGTGTGAAGGACTTGCCGGGTGTTGGCTATCACGTTGTGCGGGGTTGTTTGGATACAGAGGGTGTTGAGGACAGGAAAACCAGTCGCAGCAAGTACGGGACCAAGAAAAGCTAACGCTCAGGTGGCGGGTTTCCCCTCCTCGTACCAGACGTTTTGGCAGAGAGGAGGGTTTGTTGTGGATACCGTGATTTATTTGCGACAATGAAAGGGGACTAGAAATGTCAAGACGTGGAAGGGCTCCGAAACGAGAAGTAATACCTGATACAAAATATAATAGTGAAAAGCTTGTACGGTTTGTCAACAAGCTTATGCAGGATGGCAAGAAGAGTACGGCTGAAGGAATTGTCTATACTGCTCTTGATATTATCGGCGAAAGGACCGGGCGCGATCCTATGGAGGTGTTCGAGGAGGCCCTTAATAATACCACCCCTCTCCTGGAGGTTAGACCGCGACGAATTGGAGGAGCTACGTATCAGGTACCGAGGGAAGTGGAGCTAAGGCGGGCATCCACTCTTGCCATGAGATGGTTGGTCGCTGTTGCGAGAGCGCGTAAGGGAAAGCCAATGGCTGAGAAGTTGGCAGATGAGTTACTGGATGCTTCTCGCGGAGAAGGGGCTACCGTTAAGAAAAGGAGTGACACTCATAAGATGGCTGAGGCAAATCGTGCCTTTGCTCACTATCGGTGGTGAATGGATTTATGGTGAAGACAAGTTCCGAGGTAAAGACAATGCCACGTGAGGTGCAACTACAGCATATTAGGAATATTGGTATCATTGCCCACATCGATGCCGGTAAAACTACGGTTACCGAAGATGTGTTGCATCACAGTGGTCGTACCCATAGAATTGGTCGGGTGGATGATGGGACGACAGAGATGGACTGGATGGACCAGGAACGGGAGAGAGGCATAACGATTACCTCGGCTGCCACCAGTTGTGATTGGAAAGGGCATCGTATAAATATTATTGATACACCCGGACATGTGGATTTTACCGCGGAGGTCGAAAGAAGCCTCCGCGTTCTTGATGGTGGAGTTGTGGTCTTTGACGGAGTGGCGGGAGTTGAGTCCCAATCGGAGATGGTGTGGCGCCAAGCAGACAGGTATAACGTGCCTAGAATCTGTTTCGTGAATAAGATGGACCGTACAGGGGCTAGCCTTCTCTTCACCGTTGACATGATGAAAAAACGGCTTCATACCACTCCGGCGTTAATTCAATTGCCTATTTGGGGGGCAGATCAATCATTCGCTGGGGTTATAGATCTTATTCAGCAACAAGCGTGGGCCTTTTCTGATGCTCCTAACGCAGAGGCGAGAAAAACCTCCATCCCCGATGAATATATGGAGTCGGTGAACCAATATCGACATGAGTTGATTGAAACCGTTGCCGAATACGATGATGAGGTTATGTTTGCCTATGTCAACGATAGCGATATCGATGTAGATGCTCTTAAGAGAGGAGTAAGGCGCGCTACTGTTGCCAACAAGGTTGTACCAGTACTTTGTGGGAGCGGCTTAAAGGATATGGGCATCCAGATGATGCTGGATGCTGTAGTAGATTATCTGCCTTCTCCTCTGGATATGCCCCCTATGCAAGGCATTAATCCTAAAACCGAGAAGGAAGAGTTCTGCTATCCGGACGATGATGCTTCATTTACTGTGCTGGCTTTCAAAACGGTCACGGATCCATTTGTGGGCCGACTTGTCTACTTTCGGGTGTACTCAGGGATGATTAAGTCAGGGGCACAGGTATATAATGCCACCAAGGAAAAGAAGGAGCGAATGGGGCGTTTATACCGCGTTCATGCTGATGAGCGTGAGGAGATTTCGGAAGTCCATAGTGGTAGTATTGCTGCTGCTGTGGGATTGAAGAGTACCTCCACCGGTGATACAATATGCAGCCTTGATAAGAATATCATCCTGGAGGCAATCAAGTTCCCTGAGCCGGTTATATCGGTAGCTATTGAGCCAAAGGCCAGGCTTGATCAGGACCGGATAGTGGAGGCGCTGGCAAAGCTTGCGGAAGAGGACCCCACATTTAGGGTGGATTATAATAAGGAGACGGGGCAAACCCTTATCTCGGGGATGGGAGAGCTCCAGTTAGAGGTTATTGTAACTAGGCTCCTGCGGGAGTTCAAGGTAAATGCCAGAGTCAGCAAGCCTCAGGTGGCCTACAAGGAAGCCATAACAGCGAAGGCGAAAGCAGAGGGCCGCTTTATTCGCCAGAGTGGGGGGCGTGGCCAGTACGGCCATGTATGGCTTGAACTTGAACCATTGGAGCGTGGCAAGGGATTTGAGTTCGATAACCGTATTCAGGGAGGTGTTATACCCAAGGACTTTATTCCCGCTGTTGAGTCAGGGGTTAAGGAGACTTTAGGACAGGGATTTATTGCAGGCCATCCGGTAGTGGACGTTAAGGCTGCCCTGTTGGATGGAAGCTATCACGAAGTGGATTCATCCGAAGCCGCCTTTAAGATGGCCGGGGCAATCGCAACAAGGGAGTGTGGTAGAAAAGCGCATCCTATTCTTCTTGAACCTATTATGAAAGTAGAGGTGACAACCCCACAAGAACTCCTTAGTGATGTAATTGGTGACCTTAATTCGAGGAGAGGGCATATCGATAACGTCGAGCCTCGTGAGGGCACCAGCATAGTACAATGCCACCTTCCACTGGCTGAGACCTTTGGTTATGCCACTGACCTGCGGTCGATAACACAGGGGCGAGCGAGTTTTTTCATGGAGTTTGATCATTACGCACCGGTCCCCAAGGAAGTGGCACAGGCCATTACATCAAAATATGGACAGAGGTAGAATTCAAAATGCCAGATCACAAAGTCAGGATTAAGTTGAAGTCTTACGATTATAGGGCATTGGATCAGGCTGCGGCGTATATCGTGGAGTCTGCAGAGAGTACGGGGGCTGCGGTGGCTGGGCCGGTTCCTCTTCCGACACATATCAAGAAGTTCTGTGTGACCCGTTCTCCGTTTATTAACAAGGACTCACGGGAGGAGTTTGAGATTCGGACTCATAAGCGTATTATTGATATACTTGAGCCAACGCCCAAGACGATCGATTCGCTGACCAGGCTTAATCTGCCCGCTGGAATAAATATCGAAATTAAGATGTGAGGGAAATATTATGGTTCCTGGGATTCTTGGTAAAAAAGTAGGCATGACCCAGCTATTCACTGAGACAGGTGCTGTGGTGCCGGTCACTGCTATCGAGGCTGGCCCCTGTACGGTAACACAGGTCAAGGATACAAACCGTGAAGGCTACGAAGCAGTCCAGCTCGGCTTCGGCGAAGCTAAACGGTTGAACAAACCTGAAAAAGGGCACCTTAAGGACCTGGGGGCGTTTAAGAACCTGCAAGAGTTCAGGGTTGAAGACACCTCCGAGATTGAGAGAGGCCAAAAGTTCAGTGTTGAGCTTTTCCAGCCAGGTGAGACCGTTGATATAACTGGCATGTCAAAGGGGCGGGGTTTCACTGGAGCGGTTAAGCGACACGGCTTCTCTGGCGGGCCCAAGACGCGGGGTTCAAAATGGCACCGTGCCACTGGGTCCATAGGTGCTTGTACCTTCCCAGGGAAGGTGTTTAAAGGGAAGCGCATGCCCGGTCACATGGGGAACGAAAGAGTTACAGTTAAGAATGTGGAAGTAGTAAAGGCAGACCCGGACCGTAATCTCCTTTTGGTCAAGGGAGCTGTCCCCGGTGCCAAAAACGGGCTGCTTACCATCAGGAAATCGAAAAAGGCCTCTGCCTCAAAGTCGTAGTTTGAATCACAGGTCCACGGGTTTTTTGTATTGAGCTCGTGGGCCTTCGTGTATTTGCCCTGAAATCAACCCTTTGTCTCTCTCGATAATCCCTCTCCCAAGTCGGTGGGATGAATATCGTCCTCCTATAATGGTACAATATCTTACTGGAAGCCTTCTCTTCCCTGAAAGCTGCGATCTGTTGACTGAAGACTAATTGCAATCCCTGAAAAGGAGGAATGTTGACTATATTAAGTAATCGGAATTTCTTAATGTCTGTCGTTTTTTTCAGTATCGGCATATTTTTGATTGCCTTCACATGTGGGTGCTCATCCGATGAGTCGACGCAAGATTCTGACACCCGGACTGTAGAGGTGACCAGGGGAACCCTGGAAGTCACTGGGGAGACCTCCGGGCATATCGAGATGCCCGATCAGACGAATGTTGCCTTTGAAGTCGGCGGAACCGTTGACGAGGTTCATGTTGAGCTTGGGGATGAGGTGAAGAAGGGGCAAAAGCTGGCCGAGCTTGAGACTGCTTCCCTTGAAAGGTCGGTTGAGCAGGCACAAACGAATCTGGAAGATGCCTGGGAAAACCTCTCGCAGGCGGGCCCGGATGCCAGGAGCTTGGAAGCGGCGAGGAATCAGCTAAAGCGGGCCCAGATCGCCCTGGAGGATGCCCGTGATAAACTGGAAAAGGCCGAGCTTACCGCGCCATTTGGTGGGGAGATTGCGAGAGTGATGGTAAAGGAGGGTAATCAGGTGGCCATTGGAACCGTCGCTTTCTTGCTCATTGACCCTTCGAAAGTTGAGGTAATCGCCCAGATAGACGAAATCGATATATCCGAAGTTGAGCGTGGGCAGGAAGCCACGATTACGCTGGATGCCCTCCCGGGGATGGAACTCTCGGGGGAGGTTGCTGCGATATCGAGGGCTGGGGAATCTGTGAGTGGTGTTGTTACCTATGAAACGAAACTGACGGTGGATGACCCTCCGGCTAGCTTGAGGTCGGGGATGACCTGCACTGCTGAGATCACTACCCAGAGGAAAGAGGATGTCCTGCTGGTGTCCACGCTTGCCATTAAGTATGAAGAAGGCAAGAGCGTTGTGAAGGTTGTGGGACCTGAGGGCAAGACTGAAACGAGGGAAGTGGAGATTGGTTTGCAAACTGCGGAGCAAACTGAGATAAAAGAGGGTCTTCAGGAAGGAGACAAGGTGCTCGTTGAGTCCGTTGAGAGGGGAGGAGGAGGATTCGGATTCTAAAATGATAGAAGTCGAGAATCTGACCAAGGTATTTTATACAGGTGGCCAGATTGAGGTGCCCGCTCTGAGGGGCGTGAGCTTTAAAATAGAATCGGGGGAGATGGTTGCTATTATGGGGCCCTCAGGGTCCGGCAAATCTACCCTCATGCACCTTTTGGGCTGTTTGGATACGCCTACATCTGGTTCCTACTGGCTTGATGGAGTGAGGGTGGAGGAACTGGGTGACGATGAGCTTACCGGAATCAGGAACAGGAAAATAGGATTTGTCTTTCAGAGCTTTAACCTGTTACCTCGTACATCCGCTGTAGCGAATGTTGAACTGCCGCTGATCTACAGCAATGTTAAACAACGCCGCCAGTATGCCCTTGATGCCCTTGCCAGAGTGGGACTGGCTGAACGGGCCAATCACAGGCCCAATGAGCTTTCAGGCGGAGAGCAGCAAAGGGTGGCTATTGCACGTGCTCTGATAACCAATCCGTCGATCATCCTTGCCGACGAGCCCACCGGAAATGTCGATACGAAATCCAGTGAGCAGATCATGGAGATGTTCAAGGAGTTGAACGGTAAAGAGGGGATTACGATAGTTATCGTTACCCACGAGGCGGATATCGCCAGTAAGACCAGCCGTGTTTTGCATGTACGTGATGGGGAAATTGAGAATGAGGAGGAAAGGGTTTAGTGTCCTTCTGGGATTGCATTATCAGTGCCTTGAAGGGGCTTCGTGCCAACAAGCTCCGTTCAGGATTGACTGTTCTTGGTATGGTAGTGGGAATAGGTGCTGTGATAGCACTGGTGAGCATGGGACAGGGTGCTCAGAGCTTTATAGTCGGGCAGATAGGGGGGATGGGCACGGACCTTCTTATCGTGCGCCCTGGCAGTACGATGGTGGAGTCCGAGTTAAACACAATGAGCGCTGGAGCCAGTAGTAGTTTGACTCTGGATGATGCGGAGGCTATTGCGAATCCCCGTAATTGCCCCTCGGTGGATTCCGTTGCCCCGGAAGTCATGACAGCTGCTACGGTAACCTACAGTGACCGGAGTATGACGTCAATGGTATCGGGAGGAACTCCTGAGCACGAATATGTGTATAAGGCCAAAATAGACTACGGTCAGTCCATGACGTGGGCACATGTACGGGCGAGGTCGAGGGTGTGTGTTCTGGGGCATCACGCTGCGGAGTATCTTTTCGAAGGAATAAATCCGTTGGACAAGATGGTCAGGATCAATGGTTTGCCCTTCAAAACGATCGGGGTGTTCAAGAGTGGGACGGGCATGATGATGATGTCCAATATCATGGAAGACTCCGTAATGGTTCCCATCACCACTGCTCAAGCTAAGATCATAAGTCAGCAGACCGCCGGCGGCAGCCAGGGTATTCAGAATCTGTATGTTAAGGCGGTCGATGGGACGAAGGTAGAGGAGGCGAAGACGGAAGTTACCAATCTGCTTCGGCAGAGGCATGATCTTAAACCGGGTGATGACAATGACTTTACTATTATGAGTCAACAGCAGATGCTAGATGTTCTTAACAGCGTGACCGGGATGATGACGTTGTTGCTGGGGGGTATAGCAGCCATCTCATTGATTGTCGCCGGGATTGGTATAATGAATATTATGTTCGTTTCTGTAAGGGAGAGGACGCGGGAGATCGGAATTCGCCGTGCTGTGGGGGCAAGGAGAAAAGACATCCTGAGTCAATTCTTGACCGAGGCGGTAACGCTCAGTTTGGTTGGGGGGATTTTGGGGATATTGATAGGGTATGGAATCACGCTGGTGGCTTCTTATATCGCGGGGATTTACGGGTTTGCATTTCCTGCAATGATTTCGCCTACAGTTGTTGCTCTGGCTTTTGGCATAGCAGCTGCCGTGGGGCTCATTTTTGGCATATTCCCTGCTGCCCGGGCGGCTCAACTCAATCCGATTGAAGCTTTGAGATATGAGTAGGTTATGTTAAGTCGCGTAGAGCCCCCTAGTGCCAGGCCTGGCACTAGGGGGCTCTACTGATAATTCTCAATCTTTCGCTACTGAGACGTCGTTGTTGTCTGTTGCTCTTCCTCTTCAAAGCCAATAGTGAAGTTAAGGGAATCAGCTCCCGTGTTCTTCGAAGTTTGGAGGCGGAGATACAGGCTTATAGTTTCTCCTGCTTCCAAAACTCCATCAGAGGGATCGGCAGCTACATATCCCTCAAAGTCCGTCCATGTCTTCCCGTCGTAGGATGCTTCCAGATCAACGTCAGATGGCAGCCCTGTCACATACCGGTGAAGGAGCGATATGTCTTTGTTCCCTTTATTTCGCAGGGAAATATATATCTCATCGGAGCATCCGTTTACACCGACCTCTCCGAAGTCAAGGGACGTCGATGATAACTCCATTCCTGGAGAGGTAGTTACATCGCTGTCAACGCTGACCTTGGCGGGAATCTCCTTTTGATATTGGTAGACTGTTACCGCTGCATATGCGGTACTGGCCCCTACCAGCAAGCCGATGACTACTCCCAAAACCTTTGACCAGAGTGGCGACTTCATGTGAACCTCCTTCCCGTCCTCGTGGTAAATATACCACACTTTGTGGTGCCTTCACAACTTTACTTTGTTTGAAAAGGTTCTCCCACGGCGAGTGAGCCACTCGCCATGGGAGAACCGCCTTTCCCCCGAACAGTTTCCGGTGACTTCAAAAGCGAGCCTAGCTTGTCTATTTGACCTTAATTTTGATCAGGATGTCGCCTGGTTGGCCATCGGTGGTCTGCCGGGCGTTGCGCAGCCGCACCTTACTGCCCGTTTTTACTCCCGCGGGAACATTCACCTCCAGCCTTTTCCCTTTTCTGGTTAGCAACTTCTTGGTTCCTTGTTGAGCCTCGTTTTCGCTTATCGTTAACTCGTATGTGACGGATTTTCCTTTTGTCTTTGTTGCCTGCTGTGCCCCTTGTTGTTGCGCTTGCCGTAGGATCTCATCCAGGTTGATACCACCGGATCTTCTACTGAACCTTGCCCCACTGCCGCTCCTGCCAAAGTCTCTGAAAGTGAACCTGGCCCCACCAGTTGAGCCCTTGAATAAGTCTCCGAAGATTTCGTCCAGAAAATCAAATCCAAGGCCCTCGCCTCCGAAGTCATTCATCATATCTTCGAAGGTTGAGCGTGTTGAGCTACTGTGGAAGATGTCACCTGCATCACCTGCGGTGCCGAATTGGTCGTACTGTTTGCGCTTTTGCTCATCACCCAGAACGCTAAATGCCTCGTTTACCTCTTTGAATTTATCATTTGCCCACTGCTCATTACCGGGGTTTTTGTCCGGATGATATTGCATAGCCAGTTTCCTGTAGGCCTTCTTTATTTCGTCCTGACTGGCGTTTTTGGAGACTCCAAGTGTCTTGTAGTAATCTTTCTTTGCCATATTTATCTCCAATTTTATTGTAAGGCTCTAACTCGTCTTTTCGCAAGCACATATCTGTGGGAGAGGTCTCATGACCTCGAAAAAAGAATCATCCTCAGGAGAGGATTCCCACACACTTATCCATGATAGCGGCAACGTGTTTTGCTCCTTTGACAAAGTCAGTCAGGCGAATGTTCTCGTCTGGTGCATGGGCCCTTGAGTCGGGATTGCCTACTCCTGCAGAGGCCACTGGCAGCCCCAGAGTGTCTGTAAATGAGAACATGGGGCCGCTGCCAGTGGCGGTGGGTTTTATTATCGGCTCCAGGCCATAGGCCTCTCTGGCGGCCTCGCTCACCGATCTGGCAAAGGGTGAGTCCAGCGGGGTGCGGGCTGGATTTTCTCCCTCTCCGATGGCAACAGAGACGTCTGAGAAGCCTTTCTTGTCGAGATGGGTCCTTAGCTTTGGGATGATCTCATCTGCGGTCTGATTTGGGACCAGGCGGAAATCCAGCTTTGCTTTGGCCTGGCAGGGGAGCACGGTTTTGGACCCCTCGCCGGTGTAGCCGGAAATAAGGCCATTGATGGTGCATGCAGGCTGCAAAATGTGATACATTTGCAGGTCTGTTCCCTCCAATCCTTTGAGGAAACTATTGATTCCCAGACTCCCTAGCCATTCCTTATCCTGGTCGGGTATATTCTTGATGGTCTCGATCTCTTGCTCAGTGGGAGGCCGCACATTGTCATAGAAGCCCTCGATCAAGATATTCTCGTTTTCGTCTTTAATCGAGTTCAGGGCCCAGACCAGACGCCACGCGGGGTTTGGCACGATGGTTCCTCTTGAGGAATGTATGTCCCGTACAGCGCCGCGAGCCTCCAGTTCCACACAAACAATCCCCTTAAGCCCCAATACGATCTCCGGTCTGTCATCCCAGCTGACGCTCCCGCTTTCCCAGAAGCAGGCATCGGAATCGAGTAAGGATTTATGTTCGTCGATGAAAGAAGGCAAACTGACACTGCCGACTTCCTCCTCACCTTCGATTAAGAATTTGATTGAAATGGGAAGCTTCCCCTTCGTCTCTAGAAAGGCTTTTATCGCGAGGAGCCGCGCCATGATGTCGCCTTTGTCATCAGAGACCCCGCGTGCTCTTAGAACGTCATTTTCGATTACGGGTTCAAATGGAGGGGTAGTCCATAGCTCCAGTGGCTCAGGAGGCTGTACATCGTAATGGTTGTAGAATAGAAGCGTGTAAGGTGATTCTCCCTTCAACTCGCCGTAGACTACCGGATTACCGCTGGTTGAGAGGACTTGGGAGTTGACCCCGTATTTCTTCAGCAATTCAGCGGCCATGGTTGCGGTTTCATCTATACCTGCTGCCTGTGCGCTGATGCTCGGTTGAGCGCAGAACTTCTCTAAGTCCTCAATGGCTTCCTGCCAGTTTTCGTCGATATAGTTGTAGATGTCTTGCATTGGAACCTCCTGTTCCGGACAAACCCTAGATTTCCTCCAGCGCCTGCCGGTACGCATCAAAAGTGCGGGAGTCAAAAAGAACGAAATTAATTTCTTCCAGGCTGTCGTCTTGTTGGAGAAACTCGCTCGTGGTTTTGATAGCTACCTTTGCTCCCTTATCGACTGGGTAACCGTAGACACCGGTGCTGATTGAAGGGAATGAGACGCTCTTCAGTCCATTTTTCACTGCCAGTTTCAGGCTCTCACGGTAGGCGCTTGTCAGCGTCTCTGGTTCTCTCTTGTTTCCTCCGTGCCAGATCGGTCCCACGGTGTGGATGACGTGTTTGGCTTTTAGATTACCGCCTGTAGTCATGACTGCTTGCCCTGCCGGAAGCCTCCCTATCTCGGCCACGATCTTCTTGCAGTCCTCCAGAATGGCAGGTCCGCCGGCTCGATGAATGGCTCCATCCACCCCGCCACCCCCCATCAACCCCGAATTGGCCGCGTTCACAATTGCATCAGTATCCTGCTTTGTTATGTCACCCTGTAGGAGGGCCAGCCTCGTTTTGTTTATGACCTTCTCCATCGATACCTCCCTTCCTCAATACTTACTCATATCCCCATGCCCCCTTGCCTTTTAGAGGCACGAACCGGCACGCTCCCAGGCTCTCGGTTGTGATTCCTGTCTTCTCCTTCTTTACCTTTACCAGTTGCTGCTCGAACCGGGACCCCACGGGGATTACCAGACGCCCTCCCGCAGCCAGTTGGCCGAGCAGTTCCTGCGGCACCTGTGGAGCGCCTGCAGTCACTATTATAGCATCGTAGGGGGCTCCTTCTTTCCACCCAATTGTCTCTCCCGCTACATGGACCTCAACATTGTCATAGCCTAGCTTCTTCAAGGTTTGGCTGGCCGACTCCGCAAGATTGGAGAAACGCTCGACGGTGACGACCCACCGTGCCAGTTTGCACAAGATCGCTGCCTGGTACCCGCTCCCCGCTCCTATCTCCAGCACCTTTTCTTTTCCCGTGAGTTCCAGAGCTGAAGTCATCATTGCCACGATGAACGGCTGGGAGATTGTCTGCTCCTCTCCTATGGCAAGTGGCATGTCTTCGTAGGCGAGATGTTGACTGGCCGGAGGCACGAATTCTTCCCTTGGCACGTGTTCCATTGCGCTTACCACCCGGTCATCCCTGATCTCTTCACGCAGGTAGTGAAATAACCTCTCTCGGGATTCTGATGATGGGGGAATTCCGTTCATGGTTCAAATTATGACACAGTACGACTCCATACCGCAATGAAAGGGAGCAACTTGCCCATTGTTTTCTCCTGTGCTAGTCTTTAATCGCAATGTCTCAAACGGGCACTCTGTATGTGGTGGGGACGCCTATCGGAAATCTGGAGGATATAACGCTCAGGGCCTTGAATATCCTCCGTGAAGTGAGTTTGATTGCGGCTGAGGATACGCGCAGAACCCGGCAGTTGCTATCGGCATATGAGATCAAGGCTTCTTTGACGAGCTATCATGAACACAACAAACGGGCCAAGCTTCCCCGTATCCTGCAAGCACTTCGGGAAGGCCATGTAGCACTTGTGTGCAATGCCGGGATGCCTGGCATAAATGACCCGGGGTATGACCTCATACAGGCTGCACTGGAGCATGATATGGATGTGGTTCCTGTTCCGGGTCCCTCGGCTATTACCACTGCGCTTTCCGTTTCGGGGATAACCGTGGAGCAGTTTGTTCATCTGGGGTTTCTGCCGAGGAAGAAGGGCGCGAGAAAAAAGCTTCTGGAGTCGGTGGCCAATGAACCACGTGCTATCGTGGCATTTGAAACGCCGCACAGGATTATTTCCGCGCTGGGGGATGTAAGCGAGGTTCTGGGCGAACGCAGGATCGCTGTCTGCCGTGAACTCACCAAGCTGCATGAGGAGGTCTTTCGGGGCACTGTCAGCGAAGCTATGGAACACTTCGTGAACCCGAAAGGGGAATTCGCCCTCGTCATCGAGGGGAAGAGAAGGGAAAAGACAAAAGGGGATTGAAATGGAAGCTTATCTGGATATCGAGACTACCGGACTATCCTTTGCCTATGATCGCGTGACGGTTGTTGGCATCTCTGTCGGCGAGAGCGAGACGGAAGTTGTTCAACTGGTATCGCCGGAGATAACGGCGGGTTTCCTTCAGGAAGTCCTTGAGGGCGTTGAGGTAATCTATACCTACAACGGCAGCAGGTTTGACCTGCCCTTTTTGCAAAGCCATCTGGGAATTGATCTTGGCGAGCTGTGTCACCATCATGACCTGATGTATGATTGCTGGACAAACCGTCTCTTCGGCGGACTGAAGGTTGTGGAATTGACACCGGGCATTCCCCGGACTCTTAAGGAGGTCGATGGCAAGGAGGCTATACGCCTGTGGGAGCGGTACGAGAGGGACCAGGACCACGATGCCCTGCGTATTCTGCTGGAGTATAATAAGGAAGATGTGGTGAACTTGAAAGCACTGAAGAGGTTGGTGTGTGAGTGGTAGGTTATGCCCGTGAGTTATCGGAATTCGAGGTTGCGACTTCATGACCTTAAGGTTCTTTGCGGATCACTGTTAAGTCAGGAGGAACAATGCCGAACTGGCAGGAATTGGAAAAGAAATATTTTATGTCCACTTTTAAGCGGTTGCCTGTGGTGATTGCCCGCGGAGAGGGCAACCGTGTGTGGGATGATGATGGAAAGGAGTATCTTGATTTTGTAGGTGGCTGGGCGGTCAACGTTCTGGGCCACTCTCACCCGGCCATTGTGGAGGTGCTGTGTGAGCAAGCACGTACCTTGATCCAGACCTCGAATCAGTTCTACACGATACCGCAGTTACGTCTGGCCGAGATTTTGGTGGAGAACAGTTGCCTGGACAAGGTATTTATCAGCAACAGTGGAGCTGAGGCCAACGAAGGCGCAATCAAGCTTGCCCGCAAGTACGGGCAAATGTACCTGAATGGAGCCTATGAGATCATCACCGTCACGGGCTCCTTTCACGGGCGGACCATGTCCACGATAGCGGCTACCGGGCAGAAGAAGTTCCAGGATCCGTTCGTCCCCCTTCCGGACGGCTTTGTGAATGTGGCTTACGATGATATCGAGGCCATAAGAGCCGCCACGTCCGGAAAGACCTGTGCCGTGATGCTGGAGCCGGTTCAGGGAGAAAGCGGGGTTAATATCCCCGGTGAGGACTATTTTCGCAAGGTAAGGGAATGGTGCGATGAGAATGGCCTGCTCCTGATACTGGACGAGATTCAAACAGGGATAGGAAGGACTGGCACCCTTTTTGCTTATGAGCAACTAGGGATCGAGCCGGATGTAATGACGCTAGCCAAGGGATTGGGGGGTGGTGTACCTGTTGCTGCTCTCCTGGCGAAGGAGAAAGCATCGGTTTTTGGTCCCGGGGAGCATGGTTCTACCTTCGGCGGGAATCCGCTGGTTTGCAGTGTCGCATACACGACTTTGAAATTCATCCTTGAAAACGGCATACTGGATAACGTGAAGGAAGTCAGTGCGTACCTGATGTCGAAGCTTGATGAGCTCAGGTCAACATATGATATGATTACTGAGGTGCGTGGCAGAGGATTATTGTGTGCTGTAGAATTCAACTCGGATATCTCCGCTGATGTGGTGCAGGCCTGTTTGCAGAGGGGGCTCCTTGTCAATCCCGTTAAGCCCAACGCCATACGACTCATGCCCGCTCTCATTGTCCAGAAAACGGAAGTTAGTGAAGCCGTGGGCATACTGCGTGAGGTTCTGGAGATGTTAGGAGGGGAGAAATGATGAACGCCATCAAGGTAATCTATGTCCTGATTCTGGCCGCTTTTCTGATAATGTTCGTTGCCTTTGGTATTTCGGCGTTTTATGAACCGCCGGAGCGTCCTGATTATCCAACGCCGCCCGAGCCTATTACAAGGGAACTTCCACCTGAGGATTCGGAGGAATACCAGGAGTGGCAGGCGGAACGCGAGCAGTGGGAAGAAGAACGAGAAGCAATGCAGGAAGTCTATCATGAGGAGAGGAAGGACCATCGCAGGAACGTGTTCTTCATAGCCTATCCTTATGGTTTACTCCTTATTGTGCTGGGGCTGGTGTTAAGGCCGAGACTGGAAATCCTCAGGCCCGGACTCCTTCTCGGTGGAGTAGGGGCTATCATTTATGCTATCGCGCAATCTCCTCTCAGCGATGAACTTCGCTTTGCCGGGGTCGCTGTTGCCATCGGGGTGTTCATCTTTGCCGGATACAGGCTCTTGCTGGAGAGAAGATCTGTTGCAAATGAGCGATAAATTATGAGCGAGGTGTTACAGGCAATGGATATAATTCCCGCCATCGATCTTCGTCAGGGAAAGTGTGTGAGGCTCTATCAAGGGGACTATGACGCCGAGACCATCTTCTCCGAGGACCCGGTATCAATGGCCCGTCATTGGCAGAGCCTTGGGGCAAGGAGGTTACACATTGTGGACCTTGATGGGGCAGCTGAGGGTGAGCCGTGCAACGATTCCGTGGTTGGGGAGATAGTCAGTCAGGTGAACATCCCTGTTCAGGTTGGCGGAGGTATCCGGACGATGGAGTCGGTGAAGCGTTTTCTGGATTTGGGAGTTGACAGGGTTATTCTGGGCACAGTGGCAATTGAGAGTCCGGAGCTTGTAAAGGAAGCCTGCCAGGCGTTCGATGACCGTATTGTTGTCAGCATTGATGCGCGAGATGGTTATGTCAAGGGGCGTGGCTGGAAAAGAGGGAGTGACCTTACCACTGGCGAGGTCATTCAGCAGATGGAGTCGTGTGGAGTGGGCCGCTTCATCTACACCGACATATCCCGCGATGGGACGCTGACTGAGCCGAATTTCGTTGAGATCAAGCGGTTTGTTTTGCAGACGACGAAGCCGGTTATCGCGGCCGGGGGAATCGCTTCAGTCCGGCACCTGACGAAGCTGGCGGGGTTGGGGGTGGAGGGGGCTATCGTTGGCCGTGCAGTTTACACTCAGGATATCGATTTGAAACAGGCACTGGCAGCCATTGAAAATCTAAACTATAAGAAGGAGGAGCACACATAGTTATGCCTAAATTCGATGAGAAGGGCCTCATTCCTGCGGTAATCCAGCATGCGGATACCGGCGAGGTCTTGATGCTGGGTTACATGAATAAAGAGGCCCTGGAGAAAACAAAAGACACAGGACAGGCCTGGTTCTGGAGCCGCAGTCGTCAGGAACTGTGGCATAAAGGAGAGACATCAGGCAATTTCATTTATGTTCGCTCCATCATGATCGATTGCGATGCTGACACAGTCCTGGTAGAAGGCGATCCTGTAGGGCCCGTTTGTCATACCGGGAATCGCTCATGCTTCTACCGCATGCTCGGTGAGGAAGAGGAAGGCGAAGAGTAAAGAATCCCCCTAAATCCCCCTTTGGTAAAGGGGGACTAAGAGGGATTATCCTCAGGCTCTAGGACGTCCTGGAGAGCCTCGACTGCTACCTCTATTTGCTGCGCGTCCGGCTGGCGGGTGACCATCGACTGAATTGCCAGACTTGGGCGCATGATAGCTCGAATCAAGATGTTGTTGGTGTGGTCTGCGGCAAATTGGATTAATTCATAGCTGAAGGCTGCGATGACGGGTAGCAGTGCCAGCCGTGAAACCATGCGAAGCCAGAGCGCTGGCTGCCCGGTAAAGACAAATATGATAATGGCGATGACCAGAACGATGAGGAGAAAACCGCTGCCGCAGCGTGTATGAGCTGTGCTGAATTTCTGTATGTGGTCAGGGTCCAGCGGAACGCCTCCTTCATAGGCGTTGACGGTCTTGTGCTCGGCGCCGTGATAGGCGAAGACCCGACGAATGTCGGGCATGAGGGACATAGCACCGAGGTAGCCAAAGAATATGACCACCCGGATAAGTCCGTCGGCGAGATTGCTGAGCATTGCCGAATCGGTGAACCGGTCAACACCGTAATGCGTGATCAGCATCGGTAGTATCACAAAAAGTCCTACTCCCAGCAAAATCCCGAAGACCACCGGAAGCCACATCATAAAGGGATTGGGCTTTTCCTCTATCTCCGATTCCACTGCTACGTCGGCTGAATACATCAATGCCTTAACTCCCAAAACGAGGGTCTCGATGAGCGTAAAGATGCCGCGCAAGAAGGGCATCTTGCGCAGACGGCCAGTGTATATTGAGTTAAGTGGCTCTGTCTTTGAAACGATCTTGCCGTCCGGTTTGCGAACGGCAGTTTTTACAAGTTTGGGCCCTCGCATCATGACCCCTTCGATGACGGCTTGCCCTCCGTAATGAAACCTCTTTGCCAAAATTTCCTCCTACTACAAGTGCACCGGTGAACTAGCTACCGGTGCCCTGGTCGCTGGTGCTCTATCAAAGCTTGATTTATCCTGTCGCGGATTTTCGATGCTTCTGCTCTTGCAGCCTCCGGGAAATTACTCCCGCTGGATGCATAGAGTACCTGACGTGAGACGTTGATAATAGCATTTTCGCCGCTTGCGTTTGTGCCATTTTGTACAGCTGATTGCAAATCGCCGCCCTGTGCTCCTATGCCGGGAATGAGTAAAGGCATGTCAGGGCACAGTGTCCGAATTCTTCTGAGGGAATCCGGTTGTGTGGCGCCGACTACCAGCCCGATGTTCTGATTGTCATCCCATTCCACTGCTTTCCTTGCTACGATCTCAAACAGTGGTATTGTATTTTCCCCTGCTCCCGGGTGACACTGGACTTGCTGGAAGTCGCTTGCGCCTGGGTTCGAGGTGCTGCACAGTATAAAGATCCCTTTGTCGGCGTAATCGGTGAATGGTTGGATTGAGTCATGCCCAAGATAGGGGCTTACCGTGGCCGCATCGAAGCGAAAGATATCGAACAGGGAGTGAGCATATTTACGGGCGGTGTTGCCGATGTCGCCGCGCTTGGCGTCAGCTATAACCGGGATATCATCCGGGATGTATTCAATACTTCGTTCCAGCACGTTCAGCCCGTGGGTTCCCATAGCCTCAAAGAATGCCAGATTGGGCTTGTAGGCGCATACAAGGTCTGATGTCGCCTCGATAATCCGATGGTTGAACTCAAGGACATCTACATCGGGCATGAGAGCAGGGTCGGGATCGAGTCCGATGCAGAGGAGGCTCTTGTTTCTACGGGAGGCGCTTAAGAGTTTTTCGTTGAAGTTCATTTATTTCCTTGCTTCTCGATCTTGGCCCATGTGTCACGCAGGCGCGTTGTGCGGTTGAACACCGGTTTTCCATCGGGAGAATGCATATCCACGCAGAAATAGCCGATTCGCTCAAACTGGTATCGATTTTCCGGTTTTGCTTCTGCCAGACTGGGCTCAACCAGGCATGTTATTATGTCAAGCGAATCGGGGTTCAGGCTGTCCCTGAAGTCGCCGCTCTCCGTGTCGTCCGGGTCGGGATTGGTGAAGAGATGGTCATATAGGCGTGCCTCGGCCTCCAGGGCATGTGCTGCCGAAACCCAGTGGATGGTCCCTTTAACCTTTCGCCCATCCTGAGTTGAACCCCCTCGTGTCTCGGGGTCGTAGGTGCAGCGCAGTTCTATTACCTCGCCTGTCTTCTCATCTTTAACGACATCCACGCATTTTATTATGTAGGCATATCGCAGCCGTACTTCCCGGCCTGGGGCCAGGCGGAAGAATTTCTTTGGCGGGTCCTCGCGGAAGTCGTCTCTCTCAATGTACAGAACACGCGAGAAAGGAACCTTGCGTGTCCCCATGCTGGAGTCCTCGGGATTGTTTACGGCGTCCATTTCTTCAACCTGGTCCTCGGGGTAGTTCTCGATAACCACGCGCAGTGGATTCAGGACTCCCATTACCCGCTGTGCCCGCTTGTTTAAATCATCGCGCAGGCAGTGTTCGAGCAGTGCGACATCGATGACGCTATCCGTTTTCGCTACGCCGATGCGCTCGCAGAAGTCTCGTATGGATTCCGGGGTATAGCCACGGCGTCGCAGACCAAAAATCGTGGGGAGCCGCGGATCACCCCAGTCGGCGACGTGTTTTTCATTGACTAATTCCTGAAGCTTCCGTTTGCTCATCACGGTATGTGTGAGGTTCAGCCGGGCGAATTCGATCTGGCGCGGGTAATGGACTCCGAGCTGCTCCAGGAACCAGTTATACAGTGGACGGTGGTCCTGGAATTCCAGTGTGCAGATTGAGTGTGTGATTCCCTCGATGGAATCCTCCAGTCCGTGCGCCCAGTCGTAGGTCGGGTAGATGCACCACCTGTCTCCGGTGCGTGGATGGCGGGCGTGAAGGATCCGGTACATGACGGGATCGCGCATGTTCAGGTTGGATGAAGCCATGTCTATCTTGGCTCTCAGGACATGTGAGCCGTCCGGGAACTCACCTGCTGCCATTCGTTTGAACAGGTCGAGGTTTTCCTCCACTGTGCGGTTACGGTATGGACTTTCCCTGCCGGGCTCCGTCAGAGTGCCGCGATATTCTCTTATCTCCTCTGCGCTCAGGTCATCGACGTAGGCCTTACCGGCTTCGATAAGCTGTATGGCCCACTCGTACATCTGGTCGAAGTAATCTGAGGCGAAGAAGAGGCGGTCCTCCCAATCGAACCCCAGCCAGCGTACATCCTCTATGATTGAGTCGATGTATTTCTGTTCCTCTTTGACGGGATTGGTATCGTCGAAGCGGAGGTTGCAGAGGCCGCCGTACTCCTCGGCGATTCCGAAGTTCAGGCAAATGGCCTTGGCATGGCCGATGTGCAGGAATCCGTTCGGCTCAGGCGGGAACCGTGTGTGAACGCGTCCGCCGCACCTGTTCGTTCTTATATCTTCGTTTATGATGTCTTCGATGAAGTTGGTGGGTCTTTCGTTATTGGGCGAGTCCATTATCGTCCTTCTCTTTCCTCGATGACGGTTTGGGGAAGTGGTTTGCCTAGCACTGTAACAGGTGTTGAAAGCCCTTGTGGCTTGCCGCTGCCCCATGACGCGAATCCTTCTTCGGTTATCCTGCGAAGTTTCTTGACCTTAAGGAGGACTATGTAACGGCTGAGCTTACTTTTCAGTTCCCTTATCGTTGGTTTCAACGTCCTATCCCCCATGCTCACAATATAGCAGATATGTGACCGGATTCTCAAACCTAGGGTTACTTGGAGAGCGCTTGCTTCGCGCGGGCGATGCGGGAAAATGTAAGGCGGCCCGCCAGAGGCGGGCCGCCGATTGGCGGGATGCAACCCCGCCCTACGGTTCACACTTCACTTGAGGCATTCTCCAGCTTCTCCAGGGCCACCTGAATCCTTCTCAGGCACGTTTCCTTGCCCAGTACCTCCATCGTCTCGAAGAGGGGTGGGGTGGCGGTGCGGCCGGTGCAGGCCGTCCTCAGCGGACTGAAGAGCTGGCCCGCCTTGAGGCCCAGTTCGCTGGCAAGCGAGCGTAGCGTTGTTTCCAGTGTCTCGTGGTCGAAGCTATCCAGGCCGGATATTCTTTCTTGGGCCGCTCTCATGGCGTTCAAGGACGCATCAGCAGTCATTTTCTTTCCTACAAGGAGCGATGTATCGTAATCGAAATTATCCCGGAAAAAGAACTCGGCGTACTCAGGGGCCTCTGCCAGCGTCATTATTCGCTCCTGGATAAGTGGTACAATCTGCCTTACATACTCCCGTGAGATCGGGCGCTCGACCTTCGGGGGCAAGCCCTTCTCCATATGGGGCATTATCTTGTGGAGTAAGTCCTCCTGGTTGAGATTGCGAATGTACACACCGTTCATCCAGCGGAGCTTTTCGTAGTCGAAGACAGCTGCATTCTTGCTGACGCGCTCGATGGAGAAATTGCGCAAAAGCTCTTCCCTGCTGAAGAGTTCCGAACGGTCGTCAAGCGACCATCCCAGGAGGGCCAGGAAATTGATTACAGTTTCCGGGAGGTAGCCCTGCTCCTGCAGTTCAGCGGTTGTTGTAGCGCCGTGCCGCTTGCTTAGCTTCGATTTGTCGGGGCCGAGTATCATCGGCAGGTGGGCAAAATAAGGAGGCTCCCAGCCGAATGCCTGATAGAGCAAAACATGCCTCGGCGTGCTGGAAAGCCACTCGTCGGCGCGGAGCACATGGGAAATACGCATAAGGTGGTCGTCGACGATGTTCGCCAGGTGGTATGTGGGGTATCCGTCCGACTTTAGAAGAACCATATCATCCTGGATTTCATTGTCGAAGCTAACCTCGCCGCGTATGAGGTCGGTGAATTGCGTCTGCCCTTCCAGTGGTATCTTGAAGCGGATAACGGGCGTTATGCCCTGCGACTCGTACTGCTCTCGCTGCTCGGGGGTTAAATCGCGGCAATGGCGGTCATAGGTACGGACCGTTTCTTTCTTTCTGGCGTATTCCTCCCGCAATTGTGCGAGCCGCTCCGGGGAGCAGTAGCACTTGTAAGCCCAGTCGTTGTCCAGTAGCTGCTGGGCATAGAACCGATACAGGTGGAGTCGCTCTGACTGGAAATATGGTCCGTAGTCTCCGTTTGCCTCTGGGCCTTCGTCCCAGTCCAGTCCTAGCCATCGCAGGACGTTGAGAATGCTCTCAACGGCATCCTCGACTTTCCGTTCGACATCGGTATCCTCGATGCGCAGGATGAACTTTCCCCCGTTGCTGCGGGCGAACAGCCAGTTAAACAGTGCCGTCCGGATATTCCCCACGTGGGGGTATCCGGTTGGGCTGGGGGCGAAACGAACGCGGATATTCTCGTTCTTCATAGTTAATGAAGTTCATGCAGCGGGTGCCCGAAATCGGGCACCCGCTGCATGTTTCTCTGGAACCTATTCTGCAAAGAAAGATTTGCCCATGTTCTTAATTTGCACCCTTAGCTCCTTCCCCTCTCTCACTTGCGTTAAGGATCGTGATCCCTACTACTTCCCCTTTCTCATACCTGATTATGATGCCATCATCAGTAAGCTCAGAATCATCTGCATGGCTTGGCTTCTTGAAATTGACGTAGAGAACATCTGCCTCTTTGTCATACGAGGTCCATATTTTCCCATATGGAGCTTGTAAGAACTGAGGAACGAGAGTCAATATTTTCTCCATCTCTATCGCGGCCATACCCTCTCCCTCCTTTCAAATTCCTCCTTCCGCCTTGTCAGGAAAGCAGTAATCACAAATCCATCATCCTTACTTAGCTCTCTGTATATTGCGACTATATGTTTGCCATATCCTATTTCTCGTACTGCTATATATTCTCCCTTTCTTCCCCTATAGATTGACTCTGGCTCCTCCACAGTTTCGAGCACTTCATGGTAGTAGCCTGCCATCTCTGAATGCTCTTCAGTGATATGAAGCCACCGTTCAGCTGGCAATCTAACAGGGACATTGCCCTTAGACCATGCTATATCCATAATGTGTTGAAGTCAGTCGAGCACCTTGGATTGCTTCTGCTCAGATCAGTCCGCTGGTTCCTGCCAGAGCCGGGGCAAAGACCAGCGCCACTATTGACATCAGCTTTATCATAATGTTCAGCGATGGCCCTGAAGCATCCTTCATCGGGTCGCCGACGGTGTCTCCTACAACTCCTGCCTTGTGGGCTTCTGAGCCCTTGCCTCCGTAGTTTCCGTCCTCAATGTACTTCTTGGCGTTGTCCCATGAACCGCCGGCGTTGGCCATAGTTATGGCCAGCATAAATCCACTACCAATCGCTCCGATGAGAAAACCACCCAGAGCATAGGGGCCCAAGATGAATCCCACCAGTAGCGGAACCCCGATCGTCATTATGGTAGGTGCAACCATCCTGCTAAGCGCACCCTTGGTCGATATGTCAACGGCTTTCGCGTATTCCGGCCTTGCCGTCCGGTCCATTATCCCGGGGATTTCCTTGAACTGGCGTCTCACTTCCTCGATGATGATGAACGCATTCTGGCCTACGGCGTTCATCGTCATGGCACAGAAAACAGCAGGCAGCATCACTCCGATGAAGAGTCCCGCTATTACCTTGTAACTCAGGAAGCTGCTCATTAGAGCCTTATCTGCTCCCCCAAGGACAACGATTTCGCCGCCCTTTATACCTACCAGCTCCGCGGCGAAGCCGTAGGAAAGCATCAGTGCCAGTGCAGTGAGGCCAGCGGCACCGATAGCAAAGCCTTTGCCCTGGGCTGCTGTAGTGTTTCCCAGGGAATCGAGTGCATCGGTACGGTCTCTGACCTTCTCTCCCAGTCCTGCCATCTCGCTGATGCCTCCGGCGTTGTCAGCTACAGGGCCGTAGGCATCGGTGGCCAGTGTAATTCCGAGTGTGGAAAGCATGCCAATGCCGGCTATAGCGATGCCATAGAATTTGGCGAACTCGTATGCCAGTATAATGGCAATCGCCACGAGCAGGAGAGGAAACAAAGTGCTGAGCAATCCGTTGGAAAATCCGCGGATTATATTTGTGCCTGCTCCTGTGGTGGATGCCCTGGCGATACTCTGTGTGGGCGAATAGGCGTAAGAGGTGAAGTAGTTGGTACTCTCTCCGATCAGTATCCCGGCCACCAGACCGGAAAGAATAGCCCAGAACACATTGAGTCCGTCGGCGAGGAAGTACACTATCAGGAAGGAAAAGATGGCCGTAAGGATCGAGGCGGTAAATGTGCCGCGGCGAAGGGCGCCGAGCAGTGCTGCCATCTCCACCTTCTCACCGATTCTAATCAGGAAGGTGCCGATAATGGAGGCTATGATTCCTCCTGCTGCTACCAGCATCGGCAGGTACCAGGCTATGGTGTTATCTGTGGCATATCCAAACGTGATTGCCACGATCGAGAGCGTCATTGTGGCGATTATGGAGTCCACATACGATTCAAAGAGGTCGGCTCCCATGCCAGCCACGTCGCCGACATTATCGCCTACGAAGTCGGCGATGGCGGCTGCGTTTCGTGGATCGTCCTCGGGGATCCCTTGTTCCACTTTGCCCACTAAATCAGCGGCAGCATCAGCGCCTTTGGTGAAGATTCCGCCACCGATACGGGCAAACAGGGCCACCGCCGATGCCCCGAACCCATAAGCGGGAATTATGCTAAGGAAGTCCGGCGAGTTATGGAAAGCGAAGTAAAGTATGCTCAGGCCCAGTATGCCGATGGCAACCACGGTCATTCCCATCACCGCTCCGCCGCGGAATGAGACCTTCAATCCTTCGTTTATTCCCTTCTGGGCGGCGGTAGTCGTGCGACCGTTGGCCCTTATGGCTATGTTCATGCCCAGATAGCCGGCGGCTATGGAACATATGGAACCAAATATGAAGGCCAATGCAGTCCACCAGGTAAGCACAAAACCGAGGATAATGGCCACGACGACTACAAAGCCCCCCAGTATATGGTACTCCCTGTGCAGGAAGGTCAGTGCTCCCTCTTTAATCGCTCCCGATATCTCTCTTACCTCATCTGAGCCCTGGTCAGTGCTCAGCACATAGCGGGTGAGGTACAGAATGAATATCAGCCCTACAACCCCTACTATTATGCCTACATACATTAAGTCCATGCCATCATACCTCCTTTCCTAATTTATCGTTGAACCTGTCCAGTTTCGTTTCCAGTTCCCTTTGCCTTAGAGCCACTGTCAGGTCACCTCTACTCCTTTCCAGCACTCCTCTAACCATGTCAGTTGTACGTCTCAGGCCGCCGGTCAGGGCATCGGGAAAATCTATGGTTACCAGGAGACTGTAGATGTCGTCCATCATATCCAGCACTTCTTCACAGTGATCCATATCGCCATGCCGCATAGCGTCGAGTATGTGGCGTCGAAGCTCTCCTCCAGCTTCACCGAGTCCGTTAAGATATGCCGGATAACTTACCTCGAGATCCTCCGGGTGAGGTAACTCCGTGCCGGAGATCAGGGCCAGAGTTATCCGTGCCTCTGCATATTCCTTGTGTGAGTCATTAACGAATCCGGTATAGTGTAACTCGTCGTGTTCGGCTATTGCCTCATTCATGTCATCCAGCATCGCTTTCGCGGAATCCGCCAGCTCCCTGGCACGTTCAAATTCACCTCGGTGAACCGCTCGTATGGAGGTGGAACACTTATATATTACGTCCCGTGAAGCCTTGATCGCTTTATCGCGAGCTTCGTGCTTGGTGGACATGTTCTCTCTAATTGTGTTGCCTATTGACTCTATGTCAGAATTTATTCTACTCAACTTTCATCCTTTCTGCTCTCAAGCCTGGCAATTTGCTCGGACGTTTCCTGGGTATTCTGTTCCACATCAATAAACAGATGAAAAAGGTCAGCCAAAGCAAGAAACCCAATCCAGCATACTATACTTATAATTATTCCTGCAATACTTACCAGCAGCGCTGCAGGTATTGTCATGACAGATCCAACGCCCGTTGCGATAGATACTACAGTGCCCGCGACAAGCACTATCCAGGCAACTACCCTATAGATAGTGGCTGCCAGATTCAAGAACCTGTATTTGGTGTTCATTTTTCCTCCTCTGAAGTCCTGGAAACACCAATTGGATTTTTCCCTTCAAATTTTGCCGATAACTGGCGTGATGTTTTAAATATATCGTCAGCATGAAGGACTGCATCTATAACAGCGATTGAATCAGCTCCAGCATCGATTACGTGATCTGCGTTACTCTCATTGATGCCTCCGATTCCTACCACCGGCAGATCTGATGTAGCCTTTATTTGACGCAGTTTTTTCGGCCCAATTATCTCGGCATCAGGTCTGGTTGGTGAAGCGTACATTGAACCCACTCCGAGATAGTCTGCTCCTTCTTCCTCTGCCTGCCGGGCTTGCTCAACACTGCGCACTGAGCGCCCGATAAGCTTGTTGAGAGGGAGAATTCGCCGGGCCAGAGGGATTGGAAAGTCATTTGGGCCAAGGTGTACCCCGTCGACGTCAGTTGCCAGGGCCATGTCTACGTAGTCGTTGAGGAGAAACAATACTCCAGATTCATTACAGATTTGCTTCAGCTCGTGGATCAGTGTGGCTAGGGATTCCTTATCCTTGTGTTTATCCCTGAGTTGTATAATACTGGCTCCCCCCTTAATAACCTCTTGAGCGACTTCTATCTCGTTACGCTCTCCCAGGGTCTCGGTGTCCAAAATAACATATACTCCTGTGATCCTGTTTTTCTTATCCTCTCTGGCCAGCTTGAGGGTCAGTTTCTTCTCTATATCGTAGAGTGTGAACCTCGCTTCCTGTAAGCTGCTTTCGTTCAGATATGCGGGTGAGCTCGAAAGCTTGGCGAATTCTTCAAGCACACGCAGTGATTCCTGGCCCCGTTTGGCATTGGAGGCGATAACGTCAACTATGTTTTCCTTTGTTTCTTCTACTCCCTTTGCCTCTCTTCCGATGTCTTCCCCGGCGTCACGTGCTGCCAGGAGCTTCTCCGAAAGATGGGGCTGTGCTGTGCTCAATCGATGCCGCATATCCCTGAGCTGGTCTGTTATTGGAGTATCTTGCAGGATGAAGCGGGCTACATCCTCAAGTACACGCAGTCCTTCAGAAAGGCGATCAAGATTGGCATCAATGAGACGTAGAGTAGAATCAAAGTGTCCTGACATTGGATTATTAACAGTCTACCTTCTTTGTCTTTCCCGGCATCGCTGCCACACTCATCCGAATTCATAAGAGATTGTATCCCAAAAGGCTGGTTACTTCAAGGTTTGGGGCTGGCCCAGCATTTATCTCTCTAGAATTGGACCCCATTCACCGGTCTCCCAGCACCTGACAAACTCTTTTCCTTGTTGACGTGCTGCGGCATCGAGTATATCGTGTACTGGTACGTCCTCGTAGCTGCCATGTTGGCGGACATATTCGATATGGAGAGTTCCTTCCTCCGTGTACTGGTGAAATATGGCGTGATTTAGTCCATCGAATTCCACGGGTATGATTCCGTTATTCTGGCACATCTGCAGGTCAAACGCAGGTGTGGCCTTTATCCATTTCTCATCGATAAGGAATTCGGTGAAGCCATGGTAAGTGAACACATTTGTTCCCATTATTTTCAGAAGCTTTTCGGGCATGATATGATTTCGAATATCGGCGAATCCCAACCGGGCCGGTATCCCTGATGCCCGGGCCAAAGCTGTAAGCAAAATCGCCTTCTGTATGCAGAATCCTTCGCCCCTTTCTAAGGTTGCGCTTGCCTGCAAAGGGAAGAAGGGGGAGTATGGGTTGTATCTGATCTGATCCCTTACAAGATAGAAAAGGCTCCTTGCCTTTTCGGGGATGCTTTCCTGTCCCCTGGTAAGGGAGTTTGCCTTCTGTTGTACGGCCGGGTTGTCACTGTCGATTATCGGTGTTGGCTGTAAACACCTGTCTATCTCGCTCACTGTTCATGCCCCCTGCTGGATTTGCACTCGTCCTCTCTTTGCAGTATAAACGAGGGCAGTGCGCTGGTCAACCACGCGTTGTTGACATTGATGTGATATAATATCCCAAGAAATTATGACAAGCATGAAAGTCGTGGCTGTTGTTGGAATGAATGGCTCGGGCAAGTCGGAGGTGGCCCGAATATTTGGGGAAAAGGGATTTGCGAGAATAAGGTTTGGGGACCTTACCGACAGAGAAGTAGCACGGCGAGGATTGGCGCTCAATGAGAAAAACGAACGTGAGGTTCGTGAGCAACTCCGGCAGGAACATGGCATGGCGGCGTATGCCAAACTGAATATTCCCATTATCGATGAGGCATTGAGTTCCGCTGAGGCTGGAGTAGTGGTAGATGGACTGTATTCATGGGAGGAGTATAAATTGCTCAAGCAGCACTATGGGGAGAATTTCCTTGTCGTGGCGGTTTATTCTTCCCCAAAGAGCCGGCAGGAGCGAGTATCACGCAGGAAGGTAAGACCTCTTACGTCAGAGGAATCGCTGAGCCGCGATTTCGGGGAGGTTGAGAACCTCAATAAAGGCGGGCCTATAGCGGTGGCTGATTTCACGCTGGTTAATGAATCCACTTTGGAAGACTTGAGAAAGGAGGCAAAGTCCGTCATGCGGCGGATTACCGCAATGAGCTGATGGCAAAGCCTGAACGTCTCGGAGTTGATGAGTACTTTCTGAAAATCGCCTCGGTTGTGGCTGAGCGTTCGACGTGCCGGCGTCACCACGTGGGTGCGGTGGCTGTAAGGGATAAGCATATCCTGTCCACTGGCTACAACGGTGCCCCTTCTGGGCTTCCTGACTGTCTTGAACTGGGATGCTTGCGCGATGAATTAAACATTCCACATGGGACCCATCACGAGGTCTGCCGTGGAGTACATGCAGAACAGAATGCTATCATTCAGGCTTCACTGCATGGCGTCAGCCTGGACGGGGCCACGCTCTATTGCACGCATACTCCATGTAATCTCTGTGCCAAGATGCTGGTCAATGCCAGAATCAAACGGTATGTGACTTATGGCCGTTATGCTGACGATTCCTTTGTTGAACTCTTTGCCGGGGCAGGGATAATGGTGGATATTCTGGAAAAGCCCTCTACACAGATCACCTTCATGGAATAGAAGGGACATCACCCACCAGGACCACTGGCAAAGGCCTGTTTCTATATACCCCTGATATAACCACGGCTTTTGCTACAGGGTAAGCTCGGTTGTCTCCATGCTTAGCTCTTTGTCTGTTGCCGTTCGCAGGGGAGGCATGCTTTCCACATCCATGCCGGGTTCATGCTTGAAGACAGTGTCAAGTTCTTTACTGAGCATGAATATCAGCTTGGCAAGAGGAATCTCCATTGGGCAAGCGTCCTGACACTGGCCACAGTTGACACAGGAGTCCATAACATGTGTGATCCTTATCATGGGCCATAGAACATTAGGGGGGACCTCTCCTGCAGCGACTACATCTCTATCAGCTTCCAGGATGCAATCCTTGCAGTAGCATATAGGACACGCATCCCTGCAGCCAAAGCACTTTATGCAGTGGCCAAACTGATCGAACCAGTAACTGTACCTCTCCTCAGTGCTCATTTCCCTGAAGGGGGCCCAGTCGTTCTCTTGACATTGGCGGGCAGCCTCTATAGCGTCCTCGTCCTTCTTCTTTCTGGCATCTATTGCGTTCTTGTCTGCCCCTTCCGTCTGGATGTAGCCATCCCCGATTGCCGCATCAATGAACTCAGCCCCCTTGTCTGAGCAAACCTCGACAAAAGTGGTATTCTTGTCCGTGGTACCCCATTTACCACAGGCGATATCGGCCATTACGGGAATATTGATGTCGCACCTGCGGCAGTTGTCTCTCCTGCCGAATCCTTTCTCCTCCAGCTCTGCCAAACTCTTTTCTTTCTCGGAACCGTCTTTTAGTGTAATAAAAAGTTTGCCGTCTTCGATATCTTCGGCAGCGACTTCGGATGGATCAACTCCGAACTCTTCTTTCAGCATTTGCTTCGCTTTCTCTGGTGGCAGTGTCCCCGTGCAATTCACGCCGATAAGAAGCAGGTTTTCACGGTCGATCTGGTATCTCTTGGCGAGTTCAAGTATACCCCTCGCGTCACATGGTTTGACCACCACTGCTATTTTCTGGTCGAAGGCACCTTCAAGGTATTCCTTGATCATCCAGGCGATATTGGGTGAAGCACAGTGGAGTGACCCTGCGGTTTTTATGACATCGTCAGGGTTCGTGATAAGGACTGGCACACCATCGTATCTGTCACCACCCCTCGCCTCTGTGGCGAGGACGGCATCCGCTCGATTGCTCTCCAGGGCAAACCTGAGCAGGGAAGTAACCGCGCCTCCGCACTCAGCTTGCTCTGTTATATCCTTGTCCCATGAGCGGGCAATGTACATGTCCCCTTTCATTATTTCACCTCCATTTTGGCAGCGCATACTTTAGTTTCAGCACACTTCGCACTCGGGTCCAGGACGGAAATAGTCAGTGCGTTGGCGCGTGAATCGGGAAAGTGGAAGGGCAAGAATAGAAGTCCCTGTGGCACAACATCGGTCACTCGTGCTTCAACCTCTATTCGGCCTCTTCGTGTTTCCAGGGTAATCATATCCTTGTTTTTCATCCCTTCTTTAGAGGCATCTGCGGGATTAATCTCCACGAACCCCTGAGGGACCTCATTGAGCAGCTTTGGCGTCCTTCTGCTCATTGCTCCAGTATGGTAGTGGAAGATGCTGCGGCCCGTGGTTAAAATGTATGGATAGTCTTTATCCGTTGGTTCTGCCGGGGGCTTGAACTCTACTGCCTGGAAATGCCCCAAACCATCGGGAGTATTGAACTTTTCCCCGAACATGGTAGGCGTTCCCGGGTGATCCTCGGAAGGACATGGCCAATGAATGCCTCCTATTGTGTTTCTCAGCCGGTCGTAATTTATTCCCTTGTATTGTGGAACACAGGTCCTTATCTCTTCAAATATCTGTTCAGGGGATTCGAAGTTAAAGTTATCCTTGTATCCCATTTTCTCAGCGAGCTGGCACACGATCCACCAGTCGGGTTTGGCTTCACCTGGGGCATCAATTACTTTTTCTATCTTCTGCACGCGCCTGTCTATCCACGTGTGTGTAGCCTCTCTCTCCACCCATGTCGCTGCTGGCAGCACGACGTCGGCTAGCTGGGCTATCTCGGTGAGGAAGATATCCTGAACTACCAGGAATTGAGAGTTTTCCAGTGCCTTTTTAACGTTATTGACATCGGGGACCGCCATCATGGGGTCTCCCCCAGCGACGTAGAGGTAAGGGCACTTATACAGCATGTCGATGTAGGTGATACCGGGATTGGTGGGCAGTCCGCTGACCCCCCAGGCTTCCTCAAAGAACTTCGCCGAGTCCTCGCTAACGCGCTTGAATCCGGGATAGAACACGCACAGGCACCCCATATCGCCGCTGCCTTCACCGTTTATCTGTCCCCTCATCGAGTTTACGCCTGTTCCTGGTTTTCCAACGTGCCCGCAGAGGAGGACCAGGTTAGCGTGGTTTCTCACGTTATCGGTTCCCACATAATGCTGGGACATCCCCTGGTCATACAGGATGCATGCTCTCTCTGCTTTGGCATAGGTAATTGCTGCTTCCCGTATTGTTTCCAGTGGAACGCCTGTGGTCTCGACTGCTTCGTTCAGGTCCATCTGTGAAAGGAAATCACGGAGCTGGTCGAAGTCAGCGGTTCTTGAGGAGATAAAATCCTTGTTCTCCAGTCCTTCGTCGATGATGATCTTCATCATGGCGTTGATGAGTGCAGCATCTGTTCCCGATTTTAGCGGCAGGTGAATGTCCGCTATGTGCCTGGCGGTAGCGGTAGTTCTGGGGTCGGTATAGATAACCTTTGCTCCCTTTTTCTTCGCCCGCTGTACTCTCCTGGCTATAAGGGGAAAGGTCTCCTGCAGATTAACACCGGCGAGGAATATACAATCAGCAAGTTCGATTTCGGGCTGAGATGTTTGCATCGCGCCTGACCCCATGGCCGGGATCAGGGCAGCCGCGGCAGGGGAATGGCACAGCCGACCGCAGTATTCCACGTTATTGGTGCCCATAATTGTTCGGGAAAACTTCTGCATCACATAAGCGTCCTCGTTACTGTTCCGGCACGAGGCAATAAAGCCAAATTCCTCGGGTTTTGCCTCTTTCAATTTGGACGCTATAAGATCGAATGCTTCATCCCAGGATGCCTCCTGCAAGGTACCATCTTTTTTGATTAATGGCGTCTTAAGTCTGTCTTCACTGTACAGGAACTGGTAGGCATTCTTTCCCTTCGGACAATTTGTACCTTCGTTTATAGGGTGCTCTTTCCATGGTTGCTGTCCGATTATCGTGCCATCTTTTATCACCAAGTTGAGGCCACAGCCACAACTGCAGTACGGACAGATCGTAGGAACATACTCAATGCTCATTATTCCTCCTGTTAAATGGACTTGGACCAAGTTGTTTTAGTTGCTCTGTGAAGTCCTTTACCGTCTCAGCGACCTTGGGGCCTTCAGAGGCTGCGATCCATTCTAGCCTGAGGCGATCCTGATCGATTCCCACGGCCTCAAGGAATGGTCTAATGCCTGTTACCCTTCTCCGAGCGCTTAGATTGCCCTTCAAGTAGTGGCAATCTCCGGGGTGGCAGCCGCAAACCAAAACCCCATCAGCACCAGCAGAGAAAGCTTTCAGTATAAGCCTTTCATCCACTCTCCCGGAACACATCACCCGAATGATCCTCACATTTGGCGGGTATTTGGCCCGCGAGATACCGGCAAGATCAGCAGCCGCATAGGAACACCAATTACAAAAAAAGGCGGCTATCTTCGGCTCAAATCCGTTCATCGCCCCTCCTTTTTAGATCATATCCCGGCAACAAAAAAGGATTCTCGAATTATATCTGGGATATCCCTTCCTTACCGGGCAGCTATCAAGAATCTGCCCTACATTCTCTTTACCGCCATCCTTCTCTCGTGCTACTGACATCTTTAGCTGTGGGTGGTAGAATGAAAATATCGGGTCTATTTATCGTGATTATACCCTATGGGGGTATGGTATATCAACCCCCCACATACTCCGAGATAAGCTGAATAATGTATTGAGGGGTGCTATGGCTGAAGAACAGGTTTCCAAGGAAGTGCTGGTACACAGGCTGAGGAGGATTGAAGGTCAGGTGCGCGGTATCGAGAAGATGATCGAGGAGGGGCGCGATTGCGAAAGCATCGTGACTCAGCTTGCTGCGCTCCGCTCCGGTATCGAAGGGGTTGGGGCACTTTTGCTGAACAATTATATGCAACTCTGTTTCCGCAAAGCCGATGATTCAGAGTCCGTGACTGTGGATTCTCTTGCCCGTGCGGTTGCTATCTGGGGGCGCGTTCGGGTCGGGGAAAACAACCGTTAGTATCTCTTATACCAGGTGAATAATCGTTACCCCTGCCACGATCATGGCAATGGAGACGATTCTCAAGGCCATCGTTTCCTTTCCCATACTTTGCTCTAGCAAAAAGGTAGATGATATGCGGCTCAGGATAAACGCGTATATGAAGACGAAGACAGGCTGAGCACCGGCAATCGTTGAGACCAGCGAGACCGGTCCGTTCTGGATGGCCCAGTAAAGGAAGATCGCGGCGATAGGGACAAGTGACTCATTACATACCTGAATTGATAACGTTGATCTCGGCCTATCTATATTGCGAAACTGGCGAATGGTAGCAGGGCGGAGAGCAAGGGCTAGAAAGATGAATGCCATTCCCAGTGCCCCGATGGCGTACATGTTCCAGAATGAAATATGCTCCAGAGCGTATTTGCTGGTCAGGTTTGCCCCCGCGAGAAACAGACTGGCTGCCAGAGGGAAGATGAGGGGTTTGCCGAGCCATGTTTTAACCAGGCTCACTCCCGGTTTAATGGAGATCAACACCGCCCCGGCAACCGTGATGAAGATGGCCGTCCACTCCAGGTGAATCAGGGCTTCCCCCAATAACGGAACTGCCAGGATAGCGACAAATACCGGGTGGGTGTTAACCACCGGCATAATCCGTGAGACCTCCTCCGTTTGCATCATGAACAGGAATAGCGCGATTCCAGCGGAACGAAGAAGGGCCGAAGCGATGGCGAACAAGATGGGAACTGTGTCGACCCCTTGAGGTATGGGAAAGCGGTAGAGAATTATGCCGCCATATATAGCAGCGATGACAGCCGGGAGGATCAGGAATGCCCGCAGACTGGGCATCCTCTTCGTTATGAGGTGGCTGTCTACTGTGTTGACCGCTGCCAGAATGGCGGCACTGAGAATAGCGGCATTTGCCCAGTTCAGCAACATGGTTATGTCAACTCACACTGGTACGCTTTATTGAGCGGATGCTTAAAACGAGCGTGATCGCCGTGAGTGAAAGGAATACATAGAAATACCATATGCCATTATAACTGCCCAAGGTGTCATATGCCCAGCCGGCCAGTGCTGGTCCCATTATAGAGCCGAGCATGCTTACACCTACGATCAGACCGAAAATCGATCCGAAATCGGACCTTCCATAGTATTCCCTTACTATCGCTGGCCTGAGTGCATTGCTGCCACCGTAACCCATTCCCAAAAGGCATACGAAGATTGCAAGCAACCAAACCCCGGAGTCCGGGGTGTATGCGAAAAGTATGACTCCGATATGCGTCGGGGCTGCCCTCTGGTACAGGAGCCAGCACTGGAGCCAGCAAGGCAATGATAACGAATATCGAGATCAGAATCATCCCTGTCAGTGAAAGGGGATTTCTGATTATCTGACGAAGTATTCTTCTCATTTGTTGTCCCTTTACTTCAGTTTAAATCCCAGCCCCTAGCCTTACCCTGGGGTCGATCCGCATGTATATAAGGTCAATTATGAGATTGATGAATACAAACACCACACCGTTGAACAGGGTGAATCCCAGTACCCCTGCGATGTCCAGGTTTATGGCCGATTGCCAGAACCACCAGCCGATTCCCTTGTAATTGAACACGGTCTCGGTGATCACTACCCCGTTCATCAGCAGAGCAACGATATATCCCGCAACGGTAACTACTGGTATCAGGGCGTTTGGCTGAGCGTGTTTGACCATCACATCTCTTTCGCTGAGGCCTTTTGCCTTGGCTGTTACAATGTATCGTTTGCCAAGAGCCTCAAGCATGCTCGACCTCATAATCCCCATAACGAGCGCTACTTGAACAGCACTGAGTGTGATGACGGGGAGCACCAGGTGCCGTAATGAGTCGAGCAGAACCCTGCCGTCCCAGTTCAGGATGGCATCGATGCTGTTTATGTGAGTGTAATTCGTGAATTGAGATGAGTGGACGTACAGGCTGATTTCGGAGCTGAGTCTCTCAGGGGGCAAGATTCCCTGGAAGTATCCGTAGAAGACCATGAGCAATACGAGTCCCAGCCAGAAAGTGGGGAGAGACCATCCGCTTATCGCGACAAGCCTTGAGATATGGTCGATGGCTTTGTCTTTGTGGGCACTGGCTACCCGTCCCATGAATATCCCTATTAGTATGATGAGAGGCGCGCTGAAGAGTGCGAGTTCGATCGTAGCAGGGAGGAACTGGAGCGATGCATCTGTCACAGGCATGGATACTACCTCAGACCATCCGAGGTTCCCGTGGAGCACCTCACTCATCCAGGTGCCATTTGAATATAAACGGGCTCGTCGAGGTTGTACTTATTGATCAGTGTGTCGATGTTTTGCAGGTCTCTGGCGCTGGTTGCATAGAGCGTTGCCCTCTGAGTGGGACTGATTAATTGCAGCAGGCCAAAGACGAGAAGGGTAACTCCCAGCAAGACCGGGATGAGTAAGAGGAGTCGCCTGATGATGTAAGTCTTCAACTCCAACGTCTGACTCCGGAGAGATTCAAAAATAAGAAACCCCTCAAGGGGGCTTCTTAGGTGCATATAAATTGGCTAGTGGAAGATGGTTCCCATTTCACTTGCTTGCTAGTAACCCTTTTGTAGAGGGTACACATACTGCGCTTGACTGAACATCGGGTTGTGGTACCATCCTTTTATCCAGCCCCGTTCATAACGCCTCAGTAAGGGCTGGTGTAAGGGTATGCTTATTACCTCTTCGTGATAAATGTCCCGCAGTGCATCATAGATTTGGGCGCGCTTTTCTTCTTCAATAGTTGAAATGCCTTGCTGAATGAGCTTGTCCACTTCAGGGTTGCTGTAGCCCTGGAACTTTGCTCCTGTCCCCTGGCTATGCATGAACGGAAACACAAAGCTGTGTGGGTCCGGGTAGTCCCCTATCCAGTTAATCATGAACATGGGCAGAGATCCCTGCACTACCTTATCGATATAAGATGAAAAATCCACTGCCTGTGCCTTTACCTCAAACTTCGGATTCATCCTTGTCAGTTTGTACCTCAACATGTCACAGGCGGTTTTGGCTGGCTCGTTACCTGTATCATAGAGCAGGGTAAGTTCCATTCCCTGTTCCCATAGCTTCCCTTCCCAGGCTTTCTTCAGGTATTCCTCTGCCTTCTCTTCATCGTAGCTATACCTGGCCTCTTCCGGATCAAAGAAAGGGATGCCTTTTATTATGGAGGAGCCTGGCTGTCTAGCCTCGTCCAGGAGGGCTTCTTCTATGTATTGGTCATAGTTGATTAGATGTGCGAGGCCCTTTCTGACGTTCTTGTCACTGAAGAAGTCGGGAGGGATGCCTTCGCCGTCCAGCTTTCCACTGCCTATGTACTGGCTCGATGGGTTGATGTAAGGTTGAACAACGCTGTCACGAGTTCCAGACTCGGCAAATCCTTGTGAACCCTTATTCCCTCAGCGCCTTCCAGTTCGTGTATGTGGGCTCGTGGGACATATACCCCGTCCGCATCTCCGTTCTGTAGCATGAGTTTTCTCGTTGACCATTCCTGCACTACCTTGAACATGACCGTCTTGATATCGGCCGGCTCTCTCCAGTAGTTCTCATTCTTTGTGAGTACGAGTTCAACGCCGGGATCCCATCGCTGTAGCTTGTAGGGCCCGGTCCCGTTTGCGACGCCCTGGAGGGGAGGTTGCTCGGGATTGTTATAATCTTTCCAGTTGGCTTTCGTTCCGTCCCAGGCTCCCTGTGCTATTGCCCAGTCCTTGGGGATAATAGAGGACCATGTCCAGGCCAGGATGTGAATAAACGGAGGGCAGGGATTCTTGAGATGAAAAACTACCCAGTCGCCTTCGACCTCCACGGACTTATCTATATCCTCGAAGTCAACGGCGAGGTTTCCCTCCCTGTCCCTTGTAGAATGAACGCCGAGGAGTGGTTCCAGAAGCATCCAGACTGGTCCCCCAGCGCGGTCCTGTACCATCGCCCGCTCGAAGGAGTATTCCACATCTTGAGGGGTGCGCTACCATCGTGGAATTTGACCCCTTCCCGTATCTTGAACCGATACTCTGTGCCGTCGGATACTATGTCCCATTCGGAGGCTAGCCGTGGCTCGAACTCCGATGTGCTCTCGCCTTTGTAACGGATCTTCCAGACAGACTTCAATTCTCTACCTTCATTAGCCCCTCGA
>JBKGZM010000009.1:0-45743 GCA_046545575.1 Dehalococcoidia bacterium
CTTCGGTGCACACTATACCCTTCAGCTCCACAGGCGCTATGTCCTGAGTTCTGAATTTAGCACAGCCTTATGCCGCCTCCAGCCTCTTCGAGCTAAACAAAAACGCTCCGCTCAGTATAATTATCGGCACAATGTACAGCAGCACATTCGCCATCCCCACATAAGGGCCTCCGGCCGCCAGCCTGGTCATGAGTCCAAACGGCGAAGGACTCACAAAAAGGGTCAGCCCAGCCACTACGACAAGCGCTATCGAATACACGAACTGGGCCCTTTCCCTGTCCCTCAAATGTAATGCGATAATCGCCGCACCAAAGGCAATGCATATGGCAACAAGCACAGAAAGCAATAACACGGATATCACGTTCTGTATGGAGAAATCATTCAGCCTCAGGAGGAGCACCCACAGGACACACTGCACAAGGGCTGTTAAACCGGCAGCAAAAACCTTGGACAGGAATATCTCGCTCAAGGACAGGGGCGCTGCCTGCAGCGTGTCGAGGGTCTTGTTCTGAAACTCCTCCGATATCGTGTCTATGGTGATGCTTCCCGCTATGAGCGCGGGAAAGAACATCAAGAGCGGGATTATTATGGAGTAAAGGAATTCATAGCTTGTATGGGGCTCCCCTTCAAGTCCGTTATAACTTAACTCTATCCCGTTTTGCTCCCGCAAATAATTCTCCGCCTCCTTAAGGGGCGTATCAAGGGTCATAAGTACAAGCGTCGACTTAGTGTCCGACTCGGGAACTACAAGTTGCATATCCACTGTCTTCGACGAGGTCTCGGGTATGGACATAACCGCGTCGACTCGGCCAGAGCGGAAGGCCTGATCGGCGGCTTCGGTATTCAAGAATCGTTTCACGTGGATATTATCCTCGGACTCAACGAAATCGATAACCGGGCTCTCCGTGGCTCCGACGGCTGCCACATCGAGATTTACCCGTGAGTTCCGCCCTATGGATCCAGGATCGTAGAATGACATAACCCCCACAAGCAAGAACGAGGAGAAGGCGGCGATGAAGAGCTGGATGAAAATGGCGAACATGATCGTCTTCTCCCGCCTGATCGCCTTGAGTTCCTTCCCTACCAGAACAAAGAATTCCCTCAAGATAGCACCCCCATCACAACGAAGAGGTTATACAGTCCATGAATTACCGCTCCCGCTGCTATGCCCAGCGGGTAGTATTTGATGCCGAGCCGTGCTGTGAGGAGGCAGACAGCAGATGTGCATGCAAAGTGGAGCACGAGGGGCAAGGCAAGGAACCCGGAGCCGAAAGCAGCTTCAATAAACTGGGATTTGGAAACTACACTCATAGTGACATACAGCAAAGCCTTCTCCCCCACCAGAAAGCCAAGCGCAGCCAGGAACGAGAATTTGAGCACGCTCTTGAACGAGTTAATAACTCCATTCTGCAAAAGGACAACAATCCCGGCCGACTTGCCGATCTCCTCCCCTACCACCGAAACGCCAAGTATAATCACCAGCGAGAGGGACACGGACAGGTTTAGGGCAACGACTATCGAGGCAAACTCCACCATCAAGACAAGCGGAATAAGTAGAAGACTGAGACAGAACACAGATATATTAAGATGGTCCCTGTCGATGGCCAGATATATTGCCTCGCTCATCTTCCTGTGGAGCGAGCGGAAACCCATCAGGTACTCCTCATTGAATATCCGTACTCCGACGAACATCGTTACCAGGAACGACAAATACAGTGGCAGCGTAGCCAGCAGGTACTCCATCATTCCAAATGATTCACCCCTGTACATTTGCACTGCTAGCGTGAGAGGTGAAATAAAGCTTATCTCGCTGACGCCGGTGAACATTGCCGGGGCAACGAGATAAACGATGATAAGCCACCCGGCCAATACCGAGAAGAAGGTCTGGTCCTTGAAGGTTCTGTACAGCAGAGCAACCATGAGCAGCACGCTGAGCACGAAGAGGATAACAGGAGTGAAGATAGCCAGACTGAGAAACACCTCCCCTCCCAGGATCAAGGTTATGGCTACGATGGCAACCAGGGAATACCCGATATACGGCAGCATCTTGCCGAGGATTATCTGAAAAGGCGTCACAGGGGACGAGAGCAGAACGAGCAGCTTTCTGCCTATCTTCTCCTCCATGAAACTGCTGGTGAAGAATACACTGACGATGAAGGTGGGAATGATGTAGAAGAAAGCAATCAGCACCTGCGCAAGCGGCATAGGAGGTTGCGACAATGACGGCACAATTATTTCCTCATCGCGGGCGAACTCAGCCTGGAACTCAGGCATGCTGCTTCCATGGGTGTACTCCTCGAGTTGCGCCTGCACCGCTTGATCGGCGGCTGTCATTTCGTCGGGCAAATTGCCCTCGGTCTCTTGCTCCAGCGAGGGGGCACTCTCCCCGTTAGGCGAAGTGTCCTCTCCCTTGACGGGAGAGGATTGAGGTGAGGATGATTCCCCTTCTACTTCTTGCCCAGCGGCAGGCGATGATCGGGACTCCGATGTTGAAGAGGATGCGGAGGTAGAAGTAGATGCTCCCGTTCCTGAGTCCAGTATGTCCGAAAGACTCGCCCTGGTTGCGTTATCCCGTGCCTCCGCCGCAACCGGCGAATGGCGAACCTCGATGCGAAGCGGAAACGCCTCGTCGATATCATGCGTTTGAGCAATCCTGACAAGCTCTTCCTTTTCCAGATACTTCTTGAGTGCCCCCACGGCCTGCTTCGATCTCTCGTCTTCTCTGGAGAACACTGTGGTCTTGCCAATGTACACATCGATGCGTTTCTCCGAGAGCATGGCGTGACCCTTGTCCGGCTCGACCGAGATGACATTGAATTGCTCTCCTGTTATGGAAGGTGCTCCCGGGGAAACCCCAACCGTGTACAAATCCCTGCTCAGGCCGAAGTCCTGGTTGTAAATAGTGTACGAAAGCACGGCAGCAAGCAGAATGATAGCCACCAGGCCTATCCTCGACTTGCCCGTGAACCTGGTGCGCAGCCGGGTTATCTCACGTTTGGATATGAGGAGCGTACTTCTCATGGGTTATCGATGCCTTTCGTTCGCCCATTCTTATGTCACTGCTACGAAAACGTAGCTAGCTGGGTAGGGGAGGCTTTAGCCTCCCTCTGCCTGTAGTGGACAAAGCAATCTCTTTAATCCCCCTAAATCCCCCTTTACTAAAGGGGGACTTAGGAGATTGCCACCCACCTTCGGCGGACAACCACTTCTGATGACCACACACATTATACGACAGAATCACCCCAAAAGATGCAGTGGCAGCCCCACTATGAATTCGGGGTTTGCACCCAAGATTTGGGCCCGAGAAAGGTTTAGAATAATGAACGAAAAACAATGATTGAGCTTGCATCTCTCACCAAACATTACAGGGACTTCACCGCGGTCAGGGATTTGAATCTCGAGGTGAAAGAAGGGGAGATTTTCGGGATAATCGGGCACAACGGCGCGGGAAAGACAACCACCCTCAAGATGGCGGCGGGTCTGTTGAGTCCCACTTCGGGAACAGTGAGTGTAATGGGCAAGGACATGCTCAGGGACAGCATCGACGCCAAGCGGCATATCGGCTACCTCACTGAGGAAACCCCGCTCTATGAAAACATGACAGTGAGAGAATACCTGATGTTCTTCGCCGGACTCTACGGCCTGCCGAAGTGGATGGCAAGAGAGCGCCTAGATTCGCTTCTGGACTCACTGAACCTGCCGGAGAGGGATAAATACACCGGCGAACTCTCAAAGGGGATGAAGAGGAAGGTCGCCATCGCCCGGACGCTTTTGCACGACCCGAAGCTGCTGATCCTGGATGAACCCAATTCAGGACTGGACCCGCTCACGTCGTTCTTCATCATCGAGTATCTCAAGAAGCTGAACAACGATGGCAAGACGATCGTGGTGAGTGCCCACAACCTGTTTCACCTGGAGTATATCTGCCATCGCGTAGCCATTCTGAAGAACGGGGAGTTGATCGTCTGTGATACCGTGGAAGCGATGCGCGAAACCCTCGGCAAACGCGAGTACGAGGTCGTTTTCAAAGCGGATGAGCCACTCGACTACGAAATGAGGGACGGCAACTACGTATTCCGCTCGGCCGATGTTGCCCAAATCTCCACGCTGCTCAACAGGGTTTCGGAAAACGGATGGGCACTGGTCGACCTCTCGGTGCAGCAGTCCGCCCTCGAGGATATGTACGTGGATCTTATGAGTTAGAAAAAGAGAGCGCCCGCCTGCGGCGGGCGCTCTCTTTTTACCTCCCGATCAAACACTACCGTGGTGGGGCATTAGGCGGTTTCCAGTCATCCGGCACAGTGGTATCGATCCCATACTTATACTTGAGAAAGCGCTCGCCGGTCGCGGGATAGAGAGCATAGATAAGCACATCCTGGATGTTCCTGGCGAATTCCTTCGATTCCTCCTTGGCTTTCTCCAGCTCCGGCTCGATCATGTCCGCAGCCCGGCACGTAATCGCCTCTGTCCCCTTGAGAACGATTTCCTGGACCCCGGGATCCATCGGAGCCGGCGGCTTACCATAAAGGCCTTTAATGTAGTTTCTGGCCTCAGTGGAGAATATCTTATACCTCCCGGCTAGCACATTCTGTACCGCCTGGACCCCCACAATCTGGCTCGTGGGCGTAACAAGTGGAGGATAGCCGAATTCGGCCCTCGTCCTGGCCGCCTCAGCCTGAACCTCGGACAGCCTGTCAAGTGTATTCATCTGTTTGAGCTGAGATATGAAGTTGCTGGTCATTCCACCGGGTATCTGGTGAACCAGCACATTGGCATCTATGACCGACATCCTCGACTGGTTTAGGAAGTCAGAATATTTGGGAGCGATCTCCTCGAGCATCTGACTGCATTTTGATAGCTGGTCTATATCGAGGCCCGTGTCTCTATCCGTACCATACAGGCTTATCACGAATGGCTCAATGGCCGGTTCAGCGGAACGCAGGGCAAACGGAGAGAGTGCCATATCGATTATGTCAACCCCAGCCTCAATCGCCTTAAGATACGACATCGACCCCTGACCGCTGGTGTAGTGTGTGTGAAGGTCCACAGGCACACTGAGGGCTTCTTTCAGAGCCTTTATCAGGTCATAGGCGTCATACGGCGAGATCAGTCCCGCCTGGTCCTTTATACATATCGAGTCCGCCCCCATATCCTCGAAAAGCCGGGCCTTATTGACGTAATAATCAAGGTTGTAAACAGGCCCGCCCATGCGGGGCTGCGTCAACGAGTAACACACTGCCGCCTGGTAGTGCTTGCCGCATTCCTTGATTGCCTTTGCCGCTCGCTCGTGGTTGCGCTCATCGTTTACCGCATCGAAGACGCGGAAGATATCAATGCCGACCTCTGCGGATTGCTCGACAAAGGCATCCACGACATCGTCAGGGTAGTTACGATAGCCCACGAGGTTCTGCCCGCGCAAAAGCATCTGCAGCGGGGTGTCGGGCATAAGTCTCTTGAGAAGACGCGGCCTGTCCCACGGGTCCTCTCCCAAGAAGCGATGGGCAACGTCGAATGTGGCCCCACCCCACACCTCCATGGAATAGAAGCCGCACTTGTTCATTTCCTCAGCCATCCATTCCATATCTTCTGTGCGCATGCGTGTGGCTATGTTGGACTGATGCCCGTCACGGAACGTAACATCGCATATCTTGACGGGATTTTGGGCCTCTGGACGCGACTTTACCTTGTCGGGAGTCAGGTCCTTTGCCAATATGGGGCCATCTCCGATTCCTTTCACGATACTCCTCCTTGGGTGTGCTATGCATGACAGGGAATCGCTTCCCCGGGGGTTCCAACTCCCTAAACAAACCCAAAACTGTTTTTGTGGTGATTTTTAACCTCGCTCCATTCCAGGTTTGTTTAGGACGTAAACCCTGGTGCTCAGCCTCGCTCTATCCATCTATCCAGACGCAGCCCACCCGCTCCCAAAGCAGGGCACCCAGCCACCTTATAGCGGTATGTTCCCGTGTTTCCTGGGAGGTCTCACTTCCTGCTTGGTGACAGCGCACTCGAGTGCGCTGATGATCGTTTCCCGGGTATCCCGGGGCATTATAACATCATCTATAATTCCTCGTGAGGCAGCGATATAGGGATTATACAGGCGATCCCGATATTCTTGCAACTTCTCCTCGCGCTCGGCATCCGGATCATCGGCACTTTCGAGGTCCCTTTTGTAGATAATCGGGATTGCACCCTCCGCCCCCATCACGGCTATCTCGGCTGTCGGCCAGGCGAAGACGAAGTCAGCTCCGAGTTCCTTACTGCACATCCCGATGTATGATCCCCCGTAGCTTTTCCGTGTGACCACAGTTATCTTGGGAACAGTAGCCTCCGAATAACTCCAAAGGAGTTTGGCCCCGTGCCGAATGACCCCCGTCCACTCCTGGTTTGTTCCCGGAAGGTATCCCGGGACGTCAGCCAGTGTAATGAGCGGGATGTTGAAAGCATCGCAGAACCGGATAAAGCGCGTGGCTTTATCGGAGGCATTGACATCCAGGCAGCCAGCAAGATGCATCGGCTGATTGGCGACAATGCCCACGGTCCTTCCGTTCATCCTGGCAAAGCAGACAATGATATTGGGGGCATAGTCATAATACGGCTCCATAATCTTCCCGTTGTCGACGATGAGGCGGACCACATTCCTCATGTCGTAGACTTGCCGCGAGTTGTCCGGCACTACCCCGTCCAGGTCAGGGATAACGCGCCTGGGGTCATCGCCTGTTTCCACTACAGGGGGGGCGTCTCTGCTACTGGACGGGAGGTAATTTAGAAGTTCCTTAATCGACTCAATAGCCTCTTCGTCAGTGTTCGATACGAACTGGGCTACGCCGCTCTTGGTGGCATGGGTTATCGCTCCGCCCAGATCTTCCTTTGTAATCTCCTCGCCAGTGACCTCTTTGGTGACCTCGGGGCCGGTGATGAACATATAGCTCGTTCCCTTAACCATAAATACCCAGTCGGTCATGGCAGGGGAGTACACCGCTCCTCCAGCAGTCGGCCCCATTATAGCTGAGATCTGCGGGATTACCCCAGAGGCACATGAATTGCGATACAGCACACTGCCATACCCATGGAGAGCATCTACCCCTTCCTGTATCCGGGCACCGCCTGAATCGTTGAAGCCCACAAGCGGCACCCCTGTACGAACCGCCAAATCCATGACCTTACAGATCTTCTGGGCGTGCATCTCACCCAACGTGCCGCCCTTTGCCGTGAAATCCTGCGCAAAGGCACAGACGCGGCGTCCGTTGACCGTTCCGTATCCGGTGACCACTCCCTCTGCGGGAATGGAGGTACTCTCCATTCCGAACTGAGTAGATCGATGCCGCACGAACAGGTCCAGCTCATGGAAACTACCGGGATCAAATAGTAAGTTGAGCCTCTCCCGGGCAGTCAATTTCCCCGAAGCATGTTGTTTTTCGATATTCTTCTTGCCGCCCATGGCGGTCTGTTTCTTTCTTTTCTCCTGCAGTTCAGTGAGCCGGTCAGCAACGCTTCCCATAATCCCTCCGGATGTAAGCACCTCTGCCTATCATATCAGCCAGATTGTTTCACATTGGATTATTTTACAGTGAATCCAAGGATAAGGCAAGCTGTATTTGAATGCCAGGTTCAAGCTGATCAATCGCCGTGTTATAATCAGCATAACAGATAGGCGCTTAGCGCCTAATCATCGACAAAATGTTGTCGATACGGAATGTAGAATTCTCGATTGAATTGCCCGCCTATGGCGGGCAACCTCTCCCCAGCAAAGTCCGGGGAGAGGCGTAGGGTTCTTTCCGGAGGAATATTATGAACCTGATTATCCAGAACGGGCGAATACTTGACCCCTTGCAGGGCATCGACCGCATCGATGATCTGGTGATATCCGAGGGCAAAATAGTGCAGCTCGGGCCAACGGGCAGCCCCAGGCCCCCTTACCGGGTCCTGGACGCTACAGGCATGATCGTCTGTCCCGGGTTCATTGACATACACTGTCACCTGCGGCAGCCAGGGTTCGAGGAAAAGGAGACGATTGCGACCGGCACCATTGCTGCCGCGAATGGTGGATTCACTGCTGTATGCTGCATGCCCAATACACATCCCCCTATAGATACAAAATCAAGGGTCGAGTGGATACAGTCGCTGGCACATGAAGAAGGGGTTTTAAGGGTCTTACCCATAGGCTGCGTCACAAAAGGTCGTGAGGGGGAGAAGCTGGTGGATATGCGGGTTCTGCGCGAGGCCGGAGTAGTCGCCTTCAGCGACGACGGGAGCCCGGTCTGGAATGCTGAAGTTATGCGCCGGGCTCTACAGCGGAGCAAGTCCATTGGCTTACCCATCACCAATCACTGTGAGGAATTGACACTTTCTCGGGGCGGGGATATGAACGCGGGCAAGGTGGCAGATAGGCTCGGGTATCGGGGCATTCCGCCTGCCGCTGAGGATGACATGGTTGAGCGCGATCTCCGGCTGGCGAGCGAGACAGGAGGGCGACTCCACATTGCACACGTGAGTACCGCCAAGTCAGTGGAGATGATCCGTCAGGCAAAGAAACGCGGTATTAACGTCACTGCGGAGGTAACGCCCCATCACCTGACTCTGACGGAGGAAGCGGTCATCGTCCATGGGACGAATGCAAAGGTAAACCCACCGCTGCGAACCACCAGGGATGTAGCGGCCCTGGTAGAAGGCTTGCGCGACGGGACAATCGATGCCATAGCTACAGATCACGCACCACACAGCGAAGCCGACAAATCATGCCCATTCTCCCAAGCCCCATTTGGCATCAGCGGCTTTGAGACGGCTCTGGGGGCTGTTATGTCCCTGGTGCATCAGGGGGAAATCGATCTCTCGACCCTGGTTTCGAAGCTGACCTACGAGCCGGCGCGGGTCATCGGGCGCTCCGGGGCTATGGGAAGCTTGAAGATCGGGGCTGTTGCGGATGTCACTATTTTCGCGCCCAACACCGAATGGACCGTCAACCCATCACATTTCGCCTCTAAAGGGAGGAATACCCCACTGGCAGGGAACGTGCTTAAGGGACAGGTGATGACCACCATAGCGGCGGGGCAGGTGGTCCATACGCGGTTCTGAGCAGAAGTCGGGCATTTTAATATTCCAAGGATATTGACCTGCAGCTCGTTAAATGGTATTCTTTCACCGTCCCGATCTTTTTCTCTCTCGGTCCATCCACTTAGTGCCAATATTATGATTCAAGGGAAGAGTCGACAGGCTAGCGAAATCTGGGAAGCCGCTCTAGGCGAGCTGGAGCTACAGGTAAGCAAGGCCAACTACCGAACCTGGCTGAAAGAGACGGTCGGGCTATCCTATGACAATGAACAGTTTACCGTCGGGGTACCGAATGTTTTTACTCTGGAATGGTTGGAAAAGCGCCTTTTCCATCTCATAAAGAAGACCCTGGACGGAATCATTGGCTCTTCCCTCGAGGTTAGATTCCAGGTTCTACAGGGCCAACAAGGAGAAGGTCCTTCTTCCCAGGTGAGACAGCCAGCACTACACTCCTCCCTCCTTAATCCCAAATACACCTTCTCTTCATTCATAGTAGGAAGCTGTAACCGGCTGGCTCATGCCGCAGCGCTGGGGGTAGCGGAGAACCCGGGGAATGTGTACAACCCCCTTTTCATCTACTCAGGGGTAGGATTGGGAAAGACGCATCTCTTACACGCCATTGGTCACGCCGTGGAACAAAAGCAGTGGCAGGTGATTTACGTCACCGCTGAGCAGTTCACGAATGAGTTTATCGCCTCCATCCGGGAGAGGAGCAGTGAGGAATTTCGCAACAAATTCAGGAATGTGGACGTCCTCCTCATCGATGATGTACACTTCCTTGCGGGCAAGGAGCAGACTCAGGAGGGTCTTTTCCACACCTTCAATGACCTCCATGCCGCGAACCGCCAGATAATCCTCAGCAGCGACCAGACACCCAAGGCACTCACACTCCTGGAACGCCGTCTCCGGTCGCGCTTCGAATGGGGCCTCATTGTGGACATTCAACCACCCGATCTGGAAACGCGGATAGCTATTCTCCAGGCCAAAGCACAGTCACTGAAGATCTCGATGCCTATCGACGTTCTCAATCTCATCGCGCGAAAGGTCCAGAACAACGTGAGAGAGCTCGAGGGAGCTTTGAACCGGGTCATCGCCTACGCCAAGCTCATGTCCGCCCCGATCACCGAAGAACTCGCTCTGGAGGGACTGGCGGACCTGACTTCAAGCGAACCTAAGAGAAGCATGACTCCCTCGCTGATAATCCAAACGGTCGCGGACTACTTCCAGGTTGACCCTGACATGCTCTACGGAAAGGGCCGCGGCAAGTCCATTGCCCTGGCCCGGCAGGTAGCTATGTATCTCTTGCGAGAGGAGCTTGGTGCACGATGGACGGAAATCGGCCAAACCTTTGGCGGTAGAGACCACAGTACTGCCCTCCACGCGCATGGGAAGATCGCCGCGGAAGTTGAGGAAAGTCCAGCCCTCCGGAAGGAACTTCTCCAACTCAGGGAGCGGCTTTACTCTCAGTCGGGATAAGGGTTAACACGCAGAAAGTGTGGATAAGTCCGTGTTTTTTGTGGAAAACTGCCCTCTAATGTGGATAACCCCCATCGGCAAAGATATCATTCCGTTTCGCATTTTCGCTGAAAAAAGTCCTTAACGTTTTCATCCCCACTGACTGTGCAGGACTTATCTCAAAAAGCGAACCTCAATACCGACTTATCCCAGTCCTTAACATTCCACACAGCATTAGCATTACTGTTATAATTTAAAGAGATATAAAAATCGAGGATATGGTACATTAATGATTGACCAAGTAGAGGTTATTGTGAACGGAGGTAAAGGGGGTAATGGAGTGGTTAACTTCCGAAGGGAGAAGTTTGTGCCCTTCGGAGGCCCTGATGGGGGCGATGGAGGTGATGGGGGAAGCATTGTTCTCGTTGGCGATCATCATATGTCTACGTTAAGTTCATTCAGAAACAGGAAACTCTATAGAGCGAAGAATGGGGCACATGGGAAGGGTAAAGGGATGCATGGGCGGAAAGGTGAGGACATGTATCTGAAGGTGCCTGTTGGGACAAGTGTATGGAATGCAGATGGTGAGGATCGGCACTTGATTGGTGATATTGTCGAGCATGGACAGGAGCTTGTGGTTGCGTGGGGAGGGGAAGGGGGCAAAGGGAATAAGAGATTTCTCTCCTCTACAAGGCGTGCACCGAACATAGCAACTGGGGGTGGGGAGGGAGAGAAGCGGACTTTGATCCTGGACTTAAAACTGCTCGCGGACGTTGGAATTGTCGGGCTCCCGAACGTTGGTAAATCAACGCTTATAAATGTGGTCTCGGCGGCAAGAGCGAAAGTCGGGGAGTATCCGTTCACTACCCTTGTCCCGACACTGGGAGTCGTAGAGGCAAACTACCGGTCCTTTGTCCTGGCCGATATCCCCGGACTTATGGAGGGTGCACATACCGGCGCTGGACTAGGACATCAATTCCTGCGCCATATAGAACGAACGCGTGTGTTGATCCATATGATCGATGGGACCAGTGAGAACCCCCTTTCCGACTTCGCCCAGATCAACCATGAACTTGCTCTCTTTTCTGAATTCCTGGTAAATAAGCCTCAAATCATAGCCCTGAATAAGCTTGATATCCCCTCTGTCAGAGAAGAGATTGAGGAAAGCAAAAGGCTGTTCTCCGAGCGAGGATACACAGTCTATCCTGTCTCTGCGGCCACAGGTGAAGGGGTGAGCACCCTCATCGCCAAGGCTGCTGAGCTGTTGAAGGAGATGGGCCCTCCAGCTAACACGGGTGATCCGGAAGATGAATCCAGATTCAAGGTAATCCACCCAAAGCCAATTACATAGGATGCATGATATGCAGATTGGGATATTCGGAGGGACATTTGACCCAATACACCTGGGGCACCTGATTGTCGCTGAGGCAGTGCGCGTTCAGGTCGGGTTAGACAAGGTGATTTTTATTCCCGCAGGAGACCCCTGGCTGAAGTCGGAGAGGGATGTTACCGGGGGAGGATATCGATCTGCGATGGTCAAGCTGGCGATAGAATCGAACCCTCATTTCGAAATGTCTAGGATGGAACTCGATAGGCCTGGTCCATCCTACACGGTGGACACGCTGGATGAACTGAAAAGCACCCTTGGCAACGAAGATTCGCTCTACTTCATCGTTGGCCCGGATGCCCTGGCCGCGTTTCATCGCTGGAAGGAGCCTGAGAGGCTGGTGAAAATGTGCACAATCATCGCCGTTAGAAGGCTCGGGGTGAGTGGAATTGATATTGCAACGCTGGAGGCGGAGATGCCGGAGGTCTCGGGGAGAATTAAGCAGGTTGATGTGCCTTTGATCGGCATCAGCTCAACCACCATCCGCTCTCTGGTCGCGGACGGGCTATCCATCCGCTATCTGGTGCCACACGAAGTCGAGGAATACATTAGCCAGTACAAGCTCTACCAAACTTGAGGAGGGCACATGGCACAAAATGAAATGGACCGGCTTTTGGAACTTGTCAAGGAAAAATCGTTCACTTATGGTGATTTCACCCTTTCCTCGGGGATGAAGAGTTCATACTACTTTGACGGAAGGATGACAACCTTGAGTCCCGAGGGGGCATATCTTGTAGGGAAGAAGGTCTTTCAGCTATTGAAGGATGATGATATTCAGGCCATTGGGGGGCCAACACTGGGGGCTGATCCAATAGTGGCAGCGGTAGCCGTGGTGAGTTACATGGAGGGGAACCCCATTCCTGCCTTCATCGTCAGAAGCGAGCCGAAGGAACATGGGACACGGCGGCATATCGAGGGGAATCTCCCATCCGCGGGCACGGTAGCCATCGTGGATGACGTAATTACCACTGGAGGGGCGATATTCAAGGCCATCCGGGCGGTGGAGGAGGAGGGATGTCAGGTAGGGAAAGTTGTGGTGTTTCTGGACCGCAATCAGGGAGGCAGCGATGAGCTGCGCAAAAGAGGGTATGATGTGCGAGCCCTTCTAAGTGCTGATGCACACGGGAATGTGAGCATACCGAACTATATTTGACTTCAGGCTATGATTTGCACTATACTTTTTCCTGTCCACAGAATTTATCGAGAGTTCTCATGGGCTCGTAGCTCAGCGGCAGAGCGCCCGGCTCATAACCGGGTGGTCGCAGGTTCGAATCCTGCCGAGCCCACTTTCCTTTGCCTCCGTCGCGGGGCTGATAGCTAACAAACTCTTCTCCGGCGTCAGTTTACCTTGATGTCCCATGCTTAGTCCAACTATAGCTTTATTGATCTCTATAGCGCTCATCATCCTGCTGGTCAGGATACGAGCCCATCCCGGCCTGGCTATCTTTGTGGGGGCTGTGGTTATGTCCGTGATGGTCGTGCCCCTTGATTCCATTCCTTCGCTTATGTGGTCCTCCATCTGGAGCTTGCAGACGCTTAAGCTAATGATAATCGTCGCCAGTGCGTTAACCCTGAGTGGTGTCATGGAGCAGGAAGGTTTGATGGCCAAGCTTGCGGGAGAAATGGAGAGCGTGGGGCCCAGGGTTGCGTTGCATTTCATTCCGGCAGCGATAGGACTCGTGCCCATGCCAGCTGGTGCACTGGTCTCAGCTACCGCTTCTCGCGGCCTGGTCGAGAGACTTGGGCTTACCCCTGAACAGGGCACCTTCATAAACTACTGGTTCCGCCACATATGGGAGTTCTCTCTCCCGATATATCCAACCGTGGTGATAACCGGGGCGATTTTGTCCGTCTCCTTTCTTTCGTTGTTGAAGGTCCTTTTCCCGGCTACTGTCCTGGTAACTGTGCTCGGGGCTGTTATGAGTTATTGGGTGCTGAGAAAGGTCACAACCACCGGGGGGAAGCTGACCAAATCCGTCGTCGGGAACCTTTTCCGGGCTGCCTGGCCGATCCTTGTCCTGGTCCCTGCGGTCCTGCTGGGCCTTGATGCTGCTATAGCCTTCCCGCTGGTTGTAGGGGCCCTTGCACTTCAGAGGCGACTGAAGTGGACGAGCCTTAAAAGCCCCTTGAAGTATGGTTTGAACGTGAAAATCCTGTTGTTGCTCTATGCCATAATGTTCTACAAGGCGGTAATACAGGGCTCAGATACCACCGAAGCGATTATCTCCGGCATGCAAACGGCTGGCCTTCCTGCCCTGTTCCTTCTGATAGCCCCTCCCTTTCTCATAGGCCTTGCCATGGGGCTTGGAATGGCATTTGCCGGCGTGGTTATGCCCTTATTGATGCCTTACCTGATGTCGGGGGGAAGTGTGGATGGGCCTGCCCTGTTGCTGGCCTACGTCAGCGGTATGATGGGAGTATTGCTCTCACCTGTACATCTGTGCCTCATTCTCTCCGCGGACTACTTTAAAGCCAATCTGGCGGAGGTCTACGTGTATATTCTGCCGCTCTTTGTGGCAATTGAGGGCATTGCTGCGGGTATTTACTGCCTGGCTGCCTGACGCTGAACCGTGGAAGCAGGCCCCTATAGGATTTGGGGGAGTACACTATTGGCATCTTTTGCGCGGAGGGGCATACTACTGATGATGCTGGCATATATGGAGGCAGGAATGGTGCAACAAGCGGTGGCAGCTCCTCCAGAGGGTGTAGAGGAAGCCCCTCAGGTACAGTGCGTTCATCACTGGATCATAGACCCGCCCACTGAACGCTTCAGCCGGGGTGTCTGCCAGAAGTGCGGCGAAGTGAGGCTTTTCCGCAATGACTTCTGGAGCAATGATCCCCTGCTGGGTTCCGAGGCATGGAGATAGCGAGTTACTCCTCGAATTTACGGAATACCAGACAGGCGTTCTGGCCCCCGAAGCCCAGGCCGTTGGACAGGATTGTCTCGACGTTCTGGCTGCGGGCCGCATTTGGCACGTAGTCAAGGTCGCACTCGGGGTCCGGGCTTTCCTGGTTGATTGTGGGGTGAATGATCCCCTCATTAAGGGTCTTGACGCAAGCAACGGCCTCTACTCCCCCAGCCCCTCCCAGCAGATGCCCGATCATGGACTTGGTGGAACTGATTGGCACTTTGTACGCGTAATCGCCTGCCATTAGCTTGATTGCCTGGGTTTCCGAGGAGTCGTTGAGGGGTGTGGAAGTCCCGTGCGCGTTAATGTAATCGATATCGGTAGGGGACAGTCCCGCATCCTTGATTGCCCAGCGCATTGCCCGCGCAGCGCCGTTTACGTCGACAGCTACCGCATGGTGGGCGTCGGACGAAATGCCGCAGCCCGCTATCTCGGCCAGGATGCGAGCACCGCGCCTTAAGGCGTGCTCAAGGCTCTCCAGGACGAGTACTCCTGACCCCTCGGAGGGGACGAATCCGTCGTGGTTGACGTCGAAGGGGCGGCTCGCTTTGGCCGGTTCTTCGTAGTAGCTCGTTAAAGCCTTCATCACCGCGAATCCTGCGACGCCGATCGCCGTTATCCCTGCCTCGGTGCCTCCGGCGACCATCACGTCGGCATCACCCCTCCTGATCACCTGTGTTGCCTCGGAGATGGCCTGATTGGATGCTGCGCAGGCGGTTGAAACGGTTGAGGTGTATCCCTTGAGCCCCAGCGCGATGCTGACCTGCCCCGCGGCCAGATTCGTTAAGATCGTTGGCATGAAGAAGGGGTTAAGGCGCATGCCTCCCTTGTCCCTTAGCAGGTTGCATCCGGCCTCAATGTCGGGTAGTCCCCCGATGCCGTTGCCCAGGTAGACTCCGAGCCGTTCCTGGTCTTCCTTTTGCACATCGATTCCCGCGTCCTGGATCGCCATCGTGGAAGAGGCAATGGCAAACTGACTGAAGCGCGCCATATGCCGCGCCTGCTTCCGCTCCATGAAATTCAGCGGGTCGAAGCCTGTCACCTCGCCTGCGACCTTGCACGAGAGGTCGGAGGCATCGAAGTGGGTGATGAGTCCAATGCCGGACCTCCCTTCAATCAAAGTTTGCCAGTATTCTTCGACGTTTAACCCGAGAGGGTTCACGGTCCCCATGCCGGTGATTACAACTCTGTTTCTTCCTTTTGCGTCCTTCATGAACTCCTTTCTATACTGAGTGTTCGGTCAATCTGTAAGTCCCTTGGTAGGAGCCGGATTATCGCGGTCTGGAGACCGCTCCCACGTCTGGAGACCGCTCCTACGAGGGGTACCGTTCTCCCTGGATGTTTCTGACTTCCTCGATCACTTCTGCTACCAGGAATACAGACCCTGTGGCGCAGATGAGGTCGTGTTTTCCCGCCTGGGAAAGCGCCCCGGAAACTGCGCTTGAGATATCCTCCATCGCATGAGCCTCCACCCCGCGTTCACGGAACGCCATAGCCAGGTCCGCCGAGGGGCTGGCGCGGGGGTGGTGGGCGGTGGCGGTGATAACATGGTCGAAGAACGGCGCCAGCTCTTTTATCATTGAAGATGAATCCTTGTCGCCGGATGTTCCCATGATAAGGATTGACCGGTCGAAGCTGAAGTTCTTACGGAGTGCCTCCGTTAGCTTTCGGGCGGAGTCGCCATTGTGCGCCGCATCAACGATAAATACAGGCTCCTTCTTGAGTATTTCCATCCTGCCTGACCATCGCACGCTGGCCAGTCCGGAGACTATGTGTTCATGATTTATGTCAAGAACCTCCAGCGCGGTGGCCGCGGTACAGGCATTCTGCAGTTGCACTTCCCCGATGAGGGGGATAGTGACCTCGTACTCGCCCTTTTGTCCCCTTATTGCCAGGGGGTGGCCGGAGGCGGTGAGCGCCTTTGGCGTCCAGGTAATGTCTTCCCCAATGGTGATAAGCCTTGCACCTTTCTCCCGACACACCGCACGGAGCACCTCGCTGGCCTCGGGAACCTGGGGTGCGCTGACCACTGGCACGCCCGGCTTGATGATTCCTGCCTTCTCCTTTGTTATCTCAGGAATAGTCCCGCCGAGAAAGGCGGTGTGGTCCAGACTTATGGAAGTGATGACGCAGACGTCCGGCTGGCACACGTTTGTGGCATCGAGGCGGCCTCCTAGTCCGGTTTCCAGCACCTGAAAGCCCGCAGCCTGTTCTTGGAAATAGTAAAAACCCAGGGTGGTCAGAATCTCGAAAGTGCTCAGTTCCCCGTACTGGCCCCTGTGCGTTTCCTCGACTGCGGGTTTTATCGCGGACACGAGATCGGCGAAATCATGCTCACTGATGAGTTCGTTCCCGATCCTGATCCGCTCTCGCATGGTGTGGAGGTGGGGGGAGGTGTAGAGTCCGGTGCGGAACCCGGCGTCGCTGAGGGCCGAGGCGATCATCGCTGCTGTGCTGCCCTTCCCCTTCGATCCGGCGATGTGGACGGTTTGTCTCTTCAAATGAGGCGAACCCAGTCGCTGGAGGAGCAGGCCCATCCGCCGCAGGTCGAATCGGGAGGCATGCCCGAATCCCGGCCAGCGCTCGTAGTCGGCGAAACTTAAGACAAAGTCCAGGGCTTCCGCGTAGTTCATGTGTAGCTCAGAGGCTATTATATCATACTGAGGACGTAGTTTAATGCAAAATGGACTTGCCATAATGAATCTTTGTGGCTTATACTAAATTCACTGTGAAAGGAAAAGATTTACTCTCGGTTGCTGATTTTAGTCGTGAGGATCTGATGCGCGTCCTGCAGGGTGCGGAGGAGATGAAGCGAAAAGGGCTCGATCCGCTGCTTGAAGGACAGACGCTGGCCATGATATTCGAGAAGCCCTCGCTTCGAACGCGGGTTAGCTTCGATGTGGCGATGCACCAGCTTGGCGGACATGCCATCTATCTTCCCGGGGATGAGGTGGGGCTGGGAAAGAGGGAACCGATGGCGGACATGTCGCGTGTGCTGAGTCGTTATGTCAACCTCGTCATGGCGCGGACATTTGCCCACAGCACTGTGGAGTCGCTAGCCCAGCATGCCCCTGTGCCCGTTATCAATGGCCTTTCCGACCTTGAACATCCATGCCAGGCCATCTCCGACCTGCTGACCATTTATGAAAAAAAGGGGACACTTAAAGGTCTGACATTGGCCTATGTTGGAGATGGGAACAACGTGGCGGCAAGCCTCCTCCTCGCATGCGCCCTGGCAGGTATTACCTTCAGACTTGCCTCTCCCCAGGGATACGAGCTCTCGGATGAGATCATGAGAAAGGGGAAGGATTTGGCTGCGTCAAACGGAGCACAGGTTGTCTCCGACGATAGCCCTGAGGCAGCAGTTGACGGTGCGGATGTGGTCTACACCGACGTATGGACGAGCATGGGTGTGGAGTCCGAGCGTGAACAGCGGCGGAGCGATTTCGCCGATTACCAGGTCACTCAGGAGCTTCTGGGAAAGGCAAGTCGTGATGCGATCCTCATGCACCCCATGCCTGTACACCATGGCGAGGAACTCGCTGATGGGCTCATCGACAGTCCGCAATCCGTCCTTATCGACCAGGCCGAGAACAGGCTCCATGCGCAAAAGGCGATCCTGGTTGCGTTGGCCAGGGGCTTTTGAAGCGCGAGCATTGAGGGATTAGAATGCAGGGCAGGCCGCTGGCCTGCCCTGCATCGATTTCCAGACTTCTCGGGTCGGCGTTTCTATTTAGAGGCGAGTTCCTTGCACTTCTCGACAAATGCGGGCAATACCTTCTTGTAATCGCCGACAACGCCGTAGTGGGCGATCCCAAATATGTTGGCTTCAGGGTCCTTGTTGATGGCGATGATGTTCTTGGATCCCGACATCCCTGCTTGATGCTGGCTGGACCCGGAAAGGGCCACGCCTATGTACAGGTTTGGTGATACGAGCTTACCGGTCAGGCCCACCTGGCAGTGGTCAGGTACCCAGCCGGAGTCGCAGGGCGGCCTGGTAGCGCCTACAGCGCCGTTGAACATATTGGCCAAGTCGTAGAGCTGCTGAAAGGCATCGGCGCTGCCCATGCCTCTGCCACCGCAGACCACGAGTTCAGCATCTTCGAGTTTGATGCCTTCTACCTCTTCCTTGACCTTATCGACGAACTTGGCCCTTACAATGCTCTCGTCGATCCCGGGATCGAAGGGAGTGACCTCTCCGCTTCGGGAGGAGTCAGGTTGTGCGGGCTCCATGGTCTTGGCCCTGATCGCTGCTATCTGCGGGTGGGTTTGACTGACATAGACAGCCAGAGCGTTACCGCCATAGACTGGCTTGGTCTTCCGCAGAAGCTTTGAATCGGAATCAATGGCCAGGTCGACGCAGTCCATGGTCGCTCCCGTGCCGAGTCTGAAAGCCAGCCTCGGTGCTATGTCGCGCCCCATGGGAGTATGTCCTAAGAGCAACACCTCTGGGGCAACGTCGTTGACGAGCTTTTCCATGGCTGTCACATAGGAATCCGTTAGATAATTCTTGAACAAAGGGTTGTCGATGGTATAAACCTTGTTCGCTCCGAGTGCGGCGACCTCATTGGGGATATCCCCGAGTTCGCTGCCGATCAGCGCGGCGGAGAGATCCTGTCCTAGATCATCTGCGAGCTTCCTGCCGATGCCCGCGAGTTCGGCGGTTATGGGGCTAAGCTGTCCCTCTTCAACCTCCCCGACAATCAGAACGCCATTATTATCAGCCATTTGTTTACCTCCTAATCAGTTTGTAGAGTTCCTTTCATTATCCTATGATTCTAGCAAGCCCTACGGAGTTAGATAACCTTGATCTCCCTGAGCTTGGCGGCTAGGCTGGTTCCTGCTTCCTCTGGGGAGTCGGCCTCTATAAATTCGCACTTGCCCTCATGAACCGGGATGTATAGTTCCAGGATCTGGTTCTTGGCTTCAGCAGGGCTCACATCCTGGGAACTCCAGTACGTTAGTGGCTTCTTCTTTGCTCCCATGATCCCTTTGAGGGTAGCGTATCGCGGTTCTCCGACCTCGCTACTGATGGTGAGTAGGGCAGGAAATCCGATCTCCAGAACCTCACGGCCATCTGCGACCACTCTCTCTACCGTGGCCTTGCCGTCGCCGGCTTCGATTTTCCCGACGGTGGTTACGCTGGGAATACCGAGCAGCTCGGCGATGCCGGAGCCTACCTGGCCTGCATCCCAGTCACCCTCTTGCCGTCCGGTTAGGATAAGATCGTATTCTCCGATCTTCTTGATGGCTTCGGCCAGGGCGTAGGCAGTCGCGTAGCTATCGGCATCGTTGAAGGCGGGATCGTTCAGGAGATATCCTTCATCGCCTCCCATGGCCAGGCAGTGCATGACAACCTCTCGCGCGGAGTCTCCCCCCAGGCTTAACACACTGACCTTGCCGCCATGGGCGTCCTTCAGCTTCATCGCCGCTTCCATGGCATTGGCATCATAGTCGCTGATGACCATGGACCTGTCCTTCGGGGGAACTGCTCGCTTCGCGTCGGAATCGATCTTAAAGGCGGCGGCGGGTGTCTCGGGGTCGATTATCTGTTTCGCGCAAACAATTATGTTCATAGCTTACCTCCTCTATTTATTACCGCACTTACAGGGTTATATAGCCGTTACCTCAAAATTCAGGGGGAGAACCCGAGACTAAATCTATCATAGCTGCAATATGGTGTCAAGTTAGCTCTTCGTAGCTTTGTGGCGAGCAAAATGAGCGGGAAATGCCCGTGTGGCCAGGGACCAACACCTTATCGGGATCTGCTCTTGACATTCGTTCATCTGATGGAGTATTTTGAAACCAATCATCACAACGATGGGAGAAGAGAAGAATGGCGAAGTTGCCGGAGAAGGCAAGCAAAGCCTGGGATGATAGACAAGGGCCGATCGTCCTCGCCACCGTGGATGAAAATGGGGTTCCCAACGCCGTTTACGCAGGCGCTGTGAGCAAATATGATGAAGAGACGATCGTGATTGCTGATAATTATTTCGACAAGACGCGGGAGAATATCCTATCGGGGAGCAAAGCCTCCGTCCTTTTTATGACGAACGAAATCAGGTCCTTTCAGCTCAAGGGAACGATTACATATCACTGGGACGGCGAGCTTTTTGACCACATGAGAAAGTGGAATCCGGAAGGCTTCCCGGGCCGCGCTGCGGCAGCCCTGAAGGTAGAAGAGGTGTATTCGGGGGCTGAAAGGTTGGTGTAGGCGTGACAAACAACCGAATAAGAAAGGAGATGTTTTATGCACTACAAAAGAAACCTGCCAATGCTAATAGCTCTTTTCTTCGCAGCGGTGATTCTGGGGCTATCTTGCCACCTAGGATTGTCTGCCTTTAGCTGGGTAATCTATGTCTCTTTTGTAACAGTGGGGCTCTTCATCATCTATTTTTTCATTACTCAACTTGTAGCCCGCTTGAGGCAGTCTATTTGGCCCATGCTGGTAACCAACGCTGTGCTCGTTTACCTAGGGTTACTAATTATTTCTACATCCAAATACAAGGGCCTGATAGAGAAAGTTGAGTGGGACATTGGAATGGTAGCTCTAGGGGGGGCTGTCGTTGCCTTTGGATTCGGACTCCATACACAGAGCGTACGTAAAGAAGAAAGACCAGACAGCAGTGAAAATGAGATGTCAGAATTGACATCACGCATACAGGGACTAAGCAAGAAGCTGGATGAGCTTGAAGATGTCGCTGACGGTCTAATCACCAAATGCCAGCGGGTAGACGAAAAAATCACACCAACTGCCAAGAAAGAAGATGGTGAGGGGAAAGATGTTTCGGCTTAGAGAACCGATCACCGCATCACCACTAGGGATATAACCTTGAACAACAACACCACGGCTTGAATCCTCATCATCCGTCAGATTAGCCCTGAATCTGCGAACTCAGCGAGAAGAACGCAGTTGACACACTGTATACATCATGATACAGTGGCAGCAAAGGCTGAGAAACCGCCATAATTCTGGGGACCGAACGCAACAAAAGGAGGAAGGGATGTTTTGCAGTAAGTGCGGCGCTGAAAACGAAGAGGGTGCTAGATTTTGCAAGCAGTGTGGCGCGCCTTTGGGCGGGGCTGAATCCCAGTCCGGATCCGGATCGCGTAGCGCAACAACAAACCTCGAGCCGAATGTGGCCGGCTTGCTGTGCTACGTATTGGGCTGGATTACCGGACTGATATTCATCCTGATTGAGAAAGAGGACCAGTTCGTCCGCTTCCACGCTGTACAGTCCATAATGGTCTTTGGCGGTTTGACTATACTCTCGATCGTTCTGTCCGTGCTGGAGGTCATCCCCTATATAGGGGTCCTCTTCATGGTGATACAGATACTTGTCGGCATAGCCGCTTTCATCCTCTGGGTATTCCTGATGATTAAGGCATATCAGGGCAGCAGATACAAGCTGCCCTTTACGGGTGAGCGGGCTGAGAGGTATATCTAAGCCAGCGGGAACCCCCAAAATACAAATCTTTCCCGGCCGACTACTCCTCTCGCTAGTTCCTGAGCTTCATCGGAATCAAGTTTAACCTTGTGGCAAATTGCAGTATACTTGTGATAGCATGAAGTGCGGCAGAAATTCACGATTTGTGAGGGTGATAAAAAATGAGTAAATTCATCAAGGCTCTGGAGGAACTATCCCGGGGCAATGCCCGGCCACTGGGTTTCAGCGGAAGGGCGAGCGCGAGGCAGGCACCAATGATGCTTGTCGCTCAACTGACTCAGGCTGATGCCGAGATGGCAAAGTCGGCTGTCTCCGCAAAAGCCGATGCCCTGCTCTTCATGGTGAAGGACGCGGGTGATATCGACGCTCTGTCATCGATTTCCCCGTCGATTGAAGTCCCCTGGGGTGTGCGAACATCGATAGCGGACGCAGAGCAAATCAACAAGCTCCCCGGGCTGGGCTGTGACTATCTTGTGTTTAACTGGGAACTGCCTGCACGGTGTATCGGCGACGAAAAGCTGGGCAGAATACTCGAGGTGGAGGCGTCGCTGGATAACACCTCGGCTAGGGCCATCGGACAACTTTCGCTGGTTGATGCAATATGTATCGCCGGTGAAGGCAAGTCGAAAGCGGTAACCGTGAAGGATCTGGCGAACTATCGGAGGATGACAGGATTCGCGGGCATGTCAGCCCTGGCCTCTGTCCCTGCAAGCGTTGAGGACCTGGGGGTGCTGCTGGAGGCGGGGGTGAGGGCTGTCGTAGCTGATGTTAGCGCAGGGCGACCAGCGGAAACGCTTACGGAAGTGCGGGAGGCTATAGATAAGCTCCCTCTCTCAAGGCCCGGATCGAGACGGGGGATCAGCGCTACCGTGCCGATGATGTCTTCAGTAGCCGGCGAGGAAGAGGAAGAAGAGGAGGAAGACATTTAGCCAGGCATAAAGGGGAGAAGCAAAAAACGTTGGATCCTGCCAAATCGGTATAAATTCCCAAAAGTACTGCCCCTGGGAACCATATCGCCCATCATCTCAATTGCCCCATCTGGTACAATGTTGTTCCATAGTCTACCCTTCGCCTTCCAGTGGAACCCATAATAGGGCATGAGATGTAAAAAAGTTATAAAGTCAGAAAGGGAATTGTAACAAAAGTATAACATCCAGGATCCTCGTGATACTCTCAATACACGCTCGGCTGGTCAGCGCCTTTTATTTGCCTCTTCTTTGCCGATACTTTCCCTTCGCTGTTATAAATTTGTAATGTTTCTGCTCCTAATTTTATGACTCCTTAACTTCTCACCTGGTATAATGCACTAGCAATATGACATTTGCGAAGAGAGCCTCGGGCTTGTCTCAAAAAGTCCAGCGGACCGGGGGTAAATAAAATATAGGAGGATATGTCATGAACGAAATGGAAGCGTTGAATCTTGCGTTGGAGAGAGAGCAAGGTGCTCAAAGGTTCTACAGCGATGCGGCTGAGAAGACAAGCAGCACTGAAGGGAAACGCATGTTCTCCTGGTTGGCCAGTGAGGAAGCGGGACACAGTCGGCTCCTGGAAAAGGAGATCGCAGCATTACAACAGGACGGGAAATGGCTCTCTGCAGAGGAGGCGGAATCAAGCGAAGAGATGTCAGAACCGATCCAACGCTCGGAATTACCGTCGGAGTCTGAGGTCAAAGGCGAGGTCCAAGCACAGTCGTCAGAGTTGGAAATATTGGAGGAAGCAGTCAATTCTGAGCAGGAAGCAGCCAAGTTCTACGCTGAGGCTGCTCGGGCTACGTCTGATCCCAACGGTAAGGCTATACTTGAGAGGCTGACCAAAATCGAGGAGGGACATCAGCTTCTGCTGGAAGAGGAATATGATTGGATACGTAAGTCGAAGAAAATATTCCCTTTACACCGTTTCTCTCTTCCGCAAAAGTGAGAGTGGCTTGCCCAAACGCTGAGGAGGCACCTTACATGTGGAAAGTGCCCTCGCGACCGCACTTGTACTGGGAGAACTTCTCGAAATCACCCGGAAGGAGGAGTCCCTTTCAAAGATTGCTTTTCACCTAACAGAAGTCCAAAATATTCAAGGATAGTTTTTCGCTTCCTCCCTTTTGATTCTAAACTTGCTCCAGGAGGTGTGCTGTGCATATTACTGCCTTGGAAGAGGTTGAGAAGATAATACCGAATATGGAGGGTGCCGAAGGGGTCTACAAGCAGATCCCGATATCGAAAGAAAACGGAACCCCCACATTTTCATTTCGGGTATTTACTATTGAGCCGGGAGGACATACCCCTCTTCACAACCACTCATATGAACACTTGAATTATGTCATTGAAGGCAACGGAGCAGTAATCGCTGAGAATCGGGAATATGAAGTGAAGAAGGGTGACTTCGTCATGGTTCCACCTGACGAGGTTCATCAGTACAGAAATACCTCGGCAAGCAATTCACTGGTAATGATCTGCGCGGTTCCGAAGGAATACGAATAAATATCATGGACACAGAACCGCAATCCCGGTTGCTCAGGCCGAAACCTCCCACCGTGTGAAACCTTGTCTTTTCCACAGATAGATAACACCCCTCACCGGGATTCAAGTTGTTGCATTATTCGGCAGGCAGGGCATGGTCCGGAAGGTCACTTACCCCATCACAACGGCCAAAACTATGAGGATAATAAGAACTACCGCTGCAATCACGCCCGCGTGCTTCAAGTCCGAGCCTACATAGGTATGGATTGGGGCGGCTTTCTCAAGCCTTGCCTGGGATGCCGTGGGCTGGGAAGTGGGTGGTTGGGTCGGTGGTGGCCCGCCTGCCGCACCTTGTGTAGTCTGCCCCGAACCAGCGCTCGTGGTCGCCGGCCGCGTGGTTTTCTTCTGAGACCGCTTTTTCTTCCCACTTTGCTTGGCGTATGATGAGGCTTTTTGATATGATCTTTTTGCCATAGTACTCTTCCTCGTCTTTTGACTGCTTTCCATTGTAGCGCTGTGGACTTTTTTTTACAACCTCTCACAGAGCTTTCAAAGGCTTCTTCTTTCTTTTATAATCAAGACAGGATGACAGATATCACTCCCATGAGGCGCCAGTATCTCAGGGTCAAGGAGCGGTACCCTGAGGCCATTATCCTTTTCCGCCTGGGCGATTTCTACGAGTCGTTCGAGGAGGATGCCAAGACCATCTCCAGGGAACTGGAGATCGTGCTGACTTCGCGCTCAATGGGGAAGGGGCAGCGGCTTCCCATGGCTGGCATCCCCCATCACCAGCTGGAGAACTACCTGGCGAGGCTGATAAACAAGGGCTACAAAGTCGCCATCTGCGAACAGCTAAGCGACCCCAAAGCAAGCAAGGGGCTGGTAGATCGGGATGTGGTGCGTGTCGTTACACCGGGCACAGTCGTCGAGCCCAACCTTCTGGAGTCCACATCCAACAACTATCTGGCGGCGATGGTCATCGATGGTGAGCGGGCAGGAATCGCCTACGTGGATATAACCACGAGCGAATTCGCAACAACACAGCTCGGTGCAGATAGGGCCCTCTCTGAAATCGAACGGCTGAGTCCTTCCGAAGTCCTCATTCCCAGAGAATCCGAACTGCCGCAAACTCCCCTAAATGCCACAAGAATCGACAACGAGTGGTTTGAGACGGAAACGGCACGAAGGCTCTTGATGGACCATTTCGAGGTCGCTTCCCTTGAAGGCTACGGATGCGCCGACCTGCCGCTGGCCATCCAGGCCGCCGGGGCAATTATCCACTACCTCGGGGAGACCCAGAAAGGGACGTTGAACCAGCTCTCGAGCCTGTCTACGTACTCCACGGAGTCGTTTATGATCGTCGATGCCCAGACGAGGCGGAATCTGGAGCTGTTCCAGTCGAGTGCGCTGACAACCGGTAGCGGTTCCTTGCTTTCCGTAATCGACTTGACCAGGACCCCGATGGGAGGCAGACTTCTCAAGCGGTGGCTGGGACAGCCTCTTCTAGACATAGAGGAGTTGAACCGGAGGCACGAAGCGGTGGCGTGGTTTGCGGACAATACCGCTCGGCGAACGGAGTGCACGAATGCCTTGAAGAGCCTGGCGGATATGGAAAGGCTTATCAACCGGGTGAGGTCGGGCCTCGCGATACCGAGGGAGCTGGGGCAGCTGCGGCACAGCCTGGAGGCGGTGCCGCAGCTAAAGGGGGTGGTCGAGGAGGAGGCGTCTCCTCTTGGCTGGCTTTCCTCTGAGCTCAAGTCGTGTGAGGAGGTGGTTGATCTTATATCGAGGGCCATTGCGGATGAGGGGTGGGGCGGGGTGGGGGAAGGCGAAGTTATCAAGCCGGGCTTTTCCTCTGAATTGGACGAGCTTCGGTCCACCTCCAAGAACGCCAAACAATATCTGGCCGATGTAGAACGCAAGGAGCGGGAACGAACTGAAATCAAGTCGCTTAAGGTCGGCTACAACAAAGTCTTCGGTTACTATATCGAGGTCACCAGTCCGCACCTGGACCGAGTGCCGGACGACTACATTCGCAAGCAGACTCTCACCGGCGCTGAGCGCTATGTTACCTCGGAACTCAAGGAGTACGAGTCGTTGATTCTAAATGCCCAGGAGAGAATCGGCGAGCTGGAGGCCAGCCTGTTCAAGCAGGTATGCCGTCAGGTCGCTGGCTGGGGTGAGCGTATTCTGGGTACGGCGAATGCCATTGCCCATATCGATGTCCTTTCCGCATTTGCAGAGGCAGCAGTGCGCTATGGCTATGTCCGGCTGCAGTTGACCGATGAAAACGTTATTGACATCACGGATGGACGGCACCCTGTGGTTGAGCGGATGGTACAAGAGGGATTTGTCCCCAATGATACGTTTCTCTCCAACGATGATGCCCAACTCATTATTCTGACCGGACCCAACATGGCGGGCAAGTCCACTTACCTGCGGCAGGTGGCGCTTATCGTGTTGATGGCACAGATTGGCAGCTTCGTCCCGGCAGGCTCAGCCACCGTCGGACTGGTAGACCGAATATTCAGTCGGGTTGGCCTGATGGATGACCTGGCCAGCGGGCGCTCTACCTTCATGATCGAGATGACGGAGACGGCAAATATCCTGAACAACGCCACTCCCAGATCGCTCATCATCCTCGACGAGATCGGCCGGGGGACGAGCACCTATGACGGGCTTTCCATCGCTCATGCAGTTGTGGAATATTTGCACAACAATCCCAGATTGGGAGCCAAAACGATCTTCGCCACACATTATCACGAATTGATAGAGATGGCCAATTCCCTGCCCCGGGTTAGAAACTTCAACGTCGCGGTGACAGAGGAAGAGGGAAAGGTGGTCTTCTTGAGGAAAATCGTTCCGGGCGGGACAGACCAAAGCTACGGCATCCACGTAGCACAGCTAGCAGGCCTGCCTAGGCCTGTCCTCCACCGGGCCCAGGAGGTTCTGAACGGACTGGAAAATGGGAACCAGGCGCGGAAAAGGGGACGAAAAAAGAGTTCAGCGAAGGGCCAGCAGTTGAACCTGTTTCCCCAGGGATCGCCGGTCCTGGATGAACTCGAGCAGCTCGATATCGAGTCTCTGACGCCTCTTGAGGCGATCAACAAACTCTACGAGCTCCAGAAAAGGGCTCGGTCCGACTCTCTTTGAGAAAAACTCCGATCTGATTTATAATGGATGAGGATGGTACAGGAGGATCATGGTAAGGTGAACGCTCTTGGGAGACACTTTCTTTTGGACTTGAAGGACTGCCGTGAGGACGTATTGGACGACCTGGAATTCATAAAGGAGGCTCTCTCTACCATAGCCCAGCAGGATGAAGAGGAGCTTCTGGGGCAGTCCTTTTATCATTTCACCCCGCAAGGAGTAAGCGGACTGGTACTTTCCAGTGGGTCGCATATCGGTATCCATACGTGGCCAGAGTACAGTTACGCGGCGGTTGATATTTTCACCCAGGGCAATTCCTTCGATCCGGACAAGGCAACGAGCCTGATTATAGAGAGGCTCGGCTGCCGAAATCCCTCAGTAGTGGAGCTGAAGAGAGGAGTTTAGCTGATGGCGGAAACCCCTCCAATGTGGTTTATGGAATTTGTCACTCCAACGGTCATTCAGCAGTTTGCAGTGAAGAATTTGGTCTACTCTGGTCAGTCGCAATATCAAAATGTCGAAGTGATGGACACCGTAAGCTATGGCAGATGCCTTGTTTTGGACGGTAAGATACAGTCGTGTGAGGCTGACGAGTTCATCTATCATGAGGCGTTGGTGCAACCTGCAATGACCCTTCACCCTTCTCCCAGGAAGGTATTCATCGCCGGTGGTGGTGAAGGTGCAACCCTGAGGGAAGTGCTGCGGCACGATACCGTTGAGAAAGTAGTCATGGTGGACATCGATTCTGAGGTGATCGATATCTGCAAGAAGCTTCTCCCCGATCACCACCAGGGAGCCTTCGACGATCAGCGAGTAGAGCTTCTCCACATGGATGCCAGGAAATATCTCGCTGATACGAATGAGAAATTCGATGTCGCCATCATTGACCTTCCTGAACCTATAGAAGGCGGCCCGGCTTATCTGCTGTATACACAAAAATTCTACGAGATGCTGAAGACCAAGCTCTCCGATGACGCGACGTTTGCTTTGCAGGCCGGAGCCACGGTGCTTGGTATTACAGAGGTTTACACGGCGATTAACAATACTCTGAAGACCGCTTTTCCGGTAGTTATTCCCTATAATGCGGATGTGCCATCCTTCGGAGGGTCATGGGGATTTGCGCTTGCGTCGACCACAATGGATCCGCGCGATCTTTCACCGGGGGAGGTCGACCAACGCATCGCCAGCAGAGTTAAGGGCCCCTTGCAGTTCTATGATGGGCATACGCATCAGGGGCTCTTTTTCATTCCCAAGCACCTTAGAGAAGCGATTGAAAAGGAGACAAAGATCATCACCGAAGATAGCCCTGTGTTTGTTCCGGGATATTAGTTGGCTAACAGGGATTTAAAAAGAGGAGATTATTCCAAATATGGGACTGGACGTGCTGGAGAACCTTAATCCTGCTCAAAGGGAGGCTGTGGAATCTATTGAGGGACCGGAACTCATTATAGCTGGTCCTGGAAGTGGTAAGACCCGTGTTATCGCCCATCGAATCGCCTATCTTATCGGGGTCTGTGGAATCAACCCCCATCGTATTCTGGCTGTTACCTTCACCAATAAAGCTGCGCGGGAGATGAAGGAGCGCGTATATGGCATGCTCGACCGGGCTGCAGAAGGGTTGACTTTGGGTACATTTCACGCCACCTGCGCGGGGATTCTGCGTCGAGAGGCCGATCATCTGGGGCTGGACAGGAGATTTATCATATATGATGGGGGCGAGCAGCTAAACGTGATAGCTCGCTGTATGGAGGAATTGAAGATCGATGCCAAGCAGTATACCCCGAAGGCGATAAAATCCACGATATCTTCAGCCAAGGCGAGGCTTATCAAGGCGCAGGACTACGGAAGCCAGAATTATTTCGAGGAAGTGGTCAGGCGCGTCTACGAGCGCTACCAGGACATGCTTATGGAAAGTAAGGCCCTGGACTTCGATGATCTCCTCATGCAGACAGTGTATCTCTTTCGCGATAACGAAAAAGTCTTATCAAGGTATCAGTCACGCTATGTTCACATAATGATTGACGAGTTTCAGGATACCAATCTTGCCCAGTATATATTGGCGAAGCAACTGGCGGGGACTAACTGCAATATATGCGTTGTCGGCGATCCGGACCAGTCGATATACGGCTGGAGGTATGCGGATATCAGGAATATCCTGAACTTTGAGCGGGACTACAAAGGTGCCAAGATCGTATACCTGGAGCAGAATTACCGTTCGACTCAGACGATTCTAGAGGCAGCCTCTCATCTCATTTCGTGCAATACGCAGCGCAAGGAGAAGGCGCTTTGGACGCAAAACAATGGTGGAATTTCCATAACCATTATGGAGACGTTCAACGAGCAGGAGGAAGCCCAATTCGTCGTCAGCGAGATCGAGCGATTGATGGTTAGCCAGGGACGTTCAATGAACGATTTCGCGGTTATGTATCGTACGAATGCTCAATCCAGGGCGCTTGAGGAGGCCTGTATTCGCTATGGATTCCCCTACAAACTGGTAGGGGCGACCCGTTTCTATGACCGCCGTGAGATCAAGGACGTCATAGCCTATTTGAAACTGGTCAATAATCCCTACGACAGTGTAAGTTTGATGCGTGTGATAAACGTGCCCGCACGGGGGGTTGGTGAGCGGACCCTGGCTGAGCTATCGGAGTTGTCGCGGAACAGAGGTATTCCCCTCTACTCGGCTCTGAAACTGATCGCTGAAGGGGAGGTTATGCCTCATTCTCCGCGGAGCGCACAGGCTTTGAGCAGGTTCTCTACCATGCTTGAGGAGCTTGTCTCCGAGAGTGAACAGCGTGACCTGCTCAGCTTTTTCGATCTCGTGCTGAATCGGACAGGCTATAAATCCTATATCTTAAACGGAGAGGATGGTGAGGAAAGGTGGAATAATATCCTTGAACTCCGTGGAATGGCAGAAGAGTACAACGATCTACAGCCTCCAGATGGGCTGGTTAGCTTGCTGGAGAGAACTTGTCTTGTCTCCGATGTAGACAATCTCGATGAGAATATCGATGCCGTTACTTTGATCACCCTTCATCAAGCCAAGGGGCTGGAGTTCCCTGTGGTGTTTATTGTCGGGATGGATGAAGGTGTTCTCCCTCACCTGCGGGCCTTTGCCGACCCTGATCAGATGGAGGAGGAACGCAGACTTTGCTACGTTGGTATAACCCGGGCAAGGGACCAGGTGTATTTGGTTCACGCCTTCCGCCGGAATCTCAGGGGAGGAAGCCATCCTAATCCTCCATCCCGTTTCTTGAAAGATATTCCCGAGTACTTGACCAGTTCCAACAACCATGGCAATGGAGGCGCAGGGAAGGCTGATGCCCTTGGCGCACCGCACTCCGAGGTTTGTGGCCTTAACGCCGGTGACAAGGTCGTGCATGAGAGGTTTGGTGAAGGAGTTGTGGTCGATTGTGCCACCCTCAAGGACGATTTCGAGGCCACGATAGCGTTTGGCAGAGGCATAGGGGTCAAGAAGCTGCTTTTGAGTTTAGCTCCGCTGGAAAGGGTACAATGAGGCTGGCCAGGCTGGACGGCCGTGCCACCGATGAACTCCGCCCGGTGAAGATCACCCCGGGTGTTCAACGATATCCAGAGGGCTCGGCGATGATTGAGCTGGGCGAGACAAAGGTACTCTGTGCAGTCAGTGTAGAAGACCGGGTCCCTCCTTTCCTCAAGGGAACTGGCTCCGGCTGGATAACGGCGGAGTACGCGATGTTGCCCCGGGCTACCGAAAGCCGGACACAGCGAGGGCAGGAAAAGGGGAGATCACTGGAGATCCAGCGCCTCATCGGGCGTTCCCTTCGCGCGGTAGCAGACCTTAATCTGCTCGGAGAGAGAACGTTTCTCGTGGACTGCGATGTCCTCCAGGCTGATGGTGGGACGAGAACGGCGGCTATTACAGCGGGGTATGTTGCCCTGGAGTACGCTTTTCGTACGTTGGTGAGCAGAGGCGAGCTCGCTGCCTCTCCGTTAAAGGGGCTGGTGGCAGCTACCAGCGTAGGCGTCGTCGAGGGGACTAACCTGCTTGACCTGTGCTATGAGGAGGATTCCCACGCTGATGTTGATTTTAATGTCGTCATGAACGACGCAGGAGAGTTCATCGAAGTGCAAGGCACTGGTGAAGGAAGAGCTTTTTCCAGGTCTGAGATGGATTCCCTCATGTCTTTGGCCGAGAAGGGTATCGAACAGCTTTTTCATATTCAGAGGACCGCGATTGAGGAGATTGGCTTATAACTGTGGCGGATGTTCAACCTTTCCGTGGACTACGGTATAATCTTGAGCAAATCGAGAATCTTTCTTCAGTTATCACTCCTCCCTACGATGTAATTAGCCCCGCTCAGCAGAACGAATACTACCGGAAGAACCCGTACAACTTTATCAGGATCGAGTTCGGTAAAGCGTATCCTGATGACACCCAGGACCAGAACAAGTATACACGCGCTGTCAAGACACTTACCGAATGGATGCAGAGAGGCATACTTATTCGGGAGGAGAGACCAGCTTTTTATCTTGTTGAACAGCGTTTTCCTCATCGTGATGGTTATAAAAGCTCCTGGGGACTTACTGCCGCAGTGCGTCTTGAGGAATTAGGAGCCGGGCGAATTTTACCCACTGAAAGAACTATGGGCGCGCCGATCCAGGACCGGCTGAGCCTACTGAGGGCATGCCGAGCAAATCCGAGTCCGGTGATGGGGGTGTTCGAACATGAGAAGGGAAACCTGCTGTCTCTTTTCCCCGACATCACAAGTGGTGTTCCCTCAGCGACCGCCCTCGATGATTTCGGCGTGAGTTTCAAAGTGTGGATTGTGAATGACGAGACGATTATCCGGAGGATTTGCGATTTCTTCGCCGACCGGGAAATCTGCATCGCTGACGGGCATCACAGGTATACGACAGCTTTGGCCTACCGGAATGAGATGGCTGCTTATTCGTCGAGCGGCGATGAAGCCTACAACTACGTGATGATGACGCTGATAAGCTCGGGCGATACAGGGCTTGCCCTGTTTCCTGTCCATCGTCTTGTTAAGAATATTGACCCCAGCGTGGTCGCTGGACTGCGTGATGAATTGAGCCGGCACTTTCATATCCAGGAACTTTCCCCGGTTGCGTCCGATGCCTCCGCTAATCTGGCGAGCTGGACGAAGACACTGGAGAATGCGGGCATGGGGGATACAGCCTTCGGGGTATATGGCCTGGCGGGCGATAAGTTCTGGCTACTGACAGCGAAGGACGAATCGAGTTTGCGTGAGACATTACCCAAGGACAAACCGGCTCCCTGGAGGAAACTGGACGTGAGCCTTCTTCACTGGGGTATATTACAAGGGATGCTGGGCATTGATAGCCCTGAGAAGGAGAATGAGTGCCTGCAATATTCCTCTGAGGGGGTGAAGGTACTGAGAGAAGTCGATGAGGGAACCTCACAACTTGCCTTCTTCCTGAACCCGGTTCCAGGCCCCGATTTCCTGGCCGTGGCATATTCCGGCGCTGGAATGCCGCCCAAGTCTACCTACTTCTATCCCAAGACCCCTGCCGGTTTGGTGATAAACCCTCTTTTTTGACCCGGATTACAGTTTCACTACCTTCACACTATACACATCCGGGATCTGAGCTATCTTTTGCCAGTAGCTCTCCGGAAGTTGCTCATCCAGGCTCAGGACCATAAGAGCCCTGCCGCGTGGTTCCAGCCGGGCAACATACATGTAGCTTATGTCAACGTCGGCTTTCCCGGTTATTTCCCCTACCGAACCAATGAGCCCCGGCCGGTCCTTGTGATCAGCAAAAAGCCAATAAGCACCTGTGGGCACGATGTCGACCCAGTAATCGTAGACCCTTACGATGTGGGGCTCCCCGCGCAGAATCGTCCCGGCCACGGTGGTAGTTCCTATGTTGGTGGCGACTTCCACGGTGATGAGATTGTTGTAGTTCTCGCAGGTAAGGCTCTTCTGCTCCACAACCTTGATTCCCCTGCTCTGCGCAATGTAGTTGGCGTTGACCAGGCTGACTCGTTCCTCGGTGGTGGCTTCGAGCAGTCCGCCGAGTGTCGCGGCTTTGAGGGCATCCGTTTCATAGTCAGCTATTTCGCCTTCGTACTTAATCGTGAGGGTATTGACCTGCCCTTCGCTGAGGTGCGAGACCAATTTCCCTGCCATCGAAGCGATGTTGAAGAAGGGCGTTAGAAACTCTCGCAGGTTGGCGGGTATTATGGGAGCATTCACCGCGTACGCAGGGGACCTTCCCTCCAGCACGTCGAGAGCCTGTTCGGCGACGTCCACAGCCACCCCTGTTTGCGCTTCCAAGGTCGAGGCTCCAAGGTGAGGAGTAGTTACTATCTTTTCGCTTTGAAGTAATACATTATCGGTAGTCGGTTCTTTGGAGAATACATCAATTGCAGCGCCTGCTACTCTTTCCTCTTCCACTGCATTCAAGAGGGCTTGCTCGTCTATAACGCCGCCCCGGGCCACGTTGACCAGGCGCACCGAAGGCTTAACCATTTTCAGTGCCTCTTCGTCTATTAAACACCTCGTCTCCTCTGAAAGTGGCACGTGTACAGTAATGAAGTCGGACTCCTGCAGCAGCTTCTCCAGTGATACTGGTTCCACGCCCAGAGATTTGGCGTATTCAAGTGCGATCATAGGATCGTAAGCGATGACCTGCATTCCCAGTCCTTTGGCCCGCTTCGCCACCTCGGTTCCTACTCTTCCCAGGCCGATGACTCCCAGCTTTTTGTTGAACACCTCAACGCCGGTGAATCGTTTGCGGTCCCACTTCCCCGCCTTTAGTTGTGCATGCGCCTGCGGGATATTTCTGGCAAGCGCCATCATCAGGGCTATGGTATGTTCTGCGGCGGAGCGGGTATTCCCGGCTGGGGCATTGACCACGATAATGCCTCTCCTGGTTGCGGCATCGAGATCTATATTATCCACACCCACGCCGGCGCGTCCGATAACCTGCAATTTCTTGCCGGCTTCGATTACCTCGGCAGACACCTTGGTTTCACTACGCACCAACAGGGCTTCGTAGTCGGGGATGATTTCAACGAGCTCTTCGGGCTTAAGGCCGGTCTTGATATCTACCTCAACCTTCTCCCTGAGGATTTCGATCCCCTCTTCGCCGATGTTATCTGAAACCAGTACCTTCATTTGTCATTCCTCATTTCACAGGGAAGCCCGCTTGCGGGAGGGCTTTCTTCAGCTTGTCTATTACACTGTCAATATCGGATTCCGTTATCCAGCCTAAATGACCTATGCGGAATATCTTGCCTGCCATGTCTTTCTGCCCACCGGCCAGAACGAGGTCGTGTTCGTTGCTGAGGATGTTTCTCAGCTTGTCGACATCCAGTCCCTCGGGGGCTTTCACGGCAGTCACCGTATTGGAGGCGCATTCTTCCTTTGCGAAAAGGGGTAGTCCCAGGGCTTTTATTTCCTCTCTGGTCTTCTGTCCCACGCGGGCGTGGCGTGCGAAAATGTTCTCAAGGCCCTCTTCTGCCATCATCTCCAGCGCTGTGGACAGGGCGTAGAATACGGTTACTCCGGGAGTCCAGGGCGTTTGTCCCTTTTCAAGGAATTTCTTTGCCTGGGCGAAATCCCAGTAGAAGCGGGGTATCTTGGCTTGAGCGTGTGCCTCCCATGCCCTCTCGCTTACACTGACGAAAACAAGGCCAGGCGGCACCATCCAGCCTTTCTGAGAGCCTGTTACAACCACGTCGCATTGCCATTCGTCCGTGGGCAGGTTAATGCAGCCCAGAGAGCTGATTGCATCCACCAGAAGCAATTTATCACGCTGCTTGACCACTTTGCTGATGGAGGCCAGGTCACTGGTTACCCCTGTTGACGTTTCGTTATGGGTTGTGAGAACAGTCTTGATGGATTTGTCTGCATCCAGTGCCTTGGCGACCGCCTCTGGGTCAGCGCCTTCCCCGTAGGGGAAGCGGAGGCGCTCCACACTTGTTCCAAAGCCCTCGGCAATGTCTGCGAACCGCTCACCAAACACGCCGTTAATAACGGCCAGAACTCTATCTCCTGGGGAGAGCATGTTCACGACAGCCGCTTCCAATCCCCCTGTTCCAGAGCCAGTGAGGATGAAGACGTCCCCTTTCGTCTGGAAAAACTGCTTGAGCCTGGCGGTTATCGACTCAATCAGTTCGGCAAATTCCTTGCCCCTGTGGTTTATCATCTGTCTTGACATAGACTGAAGCACTTCTGGGGGGCATGGTGTTGGTCCTGGTACTCGAAGCATGTTCCTCCTTTTTGGTTCTTTATTTTATTATGGAACGAACCGATAATTTCTAGTGAGATGCCAGGATATCTTGCCGACTCCAGGGGACTCGGAAAATCCGCCTTTGCAAAACACCTTTACTTTAAATATATCGTAGTGAGGAAACGATGGTCAAGCAATAGGCGGATTTTATTACTGCTCTCCCACAAGAACTTTATGAATGATATAATATAGATGTAAATATAGACACCAAAAGGGGGTTCCGGGTTCTACAGAGTGCTGAGATAGCCAGGAAGATAGTCGATGCCGCGCTGGAGAGGCAGGCATTTGATATTCTTCTGCTCGATGTCAGCGAGATATGCAGTTTCGCTGATTACTTTGTCGTGTGTAACGGCGAGACCGAAAGACAGCTTAAGGCGATCGTTGACGAAATCGACAGTGCGCTGTCCAAAGAGCACGTCCCTGTCCCGAAGCCCCAGGGTACCACTGAGTCCGGCTGGCTTGTTCTGGACCTTGGCGATATCATCGTCCACCTTTTCAGTCCACGGCAACGGGAGTTCTATACCCTGGAAGATATGTGGGAAAACAGTTCCACTATCCTTAAGATTCTATAATCCACCGGTCGATCTCTCGCTCGTACGTGAATATTTCCTCAGGGACGAAGAACAGGGAAATCTCCTTCTCCGCCGTTTCCAGTGAATCAGATCCGTGCACCAGGTTGTAGCCGATTTCCAGTGCAAGGTCTCCCCTGATAGTGCCGGGCGCAGCCTCTGTAGGGGCCGTTTTCCCCATGGTGTTTCGTACCACCTCTACTGCCTTCGGCCCTTCCAGCACGGCAGCGATAATCGGCGAGGATGTTATATATTTTATGAGCCCCTCGAAGAACGGCTTACCTTCGTGGACAGCGTAGTGTTTTTTTGCCATGAAATCGTCCATGTGAAGCATTTTCATGGCCGCTATCCGGAGTCCGCGGCGTTCCAGCCGTGAAATTATCTCTCCTGCAAGACCCCGCTGCATTGCATCCGGCTTGACCAGTACCAGAGTTCGTTCCATTATCACCTCTCCTGACTTTTGAATTGATTCTTAATCGTATGTTGCGGAGGATATCCAGCTTGCTATCCATTGCCGCACATCCTCGTGGTTGTCCTTATCCACAGTGATGATTTCAACCCCGTTGAGTTCTTTCAGCTTATCAGCCCACGGATGGGATTTTAACATAATCGTCCCGAGAAGGGGCTTTCCACTTTCAACGGCCTCCATGACGGCTTTTCGGAAGGACTCTGAAAATAGCTCCATCTTCCCGATCTCATCGATGATTACCAGGTCGCGATTCTTGATCGCGTCGTAAATAGCGGGAATTCCTACTTGCTCCAGGCCTTTGAGATCGACCCCATATTTGCCGACCCTGGGCGGGCCCTTGATATCGATGTGTGCCAGCGTGGCGCTGGCACCGTCCAGAGTGGTGATCTCAAATCCTGTACGGGTGCCTTCTTCCTTTATCTCCCCGGTGTAAAAGCCCCCGGCACTGAGGTTGAACCGGGATAGCACTTCCCGAATTAGAGTGGTTTTCCCCGTTCCGGGAGGCCCGGTGAGGAGTAACACATCGTTCATTGAACCGAATAGCCCCCCGTGCTGAGTTATTCTTCCCCTGAATCTTCCCGCCACTTCTTGAGCCAGTCCTCAATTTCTCCACCCACATCGCTCTTACCAGTGAGGTTCTCGAGCAGATCATATACTTCACGGAAGGTGCCTACTACCTCCTGTGGCTGGCTGTGGGTGGTCACACAGGCCATGGTCAACTGGCTTGCCATCATCATGATATAGGTGCGTTGCATCTCCTTGGCTTGCTTCGTTGCTTCATCTCGCATGTGATTTGTAAGGCAGGCCATCAACTCGTTTTCATCCTTGACCTCGCGGCCGCATATTGGACATTGCATCGTGCCTCCTTTTCTTTGGAACGGTTATTCCCGGCCTCTTCAAATAGAGGGGTTGGAGGGTAGAAGGATCGTCGAAATCCTCTGATTCTATTCTACGCCAGCCAAGACGGGCCAGGCAACCGGCAATTCGGAGCAAAGAATCATGGATAATAATTGCGTTGTCGCCAAGATCGCTCTCGAGTTTATCTGAGAGTTCATTTCCTATTTCTCCGCAGAAAATAGTCCGTTCCGTAACACTCTCACACACTGCATCAGCGGTGCTGATATGTTCCGGGGCTATTTTCTCTACGAATCCATCCCTGCTGTGAAACAGCGCCGTGGCGATCTCTTTACGGCCGGCAGCCAAGATTGGGCACACGGGTAATCCGAAAGCGATGTAAGGAAATGCCAGGGCCTCCAGAGTGCTTATCCCTAGCAAGGGAATGCTGAGGGCGAAGGATAGCCCCTTGGCAGTGGACAGTCCTACGCGGATGCCGTTGAAGGTGCCGGGACCTTTGGCAACTGTAACAGCCTGTATGTCTCGTATGCTCGACTTGCACTGGTCAAGGAGATGAATCAGGTTGGGGAGTAGCTCAGCGGTGTGGTTTTGTCTCGTATGCCAGTTCATTTCGGCAACGACCTTGCCCTTCTCTGACAGGGCCAGGCTAGCTGAGCTGGTCGATGTATCTATTGATAGTTCCATTGTTCCTTCAACTGATTGAGTAACTCGGTGCATCTTTGTCCCTTCGCCTGAAATCGCAGCTTCCTTTCGTTTTCCGTCAGGTGCTCGAGTTCGATGAGCAGGTGTTCCTGCGGAAACAGAGTCATAGCCTTCTCAGCCCACTCCACGACACAAACACCCTCCCCGTAGAGGTAGTCGTCGATGCCGAGGTCGGCGATCTCTTCCAGGTTTTCCAGTCGATAAAGGTCTATGTGATACAGGTTGGTGCTTCCCGGGTATTCCCTTGCCAGCACGAATGACGGACTCGACGCATAGCCGGGAAGCCCCATACCCCAGGCAATGCCTTGCACAAGACACGTTTTCCCCGTACCCAAGTCTCCCACCAGCAGAAGGAGATCACCAGGCTGGGCAAATTCGCCGATTATAGAGCCGATCTCCTGTGTCTGCTCCGGGCTGTGGGTGATTATTGACAGGCCGTTCTGGCGCTGATGGTCACGGTTGCTCAAGGAGACTTATCTCCTCCATAGGGTAGTCCTTAACATTGGCTGTGATGAGCGTGGCACTATGGCTGATAGCCGCAGCAGCTACAATGGTATCCGCGACGGAAAGGGTTATTCCCTTTCGAGCAAATCCGAACCGATACCTTCCTGCTTGCTTGGCTATATCCCTGGTTACCTCGTAGACCTCGAGCGAGTCAACGAAACGGTCAGCCTTAGTTTGGTCTTTTTCTCTCAGCCCTGAGTAGAGTTCGGCGATGTTGACGCAACAAGCCCCAAGTTGATGCCCTTCGTAGACCAGCCCTCTTATTACATTTACTACTTCCTGGCGGCCACGCAGGTGATCTATCAAGGCCGTAGTATCCAGAAGATACTTAGCCATGGTCAACCTTCTCTATTCGCTCATCGCTTTGCCGGCGCGTTTTCGCCACCCACTCCGCCACCTTGTGGCGTGTATCCCACTGAGGATAGTCCTCGGGAGAGAGAGCCCCTGATGTCTCTTCGACAGCGTCTATCAGAGCGTCTCGTTTTAGTTTTTGCCTTACTGCCTCCTCCACAAAGCGGCTTCTTTTTCTCTTCCCCACCAGCTTGTCTATCTCACTCACGAGCTTATCAGGCAAGACCAGATGAGTACGCATTTAGAACTCCTTAACATGAAAATCACATAAATGGTAGCAGACAATGTGGGCTTTTTCAATGGGACAAAGGCCGTTTAGCGAGACTTGTTTGACGGGGATGCTCATGGCTAGCACTTACTTCAATCTCTTCCCGAAATGTTCCCAGCCTCCATCCTGCCAGTCCACTTCTTTACCTCTCCCATCAAAAACCCGCACTTTTCCTTTTTCACCTTCCCCCACCTCCCCGACCACCGCCACCGGCGTGGAAAGCGCCTGTCTTACGTCCTTCACCACCTCCTCAGGGGCCGTGAACAGAAGCTCGTAGTCCTCCCCTCCCCCCACCGCCAGCCCGAACCCCTCCTCCCCAAACCCCTCCCTCACTGCCGGATGGACGGGCACATCGGGCAAATTGACCCTGGCCTCGACCCCGCTTGCCTCACATATGTGCCCCAGATCCGCTATCAGGCCATCGCTTACATCTATCGCAGCCTTGACTCCGTATCTGGCCAGAGTTTGCCCCTCTACCACCCTCGGCCACGGATGGACATGTGCGGTCCTCAAAGCGGATTCTGTCTCTGTATCAAATTTCAGATTCTCCTGCAGCATCCTCAGTCCCGCCGCCGAAGCCCCTAAATATCCAGTCACTGCAATCCTGTCACCTGGTTTAGCCCCCGAGCGGATCAGCATCCTTTCCTCCTCAACTTCCCCGATTATGCTGGGGCTGATGATCAGGAGCGGGGATTCCGTAACATCGCCGCCGGTGATGGCCATCCCGAATTCACGGGCGATCTCGGCCATGCCCCTGTACAGCTCACCGATACTATCTGATTCCGTCTCTGGCGGTACTCCCAGTGAGATCACGGCATAACTTGGGGTCCCGCCCATGGCGGCGATGTCGCTGATGTTCACTGCCAGAGCCTTCCATCCCAGGTCGCGCCAGGTGGTCGTGGCGAGCGTGAAATGGACGTCCTGTACCAGGATATCGGAGGTGACCAACGTGTTGCACCGTAGGGGCACGTGGCCACGTGCCCCTACGGCCGCGGCATCGTCTCCGATCCCTATAATGACCTCCGGCCTTGTACCGCTGCCCACCCCCGACTCCTCCAGAACCTGGGCAATCATGTCAATCAGCCCGAATTCTCCCAGCTCGTTAACCTTCATCGATTCAGATTATACCTGTCTTAGCTCCGGGCCACAACTTGATGAGCTACAGATATGGGGGTTCAGGGCTCAGGACCCAGCGTTCAGACGTTCGAAGAAGGGGCATGAACACCAAATGAATGACTACATTATGCTGGGTGCTGAATTCTGGATTCTTTACGTCCAGGTTGTTCGCTCCCTCTCCAGATGTTACAATGAGTTCGAAGCGCACCATGATGCGCTTTGTCTAAATCCTTTAGCAAAGAGGGATTCAGGGGGATTGGAGATTGCTTCGCCCTGTTAGCGGATGATCTGGCTGAACAGTAATAGGGAATGGAGGATTTGAGCATGTCGAGTTCGCAGTTGGATGACCTCTGTATCAACACAATTCGCCTCCTGGCAGTCGATGCTGTCCAGAAGGCAAACTCAGGGCATCCGGGCGCACCGATGGGAATGGCACCAATGGCCTATGTCCTGTGGGATCGATTCCTGAAGCATAATCCCGCTGACCCAAAATGGCCTGACCGGGACCGATTTCTCCTCTCCGCAGGCCACGCATCAGCCATGCTCTACGCGCTTTTACACCTCACTGGATATGACCTTCCACTGGACGAGATAAAGCGGTTCAGGCAGTGGGGAAGCAAGACCCCGGGCCATCCTGAGTACAGGACCACACCAGGCGTTGAGGCCACAACCGGGATGCTCGGACAGGGCTTTGCCAACGGCGTCGGCATGGCCATCGCTGAACGGTGGCTGGCGGAGCACTACAATTGCCCCGGACACGAGATAATCGATCACTATACATATGGAATCGTATCGGACGGAGACCTCCAGGAAGGAATATCCTCGGAGGCTGCATCGCTGGCAGGGAAGCTCCGCCTGGGAAAGCTCATCTATCTCTACGACGACAACGATATCTCGATCGAAGGGAGCACCGATCTGAGCTTTACCGAGGATGTGGGCAAGCGGTTTGAGGCATATGGATGGCACGTCGTTGGCCCTCTCGACGGAATGGACCCACAGGCGGTGGAAGAGGCCATAAAGGCGGCCCAAAGAGAACGGGAGCGCCCGAGCCTCCTTATTTGCCGGACGGTTATCGGCTATGGCAGCCCCAACAGGGCCGGCACCGCTAAAGCTCACGGCGAGGCGCTCGGCGAGGAGGAGGTCCGTCTTACAAAGGAAAACCTGGGCTGGAATTACAGAGAGCCGTTTGCCGTCCCCTTGGAAGCTCAAGAGCATCTCCGCAAGGCGATAGAGCATGGCAGGGAAAGGCAACGTGACTGGGAAACTCGGCTGGAGGCGTATCGTCAGAGTTATCCCGGGGACTACGAAGCATTGATGCAGGACCTCCAGGGACGTCTGCCCGAGGGATGGGACCAGGGCTTATCCGGGCTTTTCGATGGACAGGAGAAGCCTCTTTCCACGCGCAAGGCTTCAGGACAGGTGATGAGCGCCCTCGCATCGAGAGTTCGTGCCCTCGCGGGCGGCTCGGCGGACCTCGGTACCTCGGTGAAGACGATTATAGACGGCCTCGGGGATTTCGATTGCGGGAGCTACACGGGTCACAACCTGCACTTCGGCGTCCGCGAGCATGCGATGGCGGGTATAGCGAATGGCATGGCGCTTCATGGGGGGATGATTCCTTACGCATCCACGTTCCTGGTTTTCTACGACTACATGCGCCCCGCGGTGCGGATGGCCGCGCTCATGGGGATTCGGGTTATTTTCGTTTTCAGTCACGACTCCGTTGGCGTGGGGGAGGATGGCCCCACACACCAGCCCGTCGAGCAGGTGCTGGGACTCAGGTCCGTGCCCAATCTGGTGACGGTTCGCCCTGCCGATGCAGTGGAAACCGCTGAGGCATGGAAGATAGCCCTTGAGCGAATTGACGGGCCAACGGCTTTAATCCTTACCCGTCAGGACGTCCCCGTGCTGGAGCGGTCGGCGACCACAGCAGCGGATGGAGTAAGGCGTGGTGGGTACGTCCTCTGGGAAGCCTCGACCTCCCCGGAGGTCCTTCTCATCGGCACCGGCTCCGAGGTGCAAATCGCTCTGGAGGCGGGGAAGCTGCTACAGCAAAAGGGCGTTCAGGCGCGAGTGGTCTCACTTCCTTCTTGGGAGTTATTTGATTCCCAGCCTGAGGAGTACCGCAACAGGGTTCTGCCTCCAAACGTGCCAGTACGGGTGTCCGTGGAGGCCGGTACACCATTGGGATGGGAGCACTACATCGGAGCGAGGGGAAAGGCCGTAGGGGTGCCCGGATTTGGGGCTTCAGCTCCGTGGAAGGATATTTACCAGCACATGGGATTGACCGCTGAGCATGTGGCCGATGAAGCCATGCAGCTCAGGTAAGCAGGAAGGTACTATCTCACATGCGGATTATTCGTTTTTCCGACGGCAGAACCAAATATGGCGTCCTGAGAGGGGATGCGGTTTATGAACTTAAGACCAATCCGTTCACAGAGGAACGCAAGAGCTTTCAGCTAGGGGATACTACCTGCAATCTTGGCGACGTCAAATTGCTTGCTCCCTGCACGCCATCCAAGCTGGTATGTCTGGGCTTGAATTATCGCAGCCACGCTCAGGAATTCAACCTCTCCATCCCCGAAGTACCCCTTATTTTCCTCAAGCCGTCGACCTCAGTCATTGGCCCTGATGAGGAAATCGTCTTGCCTCCCAGCTCAAAGCGCGTCGATTACGAAGGCGAACTGGCTGTGGTTATCGGGAAAAGGGCAAAAGATGTACCCGAGGATAGAGCGCGGGACTATGTACTGGGCTATACGTGTTTCAATGACGTGACGGAACGCCATAATCAAAAGGCCGACGGGCAGTGGACAAGAGGCAAGGGGTATGATACGTTTGCTCCGCTGGGACCCTGGATCGAGACGGAGATCTCCCCCGGCGATTTGAAGCTGGAAACGTATGTAAACGGCGAGGTCCGCCAGTGGGTCCGTACCAGCGACCTCATCTTTGGAGTATCCAGGCTTGTCAGCTTCATCTCCGAAGTCATGACCCTCCTCCCCGGCGACGTTATAGCCACCGGCACGCCGTCAGGAATTGGCCGCTTGAACCCGGGTGATACGGTGTCTGTAACCATAGAGGGCATAGGCTCCTTGACCAATAGCGTGGTTCGCTGGGGTTGAATATTTGAGGATGTCATTTCGAGTCTGCCGAAGGCGGGCGAGAAATCATGTCTCCTCTCACACTCGAAGTCTCAAGGTTTCTCCCTTCGGACAAAATGACACCGTCCCGGGCATTCCGAAGGAACAGGGTTCTATCAACAGCGAGGAGGTGGATCGAGATGTCAACGCGATTGAGGTCTCTTGGACGTCGTTTTGGAGTTTGGCTGCGGCGTAACTTTGTGGCAGGGGTCATTGTCTTGATGCCGTTGGTAGCGACTATCGTCGTGCTCCAATGGCTTTTCAATGCTATTGACGGGATCATGGATGCGCTTGTGGAATTCATTATCGGGGAGCCCGTTACGGGTGTTGGATTCGGCATCATAGTGGGCCTGGTGTTTATAGCGGGTATATTTGCGGCCAACTTTCTGGGAAAGCGGTTTATCCGCTACGGGGAGTCGTTCATTTTCAGGGTGCCGATTGTTGGTGAGATATATGGGATGTTCAGGCGGGTCACGGACAGCGTTACTCTGTCCCAGCAGATGGCTTTCAAAGAGGTTGTGTTCGTGGATTTCCCCAGAACCGGGATGAAGACAATCGGGTTTGTTACCAACAGGATCAAGGACACGTCCGGACAGGAGTTGCTTGCCCTCTACGTGCCCACTGTGCCCAATCCCACATCGGGGTTCATCCAGATTGTTCCTCCGGACAGGGTCTCTCGCGCCAACATGTCCGTTGAAGAGGCCATGAGAACGATTTTGTCAGCGGGCATCGTCATACCGGAGGTTGTTGACCTCGGCGGGACCACTCAGGACGCCTAGAGAAAGTGAAGCAATCGCTGTTAGTCTTTTCTAATCCGGAAATGAGCCTGGAGGACCAGTAATAATCGTTTCTTTCTTTCTTTGTGAATAGTGTGGATATGTGGATAACTTGTTCCTCCTTTGGCGGATTTTGGGCGTGAGGGGACTCGTTCAAGAGACTTGTGAATCTCCTGGAATAGATCGAACCGTGCCTTCACCATCCTTTCTGCAAATTCATTATCGCTCATTTGGTAGGCGATTGCATCCAGGGATTGAAAACTTACCCCTGGACGCAGGTGATCTTCTGCTTTCGGTAGCGACTTCAGTTTCTCATATGGCGTTTTCACCTCCTCATACGGATAGGTCTTCCTGACTTTGCCTTTCCTGTCCACCACAGCCACAGGGAAGAAGCAGGGCCGGTGGAAGTTGATATAGATGTTCAGGAAGTCCCTGTTGAATTCATTTAGCCTTTCTGCGCTCTTTTGAGGAATATACCCGTACCCCAGCAGCTTTCGTAGCACAGCTCCATTCTTGGTCTCCACAAGACCATTATCGTTACTGTGCCTGGGCCTGGACTTGGTGAAACGAATGAGAAGCTTGTCCAATAGTTCTGCCACAACCTTGTTTACAAATTCAGACCCGTTGTCGGAATGGAATCCCACTGTGGTGAAAGGGAACTGATTCAGCATCTCCGCTAGAACCGGCACCAGGTAAGCCTCTGCTATCTTCTCCACAGAAGCCACTATTTCCCACTGAGTGACCTCGTCCACTGCATTGATATGATGGACTCCCTTTTCTCCGTCCCGGGCACCTTGATGCACGCTGTCGATGCGTATATAACCCGGCCTGCCCTGTGGATCCGGCTTTGCCCTCTCTCCAATCCTGGACACCGTGGGCTTTGTCTT
>JBKGZM010000010.1:0-40943 GCA_046545575.1 Dehalococcoidia bacterium
GTCTGAGGCCTGTAGAGAATACCTGCGGGGGTGTCGTGTTGTATGATTTCCCCCTGGTTCATCAACACTATTTTGTCCCCCATTTTGATAGCCTCATAGATATCGTGGGTGACAAAGATAATTGTCTTCTTTATCCCCTGTTGTATCTTCAGGAACTCATCCTGGAGCCTGGACCTGGTTATGGGGTCGATAGCCCCAAAAGGCTCGTCCATGAGCAGTATCGGGGGATCAGCTCCAAGGCACCGGGCTACGCCAATCCGTTGTGCCTGTCCGCCGGAGAGTTCGTCGGGGTACTTATTTATAAATTCCTCTGGATCCAGTTCCATGAGCTTTAGAAGTTCTTTGGCCCTTTCATGTCGCTTTTCCTTTGGCCAATTCTTGAGTTGCGGAACTGTCTCTATGTTTTGTCCCACGGTCATGTGCGGGAACAGTCCTATATTCTGAATAGCATACCCTATGTCACGACGGAGCTGATTCTCGTTCATCTCAGCCGTATCTTTCCCATTAATATATACCTTCCCACTTGTGATAGGGATAAGGCGATTTATCATTTTCATTGTAGTTGTCTTACCACATCCAGATGGTCCCAGGAGGACACAGAACTCCCCGTCGGCAACTTCAAAGTTTATTCTCTTTACCGCTTTTGTTCCATCTGGGTAGGTTTTCTCCAGGTTCTCTACCTTGATCAATTTCTACCTCCTCAGCCCTCTGGGTGTTAACAAACGCTCAACCTGGGCCATGAGCAAATCCATCGCTACAGCCAGAATTGTAACAATAACCGCTGCTGTAAGTATGAAATGCGTTTGTCCGCCCCTCCCCAGTCCCCGGAATATAGGCCTTCCCAATCCTCCGCCACCTATGACGGAGCCAATTGTCGCAATACCAATGAGCAATACAATAGCGTTTCTTAAGCCAGCCATGATGACGGGCACAGCGAGGCGGAGTCTGATCTTGAAGAGTATCTGCCACTCGCTCATTCCCATGCCCCGTCCGGCCTCGATTACCGCCGGGTCAACTGCTCGGATTGCTGTGTAGGTATTTCGCAGTATAGGGAGTTGCCCGTAGATAACCAGGGCAACGTATACAGGAAGGTTTCCAATGCTGGGCAGCTCTATGGCAGCAAGGATAATCATCAGGATTCCAAACATGGCGAGGCTGGGGATAGTCATTCCCACATCCGCAGTATAGAGGGCTATTTCCGCTATGCGCTCCCGCCCCCTGCCACTGATGAATACCCCCATGGCAACTCCAAGGACGATCGCTATCCCTGCGGCGATGAGAATAAGCCGTAAATGCTCACCAGTCCACCCCAACACGGTTCCCGGATGTCCGACCATGTATTCCCAGGCTCTTAGCACCTCTTCCATTTTGAAAACTCTCTCGTTTTTATTAAATGCTAAAATGCTGGATTTCGTAATCTTACACGGGTAGTACTGTGCGGGATAAGGATTAGAGTTATTATTCTGAAAGGTATTGTGTTCCTATCTTGCTAGAAAAAACCCCTTTTGTCAAGGGGTAGGTGCTGCAAGTCCTTGACAGTTTTTACCCGAACCTTTAAGATAACGGTGGTTTGAGTATGATTGCTCCATAAAATGAACGTTAACATCAAGGGAGGCATATATGACAGGAATTGTATCATACGGGGCTTATATACCTCAGTGGCGTCTGGCTAAGGATCTTATTGCCAAGGGGGCAAAGGGGGAAAAGGCCATAGCTGCGTTTGATGAGGATAGCGTAACTATGGGAGTCGCTGCTGCCATGGATTGTTTGAATGGTTGTGATCGCGACTCAGTTGATGGCTTGTTCTTTGCTACAAGTACCTCCCCCTATGCGGAGAAGCAACTGGCTACCCTGGTAGCTGCTTCTGTTGACCTGCGTCGAGATATTTGGACTGCCGACTTCGCAAATTCCCTCCGGGCGGGGACGAATGCGTTAAAGGCAGCAATGGATGCTGTTAAGGCAGGCTCTGCGAGGAGGGTGCTAGTTGTGGCGTCTGATTGCCGCCTCGGGGCTCCTGACTCCGCATTTGAGCGGTTGAGCGGAGATGGTGCCGCTGCCTTCCTCATAGGAGAGGATGATGTCAGCGTGAGCATTGAGTTTAGCCATTCGGTATCCAATGAGATGATAGATGTCTGGCGAGCCAGCGAAGATACCTACGTCCGATTCTGGGAGGACAGATTTGCCCAGACTCAGGGATACCTCAAGGTGATGGGAGAAGCGATCTCAGGATTGCTGGATAAGTCCAAAATGAGTGCCGGAGACTTTTCCAAGATAGTACTTTATGGTCATGAAGCAAGAAGACCAGCAGAGGTCGCCAAGAAGCTTGGATTTGACGCTAAGGCTCAACTGCAGGACCTTCTCCTCGACTCGATGGGTAACACGGGAACGGCTTATGCACTTATGCTGCTGGTGGCGGCCCTGGAGGAGGCCCAGCCCGGTGACAGGTTGCTTATGGCAAGCTATGGCAACGGCAGCGATGCGTTTGCCCTTGAGGTAAGTGACCAGATAAAGAAAATTGGGGACCATCGCGGGATAAAGGCCAATCTGGAAACGAAACGCATGGTTCCCGACTATGCCACGTATCTCAAATGGCGCAAACTTCTGTCAAGAGGTCCCACTCTCGATAAGCTGTATTTCTGGACCTATCCATCCGCACCACCTCTATTGAGGGAGCGCAACAGGATATATCCATTGCACGGCGTGAAATGCAGGGCATGTGGTAAAATACAATATCCTCCTCAAAGGGTGTGCGTCAAATGCGGTTCCAAGGACGATTTCGACGAGGTGAGGCTGTCCGACAAGAGGGGGACCTTGCATTCTTTCTCCAATGAATTCCTCAGCGGACAGCTTGTAGCCGCTGTTAATTTCGAGGGAGGCGGGAGGATATGGTGTAATGTCACAGATGCTACTTACGAGGAGCTGAAAATAGGCTCGCCCATGGAAATGAGCTTCAGGGAAGTGGTCTATGATTACGGAATTCATGACTATTTCTGGAAGGCTATTCCTTTGAGGGTTCAAAGTTAAGGAAGGAGGAAAAGCATGCCTGGAGTAAAAGATAAAGTTGCCATAATTGGCATGGGATGTACCAAATTTGACGAGCATTGGGATAAGGATGTCAAAGACCTGATCATTGATGCGTGTTGGGAGGCGTTTGAGGATGCAAACATCGATCCCAAGGATATACAAGCCGCATGGTGGTCAACCATGTGGAATGGCGAACTGGGACGTAGTTTGTCCTACCCTCTGAAGTTGGGATTTATCCCGATTACGAGGATTGAGAACAGATGTGCCAGCGGACAGGATGCCCTTATGAATGCCTACTATGCGGTGGCGTCAGGGGCCTATGACGTTGTCCTTGCCTGTGGAGCTGAGAAGTTAAAGGATATAGGTTTTGCTTCTCCTGGCGGAGACCCTTCGACACCTTATACGAGTCGGGTTGATCCGACGTTTCTCCCTGTGGCCTGCTTCGCACAGCTGGCTCAAAGGTATGCGTACCATTGGGGGATTCCTATTGAAAAGCTCAAGGAGACACTGGCGAAAATAGGGGTGAAGAACCACTACAATGGGAGCCTTAATCCCAAAGCACAGTTTCAGAGAGCGATGACCTTTGAGCAGGTGATGAATGCTCCTATCATTTCCTATCCTCTGGGACTGCTCGATGCCGCAGGGGTAACCGATGGAGCGGCTGCGGCGGTTATCTGCCGTGCTGATATCGCCAAAAACTTCAGGGACGATTATGTTTTGGTCAAGGGTACGGGGATGTCATGCGGGAGATACTCGTGGGAGATCGATGACGAATGGGAAGGCGACCATATAGAGGAGAACGTCATTGCTTCCAAGATGGCTTATGAGGAAGCTGGCATAAAGGACCCTCGCAAGGAAATCGACGTGGCGATGATCCATGATTGCTTCACGATCACGGAGCTTGTTATTTGGGAGGATTTCGGCTTTAGCCCGAGGGGCAAAGGGCCAGAGGATGCGGATGCTGGGACGTTTGAAATAGGCGGGGAATTAGCTGTCAATACCGACGGAGGCCTCAAGTCATTTGGCCATCCAATTGGGGCCAGTGGCATTAGAATGACCTATGAGGTCTATAAGCAGCTTCAAGGGAAAGCTGGACTTCGTCAGGTCAAGAACCCGAGATTGGGTCTCTCTCACTGCTTTGGTGGAACGCCGGTTGAAGGTGGAACAGGGGCAGTTGTTATATTGGGAGCCCGAGATTAGGGATCGGTACAAATATCGGCACTTTCACTCCGTTGACTATCAGCGTGGGCTTGTGAACGTGCTGATATGAGACAAACTGGTCATGGAGGTATGACAATGGAAGTGAAAACCCTGACGGTCTTAGGTGCTGGGGCTATGGGACATGGCATAGCGGAGGTTGCTGCGCTTGCCGGATTGAATGTGAACTTGCGCGATATCAATGACGACCTTGTCCAGAAGGGATATCAAGCGATTGAGAAAGATTTCGATCGCAATGTGAAAAAGGGGAGGATGGATGAGGAGACCAAGAAAAAGACCCTGGGATTGATAACGCCGATTGTGGACTTGGAAGAGTCTGTTAAGGACACTGATTGTGTTATAGAAGCAGTCCCAGAGATCCTGGATGTTAAGAAGAAGGTTTTTGCTGAGGCAGCCAAGCTATGTCCGAGCAAGACGATATTCGCGACGAATACATCGTCAATCAGCGTGACTGCAATATCCGAAGCCCTGGATGATCCGAGCAAAATGGGGGGACTGCACTTTTTCAACCCGGTGCCCGTAATGCCTCTAGTTGAGGTGATCTACGGGGATCATACCAGCGAGGAAACGATCAGTGCTCTGGATGACCTGGCTAAGAAGATGCGTAAGACCCCCATCTATGTCCGGAAAGACGTGCCGGGTTTCATAGTAAACAGGATCTTCGTGCCTATGACTTCTGAGGCCATCTGGGCTCTGGACAAACGGGAAGCCCAAAGCCCATTAGAGATCGATGCTGCAACGAAGTACAAGATGAGCTTGCCTATGGGGTTGGTCGAAATCCAGGATACATTGGGGGGTGTGGGCTGTATTGATGTTCTGTATCACGTTTGCGAACAATTTGTCAACACGTTGGGAAACAGCTACAGGGCTCCCCCTTCGACGGTAAAGCTATTTAAGGCTGGGCAAGTTGGTAAAAAGAGTGGCAAAGGATTCTATGATTGGTCGGATCCCAATGCTGCCTTTGAGATTCCAATGAGCGCAGGAAAGTCGTTTGACCCGATAAGACTTCTTGCGCCAGGTGTTAACGAAGCTGCCAAACTAATCGAGACGGGGGCTGCTACAAAGGAAGATATAGATACGGGTGTTCTGTTAGGGCTTAACTATCCTCGTGGCATCCTGAGAATGGCTGATGACACCGGCATTGACAAGATAGTGGATGAGCTCAACAGATTGTATAAGGCATATCGCCGGGAGAAGAGGTACAAACCATCTCGGGTGTTAACGAAGCTTGTGAAGGATGGCAAGCTTGGCAGGAAATCGGGTGAGGGTTTCTACCAGTATGGCCCTGGTAAATACGAGTTCGTTGAGTTTTCGGTGGATGACAAAAAGGTTGGCAGGCTGGTGCTCAACCGGCCGAACCGGGCCAACGCACTCAACATGACCTTCCTTGATGAGATATCGCAGGTACTTGATAGTGTAGAGAATGATAAGAATGTGGGATGTCTGGTGATTACGGGAAAGGGTAGGAATTTCTGTGGCGGTGCTGATATGGCGGCCTTTGCTTCTGGCGTTGCTGATGAGATGCTCAATTTCAGCAACAAGGGGCATGATGTCTTCACAAGGTTGGAGACGCTGTCGAAGCCTGTAATCGCTGCTATAAATGGTCCGGCAATGGGTGGTGGTCTAGAGATGGTTTTGGCCTGCGATTTGAGGATAATGAACAAAGAGGCGTTTGTGCAGCTTCCCGAGTTGGGCCTGGGTTTGCTACCCGGATGGGGAGGCACACAGCGTCTTTCGCGACTGATTGGCATGTCACGGACAAAGCAAATGGTGCTTCTGTCTGAGCGAGTGGATGCGGAAAAGGCGCTGGAGTACGGGTTGGCGAACTTCGTCGCTGAGCGCGATGAGTTCACTGACACTGTGAACAAGACCGCTGAGCAATTGGCAAACGGTGCACCCTTTGCCCAGAAGATAGCGAAAAGGGTTATGTACTATGGAAGCCAGGCGGACCAGCGAACGGGGTTGTTTGTGGAAAACGCTGCAGGAGGTGATGTTGGCCTCAGTGAAGACCTGAGTGAGGGCATCACGGCTTTCATGTATAGGCGTAAACCGAACTTTGAAGGCAAGTAGGCTAAGCGTCCTGTTGTATCGATGGAGAGGAGAGCCATGCGCCGCAGGCGCATGGCTCTCGTTAGGATTTATAGCTGGCATACGATGTTGTGAAATTCTTGAAGCCTAATGGCCCGGGCATTCTGCTTGGAATAATCCCTCTCTTTAAACATCTGGATTTCAACAGTGCCTCTTTGAATTTGGCTTTCGGCTGTAGTGTTAGCACGGTTTACAAACACATTTGCTTGCAATATACTAAGGGACGAAATATAGGCTAACGAATATGAAGAGAACGATCTCTGAGATCAATGAGAAGATCAAGGGTGGTGAGGTGGTTGTAGTAACCGCGGAAGAGGTCATCGACATCGTTGAAGAGAAGGGCATAGACAAGGCAGCCCAAGAGATCGATGTGGTGACGACGGGAACGTTCAGCCCCATGTGTTCGTCAGGTGCATTCCTTAATCTGGGGCACACCACACCTCGCATGAAGCTCGGTGGCAGCAGGGCTTACTTGAACGATGTCCCTGTCTATACTGGTATTGCCGCGGTGGATGTTTTCCTGGGCGCGGCCTCCATACCTGATGATGATCCCCGAAACAAGGTTCACCCCGGGCATTTTGACTATGGCGGCGGGCATGTAATCGAGGACCTGGTAGCGGGTAGAGATGTAAAATTGGAGGCCACTGGCTACGGAACCGACTGCTATCCGAAGAAGAGAGTGGAGACATGGCTAAAGCTGCAGGATATCAATGAGGCGACGCTCTTCGATGTGCGCAATGCCTATCAGAATTACAACGTGGCTGTGAACTCATCTGATAGGACTATCTATACCTACATGGGTGTACTGAAGCCGAATTTCGGCAGCGCCAATTATTCCACCGCAGGGCAACTTTCTCCATTACTTAACGACCCTTATTACAAGACAATCGGTGTGGGGACAAGGATATTTCTGGGAGGCGGTACGGGATACGTGGCCTGGCACGGGACACAACACCATCCGCACGTCTTGCGAGGGGATAACGGTGTACCCAAAAGGCCTGCTGGAACGCTTTCCGTCATAGGCGATCTGAAGCAGATGAAGGCTGAATGGCTAAGGGGTACAAGCATGCTGGGGTATGGCGCCACGCTGACCGTAGGCATTGGGGTTCCGATACCTGTCCTCTCTGAGGAAATCATCAGGTATACCGCGGTAAGGGATGCTGATATACTTGCACCCATCGTTGACTATGCCGATGCCTTCCCACAGCATAAGCCTGACGTTCTGGGCGAGGTAAGCTATGCCCAGCTCAGGAGTGGCACGATAGATGTATCGGGCAAGAAAGTACGAACTGCTTCCCTTTCCAGCTACTTCAAGGCCCGGGAGATAGCTGATTTGCTAAAGGAAGGGATACAAAAGGGAGATTTCCTCCTCTCCGAACCGGTGGCGCCGCTGCCGGATGAGAAGTCGGGAATAGAGGTAAATGACCTCAAGGAAATCGATAATCCAGCATCAATGGAATAAATAAATGGCTATAACAAGAAGAGTGGTGATCCGTTTCCCTCCATCCCTGGTGGAACAGCCGGTGATGTGCCGGCTGGCCAGAGAATATAACCTGGACTTTAATATCCTCAAGGCCTCCGTGACACCGAGGGAAGAGGGAGTGCTGGTGGTGGAACTCAATGGGGATGACCCTGACTACGAAAATGGAATGGATTACTTGAATAACATTGGCGTAGAGGTTCAGCCCCTGAGTCAGGATGTAGTCCGTAATGAGGAAAGATGCACACACTGTGGAGCGTGTGTTGCGCTTTGTCCTACCGGTGCGCTCTCTGTGGAGTCCGGCACCATGCGTATAAACTTCGACAATGACAAATGCGTAGCGTGCGGCATCTGTGTCCCAGCCTGCCCGGCTCGGGCGATGGAGATACGCTTCTAGTTGCATGTATGAGCCAAGGACGTACCGTCACTGGGTTAAAGACACCGATCTCCACTCCTTTAGCGTTGCCGTTGAGGAGACCGATTTATCCATTCGTGCGCGCCGCAACCTGAGAAGAAAGGCACTCAGATCTATCCTCAAACACCGCTCCTCTATCGAGGGATATATCAATCGCCACCCGTCCTTTGCCGCCGCTCTTGAACCCTTGCCTGCTTATGATGATGCCCCACAAATCGTCAGGGAAATGTCGGAGGCTAGCAGCGCGGCCGGGCTTGGTCCCATGGCTTCCGTGGCCGGGGCTATGGCGGAGCATGTTGGCAGGGATCTTCTGGATTTCTCACCTGAGGTTATCGTGGAGAACGGCGGCGATATTTTTCTGAAGATCACCAAGGTCAGACGTGTCGGAATTTACGCGGGAGAATCCCCGCTGACAGGCAAAGTTGCCCTGGAGGTCAGGCCGGAAGAGACGCCGCTGGGGATTTGCACTTCCTCAGGGACTGTAGGGCATTCCCTCAGCCTGGGGACGGCGGATGCGGTTATTGTTCTCTCACGCTCTGCTCCGCTTGCCGATGCGGCAGCTACCGCTATCGGAAACATGGTCAAAGATATAGAAGATATTTCCAATGGGATAGAATCCGCGAAACGGATAGATGGACTGGTGGGGGTGGTGATTATCAAGGGGGGCAGGATGGGGATGTGGGGTGGGGTGAGAATCGTTAAGATGCATGATAGTTGAAAAGTCTCCCTTTTTCTTGATATGATTAATGTTGAAAGGAGGCCTTTAAGTCGGTCCTGTGAGACTGGCAAGGTGGAGAGTGAGTGAACAGATTTAAATCAGGATTTCTCAACAAGAAAGATACAGACAAGGATCCTCTTGCCGACCGGGGCAAGAGGTTTTTTTATATGGTAAGGTGATTCTGCAATTAACCAGGGTTAAATAAGCCAAAAGAGCAAAGGGGGACAAATGCCGAGACGGGATGATGTCAAAAAGATAATGATCATAGGGTCCGGTCCTATTGTGATAGGGCAGGCCTGTGAGTTCGACTACTCCGGCACCCAGGCATGTAAGGCCCTGCGGGAGCTGGGCTATGAGATCGTACTTGTGAATTCAAACCCGGCAACCATCATGACCGATCCGGGGATGGCGGATGCAACCTACATCGAGCCGCTCAATTGCGAGGCAGTGGCTCAAGTTATTGAGAAGGAACGGCCTGATGCTATCTTGCCGAACCTGGGCGGACAATCCGGACTCAACATCAGCTCCGACCTGGCGCGTTCCGGGGTCCTCGATAAGTACGGTGTTAAGGTAATCGGGGTTGAACTCGATGCAATAGAACGCGGTGAGAATCGGACTGCGTTCAAAGAGACGATGGACAGTCTGGGCATAGAGGTACCCCAAAGCACGGCAGTCTACAGCGTTGCAGAGGCAGAAGCGGTGGCCGCAGATCTGGGTTATCCCGTAGTTGTGCGCCCCGCATACTGTTTGGGAGGAACTGGTGGCGGACTCGTTTTCAATGTGGAGGAATTGCGCACCATCGCCAGCCGCGGGATCGCGGCCAGCATGGTGGGGCAGGTGCTGATAGAGGAATCGGTTTTTGGCTGGGAGGAGCTGGAGCTGGAAGTCGTGCGCGATTCCAAGAACCAGATGATCACGGTATGTTTTATCGAGAATGTCGATGCCATGGGTGTTCACACCGGCGACTCTTTTTGCACAGCGCCCATGCTCACAATCGACCCCGAGGTCCAGAAACGGCTCCAGGACTATGCCTACAGGATCGTTGAGGCGATACGGGTCATCGGCGGCACGAATGTCCAGTTCGCGCATGACCCAAAGACCGGCCGTATTGTGGTCATCGAGATCAATCCACGGACTTCCCGTTCTTCCGCACTTGCGTCAAAGGCCACCGGTTTTCCAATTGCACTGATTTCCGCCAAGCTGGCTGCCGGCCTGACGCTGGACGAGATCCCCTACTGGAGAGAAGGCTCTCTGGACAAATACACCCCTTCGGGTGACTACGTTGTGGTCAAGTTCGCTCGATGGGCCTTTGAGAAATTCAGGGATGCCGAGGATAAGCTGGGTACACAGATGCGGGCCGTAGGCGAGGTAATGAGCATCGGCAAGAACTACAGGGAGGCGCTCCAGAAGGCGATCCGGTCCCTGGAAAATGGCCGCTATGGGCTGGGCTTTGCGAAGGATTTCAACGGGAAATCGCTGTATGAACTGCTGGACCTGCTCAGGGAAGCGTCGAGCGAGCGACAGTTCATCATGTATGAGGCTCTCCGCAAGGGTGCCAGTGTAGAGGAACTCTATGAGAGAACGTGGATCAAGCAATGGTTTATCAGCCAGATGAAGGAGCTTGTCGATCTTGAAGAGAAACTCCTTGAGTACAAAGGAAGCACACTACCTGATGATTTGTTGATTCAGGCCAAAAAGGATGGGTTTGCGGACCTCTATCTTTCGCAGATTCTGGGCGTGCCGGAGAAGGAGATCCGACAAAGGCGCATTTCCCTTGGCATGGTCGAAGGATGGGAGCCTGTCCCGGTAAGTGGTGTCGAGGATGCGGCATATTACTATTCCACCTATAATGCGCCTGACAAAACCACGAGCAGCGACAGACGGAAGGTCATGGTGCTGGGCGGCGGGCCCAACCGTATCGGTCAGGGTATCGAATTCGACTACTGTTGTGTTCATGCAGCCTTTACCCTGCGTGATGCGGGGTTTGAGACGATAATGGTCAACTGCAATCCGGAAACCGTCTCAACGGACTACGACACTTCGGACAAGCTGTACTTTGAGCCGCTCACGGTGGAAGACGTTCTGAGTATTTACGAAAAGGAGAAGCCGGAGGGAGTGATCGTTCAGTTCGGCGGTCAAACCCCGCTCAATATCGCCAATGAACTGGAAGAGGCCGGGGTGAGGATACTGGGCACTTCGCCTGAGACGATCGACTTTGCGGAGGATCGCGACCAGTTCCACCAGAGGATGGAGGAGATAGGCATTCCTATGCCCGGTGCCGGTATGGCACGGGACCTCGATGAGGCCCTCACCATCGCGGAGCGACTCGGCTATCCCTTGATGGTACGCCCCTCGTATGTGCTGGGCGGACGGGGAATGCAGGTGGTCTATGACGAGGAGATGCTCAGGGAGTATGTCGTAGCGGCTGTAGGTGTTACGCCTGACCGACCTATCCTGCTCGATAAATTCCTGGGGAACGCCATCGAAGCTGAAGCGGATGCTATCGCCGATGGGACCGATGCCTTCGTTCCCGCCGTTATGGAGCATATCGAACTGGCAGGGGTCCACTCCGGTGATTCCGCCTGCGCGATTCCGCCTGTCAGCATACCTTCCCAGCACATCGAGACCATTAATGAATACACCAGGAGAATCGCCAGTGAGCTCCATGTTGAAGGGCTGATGAACATGCAGTACGCCATTGCGAATGATACGGTGTATGTGCTGGAGGCCAATCCGCGAGCTTCACGCACAGTGCCGCTAGTATCCAAGGTTTGTGGTGTATCCATGGCCCGGCTTGCCACCCATCTCATGCTCGGCAAGAAGCTCGGAGACCTTTATTTGAAGATCAACTCAGTGCCCCATTTCGGGGTGAAAGAGGCCGTGTTTCCGTTTAATATGTTTCCCGAGGTGGACCCTGTCCTCGGACCCGAGATGAGGTCGACCGGTGAGGTGCTGGGAATAGCCGATTCATTCGGGCTGGCGTTCTTCAAGGCACAGGAGGCCACACATCCGTCGCTGCCCACGAGTGGCACAGTGCTGATGACTGTGTGGGAGAAGAATTCGCCTCTCGTACCGGAGATCGCTAGGCAATTCATAGAGCTCGGTTTCACCATCAAGGCAACGGAGGGGACACATGCCCTTTTGACCAGCCAGGGTATTGAGTCTGAGCGTATTCTCAAAATGCACGAAGGTCGGCCCAACATCGTCGATGGAATCACGAATAACGAGATTCAACTGGTCATCAACACACCGGCGGGCAAGCGGAGTCAATACGACGACTCATACATTCGCAAGACAGCGATCAAATACAATGTTCCCTACATAACGACACTGGCTGCTGCGGCTGCAGCAGCGAAGGGTATCGCCGCCTATCGAAAGGGGAGGTCGGAGATCAGGTCCCTGCAGAGTTACCATGCTGATATTACATAGAAAGGGGCCTGGTTTATGAAAGGAAAGGGTAGGGGCGAATTTATTCGCCCTCCTGGGGAGGCTGAAGCCTCCCCTACCCTGGCGGTAGCAGGGACAGGTCTTCAGACCTGTCTGAAAGGAATGGTCAGACCGTTCGGCTGAGATTTGTAGACCGTAGGGCGGCATTTTACATGCCGCCACTTGCGGCGGGGAGTCTGAAAGATGTAGGGACAGGTTTTTAAACCTGTCCGAACGGATCCGGCTGGAGATGCTGAATGAGATTCTTCCTTCGCCAGAGGCGAACTCAGAATGACATAGAGGCACACGGACATAACTGTCCGCCTTGGCTTGAGCGATTTGATGATGTAATATGTTCCTGAAGAGGAGATGAAAAGTGGCTGAGAAGCGAGTGATCATGTTCGGGGGGAAGGGAGGGGTGGGGAAAACCACCTGTGCGGGCGCGACTGCCCTGCATTATGCCAGCTCGGGACTGAACACCCTGGTGATATCAACCGACCCCACACCCTCGCTATCGGACATCTTCGAGGTCGATTCCAGGGGCAAATTCGTTAGAGTTGTGGATAACCTTCAGGTTGCTGAGCTTGGTATGGACGAGGTGAGGGATTTGTGGGACAGGAAGTTCGGTCCCGAGGTGTACGAGGTATTTTCCTCTTTTGTCTCCATTGAATATGATCGATTTGTCGACTTCATTACCTCGATTCTTCCCGGGCTCAAGGAAGAGTTCATGGTCGACTACATAAAGGAGCTTGCGCGAAATGGAGATTACGAAAGGATCGTGTGGGACACCGCGCCGCTCGGACAAACGATGGAACTGTTGCGAATGCCGGGCATGCTTAGAGAGCATCTCAGGTCGGCACCGAAGGTTTACTCCAAACTCAAGCTGGGTGACAGGACCAAACGGCCTGTCATTGATATAATCAAGGGATGGGAGGAGCTCTCAAAAGAGGACATAGAGTTCCTCAAGCGCGAAGTAGAGTTTAACCTCGTCACCATCCCAGAAGCTCTTGCCGTTCAACAACTGAATGACATTTTCTCAGAATTTCAACGGAACGAGTTCCGGCCAGCTCGATTGGTCATCAACAACGTTGTGGAGGAGGCTGACTCGGATTTCCTCCAGCAGAAGAGGGAGCAACAGCAAGGATACATCCGCGATATTCGCCGGAATTACACCATGCCGGAGATAATCGAGCTTCCCATGTTGTCCCGTGAGATAAAGGGGATAAACAGTCTGGCTGAGATAGGGAAGTCGTTGTTTTCGTAACAGACTATTACCGAAAGGAGTCTCGATATGACAGAGGAAAAAGAAAAGGCAAAAGAGGAAATCCTCAAACAGGCCAGGGAGAAAAATATACGGTTCATCAGGTTATGGTTCACGGACATACTTGGATTCCTCAAGAGCTTTGCTATCACGAGAGAGGAACTGGAAACCGCCCTGGAGGAGGGGATGGGATTCGATGGCTCGTCCATCGAGGGGTTTGCACGAATTGATGAAAGCGACATGATTGCCATGCCGGACCCGGAGACCTTTCGTATTCTCCCCTGGAGAAGCGGACAGGATGGGGCAGTAGCCAGGATGTTCTGCGATATCCTGAAGCCCGGCGGCGACCCGTTCGAAGGCGATCCCAGATACGTCCTTAAACAGAACCTTAAGAGGGCTGCGGACATGGGGTTTACTTTCCATGTGGGGCCGGAACTGGAGTATTTCTATTTTAAGGATTCTGAAGGAACTGACGTGCTGGACCATGGAGGATATTTTGACATGACCCCCCGGGATGCGGCCATCGACTTCAGGCGGGATACAGTACTCACATTGCAGGATATGGGTATCGGCGTGGAGTATTCCCATCACGAGGTTGCTCCCAGCCAGCATGAGATCGATATCAGGTATACCGATGCTCTGACCATGGCCGATAACGTTATGACCTACCGCCTGGTAGTCAAGGATATCGCCTTGCGTAACGGGATATACGCGACGTTTATGCCAAAACCCGTTTCCGCGATAAACGGCAACGGGATGCATGTCCATCAGTCACTTTTCCGCGGCGAGAAGAATGCCTTCTTTGACGGGAACGCCCAGTATTCCCTTTCGGAAACGGGCCGAAAATATATAGCAGGGATCCTGTATCATGCTCCTGAGATTACCGCTGTAACAAATCAGTGGGTGAACTCCTACAAAAGACTTGTCCCCGGATATGAGGCGCCTGTCTACATCTCTTGGGCGCGCAGGAGCCGTGCTGACCTCATAAGGGTCCCCGAATACAAGCCTGGTAAGGAAAGGGCTGTCAGGGTAGAGTACAGGTCACCTGACCCTGCTTGTAACCCCTATCTTGCCTTCAGTGTGATGCTGGCCGCGGGCCTGGAGGGTATTGAGAAGGAATATGTATTGCCTGAACCTTCGGAGGAAAATGTATTTGAATTGACTGGAGACGAGAGGGAAAAGAGAGGGATAAGGAGCTTGCCAGGGAGTCTATGGGAGGCTATTCAACTGGCTGAATCCAGCGAACTGGTTCGAAAGGCGCTTGGTGAGCATGTCTTCCATGCCTTCATTCAGAACAAGAAGATCGAGTGGAGTGAGTGGCAAGCGCAGGTCACCGACTACGAGATCAAGAGGTATCTGGCAATACTGTAAGGGGTAGGTTGCCATAAATAAGCTCCTGGTAGTTGAAGACGAAAGCGCACTGCTTGAGGTCTTACGGTATAACCTCGAGGGAGAAGGTTATGCGGTTGTGACTGCCAGTGACGGTGCGCAGGCGCTGGATATCGCTCGCGCGGAGTCCCCAGACCTCATTATCCTGGATGTTATGTTGCCCCAATTGGACGGCTTTGAAGTTTGCCGCATCCTGCGTAAGGACATGAACATGCCCATATTGATGCTTACCGTCAAGGACGAGGAAGTCGATAAAGTCCTAGGTCTCGAGTTGGGTGCGGACGACTACATGACCAAGCCCTTCAGTATGCGTGAGCTCAAGGCACGTGTAAAGGCCATGCTGCGCCGCAGTGCTTCACAGACCGCGGTTGACGAGGACGCCAGAGAGCCTGTGTTCGAAGTGGGCGACCTGGTGCTGGACACGGGCAGCAGGGGAGTTACATTGGGAGGCAAACCCATCGGGTTGAAACCGAAAGAGTTTGACCTGCTTGCTTTCCTGATGCGCAACAAGGGGCAGGTGTTTACCCGGGACCGTTTACTGGAGCGGATATGGGGATATGAGTACATCGGAGATAGCCGCACGGTGGATGTTCATATTCACTGGTTGCGGCAGAAATTGGAAACTGATCCCTCCGATCCCGCACGATTGATAACGGTCCGTGGCGTCGGATATAAGCTGGAGGAGTAACATGGTCCACAGTATTAAATGGAAGATAGTTGTTCTCTGTGCCCTGATGGTTTTGGTCAGCACGATACTGGTGGCACTCTTCTCTGCAAATTCTATCACCACTGTCCTGATAATCGGGATCGCGACCCTGCTTGCAGTCGTGCTGGCGGTATTCGTTGCCAGAGGTATTACCGTTCCTATAAAGAATATCATTAAGGCATCCCGGAGTGTGGCCTCAGGAGACCTGGACGAGACGGTCTCTACGAACTCAGGAGATGAGACGGGTGAACTTGCCCTCACGTTTAACCGCATGGTTCAGAGCCTCAAGGAAAGAGATGGCAAACTCTCCGAAGAGCGGAGCAGACTGGCAACCGCGCTCTCTGGCATGGCAGATGGCGTGGTAATGACCGACGCTGCCGGGACCATTTTGCTGGCAAACCCGGCTGTGGAGAGGCTATTTGGATTTGAGGAGGCCAGGGCAAAGGGGCTCCCATTCATAGAGGGCATCCCCGATTACGAGATAAGCGATCTTCTACAGTCGTGCATAAAAGAGGGAGTGCAGAAAGAAGAACAGATCGAGAGAAGGTCAGGGCAACTTTTCCTGAGGGTTGTTGCCACCCCGTTCCGTCACGACGGCGTAACCGGTGCCTTGCTTCTTTTCCAGGACCTTACGGAGGTGAGACGTTTGCAGGTGATGAAGCAGGAGTTTGTCGGCAATCTTTCGCATGAGTTGCAAACGCCACTTGCTTCCGTGAAGGCCATCGTGGAGACACTGGCCGACGGCGCTCTTGAGGATAAGAACGCGACTCAAAAATTCCTGACGTCGATAGACAGCGAACTCGACAAGATGGTGCAGATGGTACGGGAGCTTTCTGAGCTATCAAGAATCGAGACAGGGCGTGACAGGCTTGACATAGCATCCCTTAACCTGATACAGATAATCGATGAGGTGATGGGCCAGCTCAGTCCGCAGGCACAGAGAAAGGGGATAACCCTGGCAAGGGAGGATGCTCCTGCGGTGCCAGCAGTCCACGCTGACAAGGAACGTATCCAGCGGGCTCTGGCCAATCTTATTCATAACGCTGTCAAATTCACCCCACAGGATGGTCAGGTTACCGTGTCGGTGGAAGCCCCTGAACACGGTGTCACGGTCTCGGTTGCCGACACGGGCATTGGCATTCCCAGGGAAGACATTTCGCATGTCTTCGACCGCTTCTTCAAGGCTGAGAAATCCCACTCCGGGGAGGGCACTGGTCTGGGGCTCGCCATTGCCAAACACATCGTCCAGGCCCACGGCGGCGAGATATGGGTGGAGAGTGAGGAGGGGAGGGGCTCTGTGTTCAGTTTCAGTTTGCCTGTTTGATGGTCTCTAGCCGATTCAGCCGCCGCAGGCGGCTGAATCGGCTTTCCCCTCAAAGATTTAACACTCCCTTAACAGTCCCTTAAATATGCGTTAACTATCGCCTGATAGGATGGGGTTGGAGAAAGGGGGTGAGAGCCACAGAGTAACCGAGATTTTAAGAGATAGGAGTGTAAGGTAAAACTAAATAAACAGGAGGAGAAACTTAAAAGATGACGAAAAGAAACAAGATGGTTTTGGTTGCGGTGAGCGTCCTGCTGGTATTGCTTCTTCCGTTGGTTGGGGCGTGTCAGGGTTCATCCCAGACAGGAGATCAAAATAACCAGGAACAAACAGAGCTTTCGGGCACCATTACGGAGTCCGGATCAACCAGTGTGAAGCCCCTTGTCGAGGAGATGGCTGCTGCGTTCATGCAGAAGCACCCGAAGGTGCAAATAGAGATCGGTGGCGGTGGTTCGGGCAAAGGCGTAAGCGACTGCGCGGCCGACATATCCGATATAGGGGCAGCTTCCCGGCCGGTCAAGCTAAGCGAGCAGGATATGATACCGTATCCCATTGCAAGGGATGCCGTTGCTATTGTGGTTAACGAGGCCAATCCGATTGACGAACTGACCATGAAGCAAGTGGCCCAGATATATGTTGGTGAGATCTCCAACTGGGCGGACCTCGGTTGGGCCGAGGGTGGTGAGATTAGCGTTTACTGTCGTGAGAAGGGTTCAGGGACCCTGGATTGTTTCGTTAGCAACCTGATCAAAGCTGTGGGCTATGAGGAAGACCAGATCATAGATGAGGCTGAGCGTGTTGATTCCAATGCGGGCATGCAAGCTGGAGCCCAGGGCGATGAATCAGGCATTGGCTTTGTCTCTCTCGGTTATGTGCAGGGCCTCCAAGTAATTAAACTGGATGGCATTGAAGCAACAATGGAGAACTGTGCATCCGGAGAATACCCCGTACTGCGCAGACTGCGCCTTCTCACCAAAACGTGCCCCGATGAACCCATCAAGAGCTTCATCGATTTCTGCCGGAGCGATGAAGGACAACAGATAGCTGAAGAGTTGGGATACGTACCCTTGAATATAGACTGACCCACAGGGAGTAGGGGAGGCTAAAGCCTCCCCTACCCAACAACCGTCTTCGTTACCCTCGTATTCAAAGATGTCTTCAATATGGACATCGAAGAGTCTGGCCATACCTCCTGGCCCCCATATTGTCACAGCATCCAGGATAATATATACTTGTTTCAAATGGCCTAATGTAATCAAACAGGAGACAAAATAATGGCTGAGGCATTTCTAATAGCCGATGATCTCCACAAGACTTTCAACGAGCATAAGGCGGTAAATGCTGTCTCATTCACCATCCATAAGGGCGAGATATTCGGACTCCTCGGACCCAACGGGGCCGGCAAGACAACTACCATACGCATCCTTTCAACCGTGCTGGAGCCCGATGCGGGCGATGTCACTGTAGGTGGTTACTCCATCTTAGAAAATGCCGAGGCCGTTCGTGGCTTGATCGGAACTTGCCCTCAGGAACTGGCCATGTACACCGATTTCTCTGCCCTTGATAACCTGGTTTTCTTCGGGCGTATGGTCGGGCTGAACGGTAAGGAGGCCCGTGCCCAGGCAATGAAGTATCTGGAATTGATGGGCCTGGCAGAGAGGGCCAAGGGGAAGGTGAACAAGTTCTCCGGCGGCATGAAGCGGCGGGTCAATCTGGCTATTGCCTTGATGGGACATCCGGAACTTCTTTTCCTGGATGAGCCGACTGTGGGCATAGATCCGCAGTCGCGAAATAATATCTATGAAGCCATTCAGGGATTGCGTGCCAATGGCATGACTATACTGTATACCACTCACTACATGGAGGAGGCCGACCGCCTCTGTGACCGTGTCGCCATTATGGACGGTGGACAGATAATCGCCATGGATACCCCGTACAAGCTCAAGAGCAAGATCGGGACGCCGGAGCAGGTAACTTTGGAGGATGTCTTCTTGAACCTGACCGGCAGAACACTGCGGGATTAGCAAGAAACACCATGAGAGCACTCGTAATCGCTATTCATGAAGTCCGTGCTTATCTAAAGGATAAGGGGGATCTGTCGTTCAGCCTGCTATTGCCGATTGCCATCTTCATCCTGATGTATGGTGCCTTCGGTGGGGAATCCATGTTCCATGGCACTGCCCACGTTGTAAACGAAGACCCCGGTGGCAAATACTCGACCATCTTACTTGAACGGTTGAATGAGCTTGACAGCCTTGATGTCGAGGTGCTCCCGGCGGAGGAGGCAAATGCCAAGCTGGAGAGGTCGGACCTGCTGATGGTTTGCGAGATACCCGAGGACTTTTCCGAGAGGCTTGCTTCCGGTGAACCGGCAGAATTGACCTTCAGGCAACGGGGCAACGGTGGCCAGGAAGGGCAGATAGTGGCGAGCTTGATCGGTGGGGTGGTGGAGGAAATGAACGGGGAATTCCGGGTTCATAACCAGGTAAGCTCCGTCCTCTCGGATACGAATATCCCGGAGGAGCAAATCAGGATCAGGGTCCAGCAATTCCTTCAGCGCGAGCGCGAACATCCTATCGTTGAGGTTACGGAGGAAGCCGTCGGTGGGGGCACTGATCCTGTGAACCAGTTCCTCCCAGGCATTGTTACGATGTTCGTTCTTTTCTCCCTTACCTTGAGTGCCAGGGCCATCGTAGAGGAGCGGACCCGGGGGACACTGGAGCGGCTTCTCACCACGCGTCTGCGCGCAGGCGAGCTTTTCTTTGGCAAGTTTCTGGCCTATGTCTCGCGAGGATTTATCCAGACATTTATCCTGTTCATCCTGGCTTATATAGTATTTCAGGTCTTCACACCGCTCTCGTTTTTCGAGTCGCTGTTTGTGATCGTCTTTTTCGCAGCCGCCGCAAGTGGACTCGGATTGCTCATCGCTTCGGTTGCACGTAGTGAAGATAGTGCTACATGGATTGCCGTTTTCTTCACTATGACTATGGTCATGATCAGCGGAACATTCTTTGCGATATCCGAGGGTTCAATACTGGCTAGTGTCAGCAAGATTTCCATTAATACTTATGCCAACGAGGCCGTGAAAACCATAATGGTGCAGGGAGGGTCTCTGGCTGATGTGGGACTGGAGTTGGGTATGCTGGCCGGGGTGGCCGTAGTATCGCTCTCGCTGGCCCGGATCCTATTCAAGGTTGCGCCCGGAGGTAGGTAGAGAGTGAGACAACTGAAGCATATATGGTTCATTGCCCTGAAGGACCTGAGGCTCTTTGCCACTGACCGTGCGGCATTGTTCTTTGCTATACTTTTCCCATTTTTCTTCGTGGTTCTGTTCAATTTCCTTCTCGCAGGAAGTATCACCCAGGATGAAAGGCTGGAGCTCTATCTGGTCACTCAGGAGTCAGAGGGAGGGATAAGTCATCAGATAATCGACGGTATGGTCACGGAGGAGGGAGGCGAACTCAAACCCGGTGAACCAAAGATAACCCAGGTTGAGGATTATGACAAGGCTCGAAAGGCGGTTGAGGATGAGAAACTGCCCGGTTTCCTTGTTTTCCCAGAGGACTTCACCGAAGGGGTGCAGATGGGATATGGAACGGAGCTGGAGGTTGTGGTAAACCCGGAGGAAACCTACACAGCGGCAGCTCTTCGCGGTGTTGCCAGCAGTATTGCTTCCCGTGTTGGGGCACAGCAGGTGGCTGCCAACGCAGCCATAGGGCTGCTGGTGGAGGAGGGAATTTCCACATCTGGTGAGGTGCCTGACATCGGTCAAACCGTGGCGCAACTATTTACCGGTGAGGCAAGCACGGTTGGTAAGCCTCCGATAAGCATGAAAACGATGAAAGTGGGAGAGGTCAAGGAGGAGAATCCTGCCAATTTCGTTATCCCCGGCTACCTTGTAATGTTCGTCTTCTTCACTGCGGCGCTTTCCGCTGAGAGCATCGTCCGGGAGCGGCGGAGAAATACCCTGGAGCGGCTACTGGCCTGTTCGGTGCAGAGGGAGTCCATCATCGGCGGTATATTTGCCGGCACCGCCGCCAAAGGGTTAGTCCAGATACTCATATTCTGGGGGGCTGGGATACTCATCTTTAACATAGATATGGGGCTCTCCCCGGCAGGGGTCATTCTCCTCTCTATCCTGATGGTGATTATGTCATCCGCGTTTGGGGTTATGCTGGCAACTCTTACTACCACTGAGCGTAGTGCTTCCGGTATAGGGGTCCTCACCGCGCTCGTGCTGGCCCCTCTTGGTGGTTGCTGGTGGCCGTCTTTCCTCTACCCTGAGTGGCTCCAGACTATTGCCAAAGTGACTCCGCATGCCTGGGCGACCAGCGGTTTCAACAAACTGATGGTCTTCGGGGCCGAGTTCAGTTCCGCGGTACCGGAGATGATAGCGCTCGTAGTATTTGCCATACTTTTTGGTGTCATAGCCGTATGGCGCTTTCGCACCAGTGCTGTCTAGTGCTTGCTCTCTTACAGGTCAAGTGTTTTGCAGCATTTCTCTAAGTTGAGGGACTGCTTCTATTAATTCGTCCAGAGAGGTCTCCTCTCCTGATATGTCAAAGGCCTTCGTTCCTGATGACGAAACCACCACTAAAGCTGTTGGCCGCTTGAGTCCTGAGGCAGAGATGCCTTTACCCGCTCCATGGCACCCGATCGATGTTTTTATCACCGGGATGACAGTTACGTCACCAGCGGTGATAGGAGGCCCCGCGTTTATTTCTTCCTTTTCCATTTGGCCCGAACCATCTTTATAACCACTCTGGCTGTGGTTAGTGAGAAGATAAATCTTAATGAAGGCAACACAAAGTGAATGGGGCACAGTCTTACTCTCCCGTAGCTATAGCCCTCGATAAGAAAGTCATTCTCGAAGGCTGGTTGCAGGTTTATAGAGGCGGAGGAAGGTCTCAGGAACAGCAAAGTGGGGTTTATTACAGCAAAGAGCAATCCTGTATCCGCGGGGTCTCCAAGGCCGATCCTGAAATCCATAGAAAGGTTTCTGATTTCAATACGATGAATCAAGTCTTTGATCAGGCCCTGGACATGCCCTGGAAATCCCCTCGTTCGCAGGATATCCATACCCATCCTGACATTGTGTGCCTTCCCTTTGAGCCTTGGTCCTCTCTGAGCTTCCTCCCTTTTACCTTTGCCCTTCTTCTCGTGATCCGTTATCTCCCTGCCAACCAGTCCAAAGAGCCATTCGATTCTTACACTGAACTTTGGCTTCCCGTAAACATCCACGCGAAAGGTGGAGTCAACAGGCACACAAAGGATAAGGCCTATGAGAGCAACCAGGCTTGCCGGAACAATGATATACCACAACTATCTTACCCTTCTTGCTCCTTCTTCTTATCCCGCCATCTTTCGGTGAACCGTTCTAGGGCCGATGGTACGGACTCTCCCACTCTCTCCAGAGCTGTGGCCATGCTTCCCATTATGGGCTCTACCCTTGTTCCTTCCTTATCGACGATAACGACTGCTATTGGCTTTACCCCTGCACCACCACCTGTGCCATGCCCGGAACCCTCGCCTTTCTGCTTACCCATACCCGTTCCTGATCCGCCCCCAGCACCAAAGGCAAAGCCGATGCTTATAAGCGGAATCAAGGTGCTCTCCCCGATAGTCATCGGCTCACCGACCACAGTTTTGGTGCTGATCATCTTCTCTATCTCGCCTAGAGTTGTCTTGACCAAGCCCTGTACATCTTCCATATTGGTTACCTCCTTTAAAGGGTTATTGTCGTTGGAAAATCTTGGTGGTAAGGAAATAGTAGCACCACTGAATAAAATGGTCAAGAGGGTTGTTCGACAGGACAAAATCTAGGATAATTGGGTTTGGAGGATAAAAATAAGCATCGTAGGGATTCCCTCGAAGGCTAGGTTGGCTCCTCGGTACCTGGCGGATCGGGGAGCCAAATGGGGTTTCCTGATCTGCGCTGCTGTTGCTATCCTCGTCCTCATCCTCATCACCTTCTTTATATTCAGAGACGGCTTCTCCGCCCTGCTCAAAATAGGCCTCGGCGATTTTTTGTTTGGCACCGAGTGGAACCCAGAAAGCGGGGAATTTGGGATACTTACCTTTATTTTAAACTCTATTTATCTCATGATTGGCACCCTCATTATAGCAGCCCCGCTGGGCATCGGTTGTGCCATCTTCCTCGCTGAGATCGCCCCCGCACGCATCAGGGAAATAGTCCGACCGGCGATAGACCTCCTGGTGGGGATACCTTCAGTGGTCTATGGATTGGTTGGACTGACTTTTCTGTGTCCATTGATAGGGGGATTAAGCGGCGGGTCCGGCCATACCTTGCTTGCTGCCATAATAGTAGTGGCGGTCATGATACTGCCCACAGTGGTTTCCATTAGCGAAGACAGCATTCGCAGTGTACCCAGGCAGTACAAGGAAGGCGCCCTTGCTTTGGGGTCCACACACTGGCAGGCTATCTGGAGGGTTACGCTTCCCGCCGCCCGTGCTGGAATTGTCAGTGCGTTGATCTTAAGCATGGGGCGAGCGGTTGGAGAGGCACTGGCTGCGTACATGGTCATTGGCCAATCCTTTGCCATGGTTGACTCACCGCTGGACCCAGCTCGTACACTGACGAGTCATATAGTAGGAGAGATACCTGAGATAGCACCGGGTACCCTGCACTTTGGGGCCCTCTTTGCTACGGGAATAGTGCTTCTTATTATGATACTCATCATCAATAGCGTTACTTTCATCGCGAGGAGGCGCAATCAGTCATGAGAGTATCACCGCAGACGACACAGCGATTGGCCTGGGTGATAATGTGGGGCACGGCCGTAATTGCTGTTGCGGCACTTCTCTTCATTATAGGCTACGTTTTCTTCATGGGTCTTCCCAGGCTGTCTCTGGATTTCGTTTTTGGCTCTAGTAGCTATGGGGGGATGGGAGGTGGTCTTCGCACGCCGCTCATCGGTTCCATTTACCTTACAGTACTCACTCTAGTTATGGTAGTGCCCTTTGGAGTGGGAGCAGCTGTATATCTGTCGGAGTATGCTCCCAGGGGACGGTTTAGCCAACTTGTCCGCTATGGGACAGACACACTGGCTGGCGTTCCCTCCATCGTGTTTGGCATGTTTGGTTTTGCCTTCTTTGTAGTTATTATCATGGGGGGGAGGATGTCTCTCCTGGCAGCGGCTTTCTCTTTAGCTTGTCTCAATTTGCCGTTCATGGTCGGTGCTGCGGAGGAAGCGATACGGACAGTTCCCCAACCTCAAAGAGAAGCTGCCTTAGCCCTTGGAGCTACCAAATGGCAGACTATCAGGCAAGTTGTTCTCCCGAGAGCGATGCCGGGCATTATCACAGGAGTTATCCTATGTGCCGGAATTGCCATGGCTGAGACGGCTCCTCTTCTGCTTACCCTCAGGCTCAGCCCCTTTGTTCCCTTCTCTCCGCTTGACAGTTGTGAGACCCTGACGCTTCGACTTTTGGATTTGGCCATGTGGAAACCGTCTATTGGCGGGGTGACGAGGCAGGATCTGTTCGCTCAAGCTCTGGCAGTGGGCGTTATCCTCATCATAATCGTTGTTGTTTTAAACTTCCTGGCTCGCTGGATTTCCCAACGCTATATTGCTAAAATGACAGGAGAGCGCTGACAATGGATCCCAAGATGCATACCAGAGGCCTTAGTTTCTTCTATGGTGATAAGCAAGCGCTGAAAGGGGTAAATCTTGATCTCAAGGAACGTCAAATCACTGCTCTTATGGGGCCTTCGGGCTGTGGAAAATCCACATTTCTACGTGTTCTAAATCGCATGAATGATATCATTCCAGGAGCTAGAGTAGAGGGGCAAATTTTCCTTGATGGGAATGATATCTATGCTCCGGGAGTAGATGTCGTCCAGTTGCGCAAGCGTGTGGGAATGGTTTTCCAGCAGCCCAATCCTTTGCCCAAGAGTGTCTTTGAGAACGTTGCCTTTGGCCCCAAAGTTCTGGGAATGAACCATCGGGCAGAACTGGAGGAGATTGTAGAGAGGAGCCTCAGAGCGGCGGCATTATGGGATGAGGTTAAGGATAGCCTTAAATCCTCGGGAGTTAACCTTTCGGGTGGTCAGCAGCAGCGATTGTGTATTGCGCGAGCATTAGCGGTCGAGCCAGAGGTTATACTTATGGATGAGCCCTGCTCGGCACTTGATCCCATTGCTACTCTGAAGATCGAGGAGTTGATGCAGAATCTCAAGGAGAGCTATACTATAATCATCGTAACCCACAATATGCAACAGGCAGCCAGGGTCTCTGACAAGACTGGCTTCTTCCTTATGGGGGAGATCATTGAATACGGCTCGACAGATGAGATATTCTCACGGCCCAAAGACAAAAGAACGGAGGACTATATTACCGGGCGCTTCGGTTAGGGAGGGTTATGCCAAGAGAGGCATTTGAGCGCAGCTTAAGGGGGCTTCAGGACGAAGTTCTAGCCATGGGCAGCATGGTGGAGAAGTCTGTAGAACGTGCTATCGATGCTTTGAAGAACCGGAATCTCAACCTGGCTCAACAGGTTGTTGACGACGACAACAAGATAGATCAAAAAAGGCTGGAGATCGAGGAAGAGTGTATTAACCTGATCGCTACCCAACAACCTATGGCTGGGGACCTTCGCACACTTGTTACCATATTGAATCTCGTCACTGAACTGGAGAGGATGGGCGATCACGCTGAGGGTATTGGTAGAATAACGCTGGCTATAGGGAATGAACCGCCGATAAAGCCACTTATTGACATCCCTCGCATGTCCGAGATAGCTATAGAGATGCTTCGTAGCAGCCTTAAAGCGTTTATCGACAGGGATGCGGAAGCGGCCAGACAAATAAGCAGGCGCGACGATGAGGTCGATAACCTCTATGACCAGGTCTTTCGTGAGCTCGTCTCCTTCATGGTTGAAGACCCCAAGACCATTACCAGGGCCACTCGTCTTCTCTGGGTCACCCACAACCTTGAGCGCATCGCTGACAGGACAACCAATATCTGTGAACGTGTGGTTTTTATCGTGACAGGAAAGATGGAGGAAATAGGGGCATCGAAGTATTAGCGGGATAAACAGCGCTTGACAAGGTATTGAATACTTGTTAAAGTACTAAGTTAGTTGAGTGGTACGCTAAAGGCTGTGAACAGGGATAGTACCCTTCGAGGCGGACTACAGAGAGCCGGGGTAGGGTGAGAGCTCGGTGTTAAGGCAGAAGGGGAATGGGCCTGGGAGCTGCAAACCGAAATTTCCGGACAGGGAAGAGTAGGCTTTGACGGAAGGGCACCGTTATCAGAGCCCAGGGTATCATCCCACTGAGGGTGGGGTTGTACTCGCAGGAGAGGATCGGTGCGGCAGGCGTGCCGGTCAAGAAGGGTGGCACCGCGGACTAAAACCCGTCCCTTCAGGGACGGGTTTTTTTATATGAATTATGGAAAATGATCAGGAGGGAAGATGAGTGTTTTTAACTCTCTATCGTGAGTCTCAAGGTTGTGGCCCCTCAGGGGCCTGATTCTGTTTATCTAGAAAAGGTGGTTAACCAAATCGTGAGACCCGCAAAAAATTCAAAAAGGAGGAGAAAAATGGAAAGGACAAAATTCGTCCTCGACGAATCTAAGATGCCCACTCACTGGTATAACATTCAAGCTGATCTGCCTGAGCCGATGCCACCAGTACGGCACCCGGCAACTGGTAAACCAGTCACGCCCGATGATCTTGCTCCCTTGTTCCCTATGGAGCTGATCAAGCAAGAGGTAAGCACCGAGCGGTGGATTGAGATCCCTGATGAGGTGAAGGATGTGTATAGCCTGTGGAGACCGACTACCCTCTATAGAGCGCGTAAACTGGAGAAAGCATTGGACACGCCTGCGCGGATCTTCTATAAGTACGAAGGGAGCAGCCCTCCCGGCAGCCACAAGCCAAATACAGCGGTGGCTCAAGCCTACTATAACAAGATGGAGAATGTAAAGCGCATAACCACGGAAACTGGCGCTGGACAATGGGGGAGTGCGCTGTCATTTGGCTGTGCAACCTTTGGGATTGAGCTCAAGGTTTATATGGTGAGGATTAGCTACAATCAAAAGCCTTATCGCCGCATCATGATGGAAACATGGGGTTCCAACTGTGTCCCCAGTCCCAGTCCCGATACTAAAGCGGGTCGTGATATGCTGGCCAAGGATCCCGATTGCCCCGGGAGTCTTGGACTTGCCATTAGTGAGGCAGTAGAGGATGCAGTGTCACGAGATGATACCCATTATTCCTTGGGCAGTGTGCTTAACCATGTTCTGCTTCACCAAACGGTAATCGGCCTGGAAACTAAGGAAATAATGGAGAGTATGGACGCTTATCCTGACATCATCGTTGGCTGCATCGGGGGTGGGTCAAACTTTGCCGGCATGTACTTACCGTTTGTGAAGGACAAGATTGATGGTACCAAGCCTGACTTGCGCGTTATCAATGTGGAACCGGAGAGTTGCCCCACCGTGACCAAGGGATTATATACCTATGACTATGGTGATTCAGCGGCGTTAACGCCTCTGCTCAAGATGTATACACTGGGGCATGATTTTATGCCGCCGCCAGTGCATGCTGGTGGGCTCCGTTATCACGGGATGGCGCCAATCATCTGCCATCTTCACAAGCTAGGCCTCGTTGAAGCAAGGTCCGAGCCTCAGCTTGCCACTTTCCAAGCAGGGGTAACCTTTGCCCGTACAGAGGGTATTATAAGCGCCCCTGAGGCTAATCATGCGATTAAGACAACAATCGATGAGGCTCTCAAGTGTCGGGAAACGGGCGAATCGAAAACCATACTGCTCGCACACAGCGGGCACGGACACGTCGACATGGCTTCCTATGAGGCTTATCTTGCAGGAAAACTTCAGGATTATGAATATCCCGAGGATAAAGTGAGAGAGGCCTTGAGTTCGCTGCCGAAGGTGGAGTAAGCGTAGTTGTCAACGACTTGATGCCGAAGTGACAACTGCCCCCGCAAAATCAAAGATTTTGCGGGGGCAGTTGTCTTGTACGGGGGCTCGAGAACGTTGGCAGGTAGCTTGACAATTAGCTAAAGGGAAGTTTAAGATATGTACGGTAATTGTTATGGGAAATGCGTGGTCATTCCCTTCGGTGATTTCTCCTTTAAGCCATCAAATGATTTTCTGCTCTAGTGTTGTGTTGGCTCTTTTAGACACCGCTTTTCAAGTAAATATGTGGCCATCTCAGTGGTATAGCTCATCAAAGGAGAAGGCGGTTTGAACAGGTTTCTGTTACCACGAGATACTAAATTCTTCGACCTCCTCGAGAAGAGTGCTTCTAACCTTCAGGAAGCAGGCGGCAACTTACTTGACCTCTTTGAAAACTTCAGAGATATAACCAGCAAAGCTGCCCGCATGACCGACTTTGAGCACGAAGGCGATGCCATCACTCATGAAATTGTAGGGCAGTTACATCGAACTTTTGTGACTCCGCTTGACCGTGAGGATATCGCAAACCTGGCGGAGAGACTGGATGATGTTGCGGACTTCATGGAAGGCGCTGTAAGCGCGATGCGCCTCTATAATGTTTCTGAGCCCAGGGATAATACACAGGAACTGGCACGTATTTTAGTTGCGCAAATAAATGAGATCAATAAAGCCGTTCCCCTTTTGCGCCATCGGTCTTGCTTCAATGACATTTTGAACCACTGTGTGGAGATCAATCGTCTTGAGAACGAGGCCGATGCCGTGGTCCGTGTGGCCATGGCCGAGCTATTCCAGAACGGGACCCAGGTGACCGACATTATCAAGTGGCGGGAAATATATGAGCACTTGGAAAACGCCGCTGACCGTTGTGAGGATGTAGCCAATGTACTTGAAGGCGTAGTCTTGAGTTATGCCTGAGTCTTTGCCACTTGTTGTCATAGTAATCCTGTTTGCCCTCGGATTTGGTGTTGCCAATGGCGTTAATGACGCGGCAAATGCCATTGCCACTGTAGTAGGGACCAGAGTTTTATCTCCCCGGGCAGCTATAACAATGGCTGCCGTACTTAACATGGCAGGCGCATTAACAGGCACTGCGGTTGCTCTGACCATCACGAAAGGGATAATAGTTTATGAGGAGATAACTCTGGGCACAGTCCTGGCCGCGGAAGTCGCAGCGGTGATATGGACTCTAATAGCTACCTTCATTGGCATGCCCATCAGCGTCAGTCATTCCCTCGTATCCGGACTCGTAGGAGCTGGCCTGGCCACGGGTGGAGGCCAAATTATCATTTGGGAAGGATTTACCAAGGTTTTCTCCGCAGTGGTTTGTGCCCCCGTGTTGGGATTCCTGGGAGGGCTTGTTATAATGACGGCTCTGTTCTGGATTTTCATGCGCAGTACTCCCACAAGGGTGCGTAATATCTCCAGCAATCTTCAGATTATATCAGCGGGCTTTCTGTCCTACAGCCATGGCAAGAACGATGGCCAGATGCCCATGGGCCTTATATTTCTGGCACTTATCCTGTACCGACCCGAGGTATGGGGAGAAGCATCTATTCCCCTGTGGGTAATAGTCATCTCAGCTCTCTGCATCAGCGCTGGTACAGCGTTCGGTGGCTGGCGGGTTATCAAGACTGTGGGATTGAAGATCACCGCGCTCCGCCCGGTGCACGGCTTCGCTGCCAGCTTCTCAGCCGCAACGGTTGTCGAGGTGGCCTCTCATCTCGGGATCCCGGTAAGCACAACCCATTGTATGAGTTCATCGGTAATGGGAGTGGGAGCTACAAGGAGGCTTTCAGCGGTACGCTGGGGTGTTGCTCGTAGCATCGTATTGGCCTGGATATTGACCATACCTGCTTGCTGCCTCCTGGGTTGGTTGATAGGAATGTTGTTCTAGATAATATATCCCCGTATCCTCAAAGGGCGACTGCTTCTGATTACCCTCTTTAATCTGTACTTGACAGGTGTACCCTTTGCTGCTATTATTCATTGCATAGTACATAGGTAGTCTAGGTATATTTTGGGAGGTAAAAGATGTCCAAAGTAGGGATTGTGACAGACAGTACCAGTTGCCTGCCGCCTGACTTGGTGAGGGAATATGATATCCGAATTGTTCCCGCAACCTTCTCAATCGATGGCAAGTCTTATATGGACCAGGTCGATATCTCCTCTGACGAGTTCTGGCGGCTGTTCAAGGGAGCAAAGCAAATGCCGACCACTGGTGCCATAAGCCCGGGGGCCTTTGTAAACACGTTCACCGAACTGGCCGAATCCACCGACAGTATCCTGTGCATACTTGTCTCCAAGGCCCTCAGCGCGATCAATGAATCGGCGGTGCAGGGCAGGGACATGATGCAATCTAGGTACCCCAACCTGAATATCGAGATCATCGATAGCAAGATCTCGACCGGGGCGATGGGATTCATTGTTCTGGAAGCGGCACGTGCTGCCTGGGAGGGCAAGAGTTTACATGAGGTGGCCCGGGTAGCGCAGGATATGATCCCGAGGGTGAAGTTTGTAGTTGCCATGGAGACGTTGAAGTACCTTATCAAGACCGGCCGGGCACCTAAGACCGCGCACATCGGCAATGTCCTTCAGGTCAAACCGATGATTGGAATGGTGAGTGGAACAGGGGAGGTTGAGTCGGTTGGCCGGGTGAGAGGGAAACGGAAGGCGATGGAGAAGCTGGTTGATATGGTGGGTGATTATATCGATACCAGCAAACCCATACATCTTATGGTCCATTATACCGATCGTTTTGAGGAAGGCGAGGAACTCAAACGCCTTGCTATTTCACGCTATGATTGCGCTGAGGTCTACCTCACCTCCTATACCCCTGTTATGGCAAGCGCCACGGGCCCCGTACTGTGCCTTGCTTTCTATTCGTGAGCTAAAATGTCCGTTATAGACGGAACTCACGCATCCCCCGAAGGCGGATACCGAAAATGTCATTTCGGGCTTGATCTGGAATCTCCGGGGCTAGAGATGGTGCAGGAGATTGTGAATTCAATTCAGAATGAGAGACTCATTTAATCTTTCCCTCACTCGTTCGGGTCAGGTGATGACTGAACTGAGATAGGCCCTTACGTTATGGTACAATGGGGCTGATTGACCTTATATCAAGTTCTTGCCTTCAGGTTAGGAGTTAGATCATTGTCCAATAGCAATCGACAGGGTGAATCGTCAAGGAAGGTAGCCTTTGTCCTAAGCGGCGGCGGCAACCGTGGTGCTCTCGAGGCGGGAGTCCTTCTTTCCCTTTTCGAAAGTGGCATTCAACCCAGTATCCTGGTCGGGACCTCAGTGGGGGCTGTCAATGCCTCTGCCATTGCTATTGATCCTTCTCTCAATGCGGCCAGGTGGCTGGCTGATATGTGGAGGAAAGCGAGTAGAAAGGATGTTATGCCCTATGGGTATCTTTCAATGCTGTGGCGGCTGGTGAGTGGCAAGAGTAGTCTCCAAAGCAATCAGCCCCTGAGGGACTTTCTCGAGCGCTATATGCCATCAAATGTACGCACCTTTGCTGACCTGAAGAAGGCGGAGCTTTACATAACAGCCGTTAGCCTCAATACAGGCAATCTGCACGTGTTCGGGCTTGACCCTTCCGATTCCATCATCGATGCCATCATGGCCAGTACCGCGATACCTGTATTCCTTTCTCCTTGGCAATACCGTGATCAACGGTATGTAGATGGGGGTGTGATCAGTGACCTGCCTGTCCGGGTTGCACGGGAGATGAACGCTACCGAGATTTTCGCCGTCGATGTGGGGCAGCATAGAAAGCTAAGACGCAGCCGGCGGGGTGGTGTATTAGGTGTTATTAGCCAGCTCCTCAATGCCATATCCTATCGTAGGTTTATCTATGAACTGGGATGGGCCGAAGAAGCACCTCGCCAGGATAGCCTCCATTATATACCGGTAGATGCATTTCAGGAGCTTCGCATCTGGGACTTCTCTCACACAGCGGAAATGATAGAGACGGGGAAGAGAGTCGGATTGGATTATATACAAAGGTACAATCTCGAGAAGACATTGAAATGAGTCTATTGGCCGTAGTGAACGGTCAGCACACCGTCATCGTAGTTAGTGAGCCTCTCTACTCCCGTACTGGTGACTAGATAGTCGTCCTCAACTCCTACAGCGCCCTCTCCCGGGAAAACAACCTTGGGCTCGAACGCAAACACCATGTTCTCCTCAAGCTCCTGGCCGAACCCCTGTCCGATAACGGGATATTCATCGATTTCCAGTCCAATTCCATGGCCTAAGAAGGCTACCTGATTCTCTCCGTAGCCCATAAAATACTCCTCATATCCCTTTTCACGGGCCAGCTTCACTGATTCCTCGTAGAGCGAGGAGCAAAGCCTGCCGGGCCGTGCCCAATTCTCCATGAAATCCTTTACCTCTTTGGTGAAGGAATAGGCTTGCTGGAATTTCTGAGGCAATTGACCGACTACGAAAGTGCGGGTCATGTCTGTCACATACCCGTTAATCCCGACGCCGAAATCGATGATAATAGGGGTCCCCTCGGCTACGGTGTTGGAGCTCGCGCCCTGGGCGATGGCGGGAGTTGTTCCTTGGCCCCCTAATGGTGTTCTTAGGAAAGACGGAACAGCTCCCGTCTTTCCGCAGAAAACGTGTGCGTAGTGCATCTCTTGATTATATCCGCGCATACGGAGCCGGCCTTGATGCCCCATTCTTCTGGACAAACTTCCCAATCGTGCGTCGACTTCGAGTTCTGTCATTCCTGGCCGGATGATTCTCTGGGCCTCTTCCATGACCTTGACCACTATGCTGCACGCCTTCTTGGTCTGGGCAACTTCGTAATCCGACTTAAGCATGCGGATTCTTCTAATATACTCCGAGATGTCCAGGAAGTCTGCCTTGGGAAAGTATTTGCACAAGGCTCTTTTCTCGTTTAGGGTTGGTAATGCTGATTATAGCTTCCCGTCAGGGCTAACGCGAGTCTATTTGCGAAGCGGCCAACACGAAATAATAAAAGAGCCTTGCACAAACTGAAGTAATGCTTAACAGGCAAGACATCCAGCTCCAGACCGATTTGCCCCTCCATTGAAAAATTGAAATCAGAGAGAGCCTGGCCCAGGTGGCTGGTGCTTTTCAATGGCACTATCTGGTCCAGATTTGATTCCTCCTGAGCGCGCTCAAAGCTCTTCTGCACCGCTAGCACGGGCTTCCCCTGAGCGGGTATGAAGAGGTAGGATGACTGTATCGTCCCGGAGAAATAGAACAGGTCGACACTCTGAGAGATTAAAGCACCTGCGATTTCATTCTCTTGAAGGGCTTTTTGAAATCGGGCGACTCTCGACTCGAGCTCCTCGCGAGGGGTATATTCAAATTCCATACATCTATCCGTCGCTTGATGCACTTTGTGCTTGCCAGGCCATTGTCAGCACACATAAGACAAGTATGATGACACCGACGGTTATTGACGCATCGGCTATGTTGAATGACGGCCAGTGAAAGTCCCCCCAAAGGCGGACGTCCAGGAAGTCTGTCACTTGCCCGAATCTTATCCGGTCTATGAGGTTCCCTATCGCTCCGCCCAACACCAACCCCAACCCGGTTCTCACCAGAGCGCCACTACCTGAGAGATAGCGAAAATAAACCCATATGATCGCTATTATCTCGATAATCGTCAGGATCATTAGGAAGGTTGAGGGGATCGGGAGTCCGAAAACGCTTCCGGTATTTGTTAGGTGTGTCAGACGAAACCTTCCGTCAGGAGGGATTGATTGTCCCAGGACCATGTTGGCTCTTACCAAGGACTTTGTGGCAAAATCTGCGGCTACCACTAGCGCAGCGAGCAAGGGGAATAATAGGCTCGCTAATAATCCACGGTTGTGCTTCATCGTTTTTACCAGTCTAAGTGTACCATAAGCCTTTTAGAAAGGACAATGGTAGGTCTTCCCATTGATGATATCTGTAGCTCCTAGTATACTCTTTACGTAAGCGGATAGGAGTGCGGAACATTGAGAAAGCGTCTTTTGGTCCCTGTTGTTGTCCTTTTGATAGTGGTACTGTTTGGTACTGTCAGCTGTGCGATGAATCAGTCGCCTGCCGATACAGCAGTGCCAGCGACTGTTTCGGAGCAATTGCCTCCTCTTGAGATATCCAGGCAGAATTCCCTCATACTGTTTGATGTTGGGCCAACGACCCTAGATCCGGCACTTGCCCGGGATACAACATCTGCTTCCTATGTGAAAGAGATATTCAGCGGACTTGTAATGCTCAACAGGGATTTGGAAGTTGTCCCCGATATCGCCAGAAAGTGGGAGATCAGCCAAGATGGAAAAACCTACACGTTCTACTTGCGAAAGGACGCGAAGTTTCACAACGGAGAACCGGTTATAGCACACGATTTCAAGTATTCCGTTGAGCGTGCCTGTGACCCTGAGACCGGCTCCAAAAGCGCTGCTAACTACCTCGGGGATATCATTGGTGTGCAGGAAAAGCTCTTGGGAAAGGCCGAAACGGTGAGAGGCGTAACGGTTAAGGACGATTATACCCTTCAGCTTTCGTTGAAAGAGCGGAATGCGATCTTTCTGGCCAAGCTTACCTACCCGGTAGCCTGTGTTGTTAATCAAGAAAATGTGAGCTCTGGTGAAGGCTGGTGGCGCCATCCCGTTGGCAACGGGCCGTTCAAGCTCGAACGTTGGCAACGGGACAGGCTCCTGGTGCTGGAACGGAATGACCTCTATTATGGGGAGATGCCTGAGATCAAGCATGCGATCTTCTCGCTCTGGGGCGGTAATCCCATGATAATGTACGAGAACGGGGAGATCGATCTTACCTATGTGTCAACCGCCAATGTGGAGCGTGCTCGTGATCCAGCTAATCCGCTGCATGATGAACTGGTTGAGGTCCCCGAGTTCAGCATTTGGTATGTGGGGTTTGATACCACGAAGCCGCCTTTTGATAGTGTGAAGGTGCGTCAGGCATTCTGTCATGCCATTGATAAGGAGAGAATAATTGAACTTATCTTGAAGGACACGGTGAGAGGCACTGATCTCATTGTGCCTCCCGGTATACCGGACTACGATAACCGGGGGATTAATGGGCTTGAGTTCGATCCTGAGAAGGCTCAACAGCTCATCCAGCAATCGAAATATGGGAGCGTTTCCGAGCTTCCTCCTATCACCTTTACCACCTCAGGCCGTGGAACCGTCTCCTCGATCAATGAGGCGTTGATCTACATGTGGAAGGAAAACCTGGGGGTAGAGGTGGAGATGTGGCATCTACAGCCCGAGGTATACCCTTATGTCATCAAGGAGGAAAAGGGCGAAATCTTCGATCTGGGATGGGTAGCTGATTATCCGAGTCCTCAGAACTTTCTGGAAATGCTTTTCCGCTCCGGCAGCGAGGACAATGTCGGGGAATACAGCAACCCCGAAGTCGATGTCCTTTTGGATGAAGCGAAAAAGGAAGGGAACAGATCTGCTCGTATGGGAATGTACAAAGAGGCCGAGCGGGTGATTTTGAATGATGCTGCTTGCCTGCCTTTGTTCTTCGGCCGCGAGTACATGCTGGTGAAGCCTTATGTTAAGAACTTCGTCGCGGCCCCGATGCCGTTGCCATGGCTCAAATATGTTTCGATCGAGCGAGAGTGAACATGGGCAAACAGAGAAATAAACTTCATATCCTTGGCGTGCTGGTAGCTGGCCTCGGGTGCCAGTCAGGGGGAGAAACACCATCTGAAACGAAGACATCCTTTGAGCCTGGGACAACTCTGGATTTGGAAAGTAATCCACACTCTATTGACCTCTTGTCTACCGTCGTCCAACCTGATTCCCCTGAGTCCCTGAAATTCGGGGTGGAATGCGAAGGCGAGAGTGAGATCGTCGATATTGAACTGCACTATGAGATTTTGAAACGCAACTCGGCTGTTGTGTGTATATGGCCGGACTTTGAGCGGTCACGCGAGGTACAGACAAGCTGGACACTGGATACCAGGAAGATCAGTTTGCCGCCTGGGGCGCAGATAAAGTACAGATGGATTGTGGAAAACGTCGACGGAGAGGTGCTACGCACTAAATGGGGTGAGTTTACATTCAATGACTCACGCTATGAGTGGCAGGAGGTATCTGGAGACAAAATAAGCATACTATGGTACCAGGGGGCGCGGGATTTCGCGGAAAGCCTGCTGAATGCGTCTGAAGAGGCATTGGATAGATTGGCCAGAGGTGTAGGAGCCCATCTGGAAAAGGAGGCCAAGGTCTACATCTATGCAAACTCAAACGACCTGCGCAATGCCATGGTTTTTCCGCAGGAATGGACGGGTGGTGTCGCATTCACAGACTATGGCACAATAGCTATCGGCATCTCGCCGAGTAACCTGTCATGGGGAATGAGAGCACTGGCACATGAGCTTACTCACCTGGTCATTCATCAGATGACCTCTGGCCCATTTGGCGAGTTGCCAACGTGGCTGGATGAAGGACTGGCGGTCTATGCGGAAGGGGAGCTCAGGGGGGACTTCCGAAGTGCATTGGAGCAGGCTATCTCCGGGAAAAGCCTCATCTCTCTTCAGAGCCTGAGCGGCAGCTTCCCCGCAGATCCACAGGAGGCCATCCTTGCCTATGCCCAGAGCTATAGCATAGTAAACTTCCTGATACAAGAGTACGGCAGCGAAAGGATATCCAGGTTGCTGCAGGAGTTTAAAGAGGGAAGCACCCCTGATGAAGCTCTGAGGGAGGTATACGGATTTGGCACCGAGGGGCTAGAGAGGCGTTGGAAAGCGAGTCTCGGTTTGGGAGCAAGCGTGGGAGTGATTCCGGGAGCTTGGAACAGCCTGCCTCGGTCATAGCAGAGCTTGTCAGCTAACTCACTGTCCCTGTCTCGTCGGTAAGTGAATTCTCCTCAGGCTCTGTGGGGGCCTCTTCTGCATGAGGCTTTACTTCATCTTCCCACTCACCGAATTCATCGACGCTTTCGATCTCGCTCTCGTAATCATATTTAAACATGGTGTCTTTTACTGGTCGGGGTTGCTCCAGTGTTTTCGGAGGGAATGAAGAATAGTCCGCCAGTGAGGGATGTCGAAATGTTTCCCTGATAAGGACTCTAACCTGGCCATTACCTATTCCTGCTACTGCTGCCTGATACTCATTGCCGCCTTTCATAAGTTCAACGAGGTGCGACCCCAATCGCGACTCCAGATCGCCGATGTATTCTCCGTTGCTGTCTGTCACGGTTAGTTTATGTCCTTTTGTCACGAGGAATAACTCATCTCCGGCTGAGAGTTTTGCCAGGATCTCGTCAGGAGCGACATTGCTCAGGTAAACGAGCCTGGACTTGCCCGTTTCCTCCAGAAAGAAAGATGAAATGCTCCCGCTTGGTTTGCTTTGTGTATTTTTGCCGTCTTTATCTTTGATGTAGTGGAGACGCTCGAGATTTTTCTTGGCGATACCGTTGCCAGGGTCCAGCTTCAGTACTTGTTCGTAGACTCTTGCAGCCTCGTCGTGCTCTCCTAGCTTGATCAATGCCTTGCCCAGGCGATTGTGGGCACCAACGTCATTGGGGTAGAGTTCAATGATACTTTCGTTCATTGCCTTGGCCTCTTCCCAGCGGCCTTGCATAGCCAGCTCTATTGCCTCGGATGAGTACCTATTGTAATTCACCTGCTATTCCTCCTTCTTGAGCTATACCCCGCCGAATTAAGATATCATGGTCTTTTGCAAGAGTCAACACGATTGTGCTATAAGATTCCTATCAGCCCGGCAATGACCTGCAAGACAATTATGGCAACGAGCGGGCTTATATCCATCATGCCTATGCGGGGGATAATGCTCCGAAGAGGACTGAGAATCGGTTCGGTTACTTGATACAGAATGGCGACAAATCGACTGCCAGGATCGACCGGGAACCAGGAAATGATGGCTCTTAAAAAGATAGCAACTGTAAGTATCTGGCAGAGTATTTCCACAAATGCGACGAAGAAATTCATTTCTACTCCTCGCCCAGGCTTTGAGCTTTCCGATATGCGGCGATGATTGCTTGATCCAGGCTTGCTCGCAGGCTGCTCTTTTCCAGCTCGAAGAGAGCTTCGGCGGTAGTACCCCCCGGTGAGGTGACCATGTTTCGTAGCTCTGCCACGCTTCTGTTGCTTGCCTGGGCGAAACGTGCTGTTCCCAGGACGGTTTGGAGGACAAGCTCGGTTGACATCTCACGGGACATCCCGATGTGGACTCCTGCATCGATCATAGACTCAATCACCAGGAAAATGTAAGCTGGCCCGCTTCCGCTCACTGCTGTGGCCATGTCGAGGTATTTCTCATCTGCAACGTAGATTTCTTTCCCCAGTGTGCTGAGGGTGGTCTGCGCAAGCCCCTTTTGCTGATCACTTACCGAGTCGGTGGCGGTCCATACACTCATGCCTTCCCCGATTTGAGCCGGAGTGTTTGGCATAACCCGCACAATTGAATCATGCTTCAATTGATGTTTTAAGGTATCTATCCTTGTTCCAGCCATAATAGAAAGCACTAATTGTTCATCCTGAAGGCTGCTGCTGAGTTCATCGCTTATCGCTCCAAAGACCTGTGGCTTGACCGAGAGAACCACTAGGTCCTTGCCTTCTACTGCCCTGATGTTATCTGAGAGGCAATAAACTTTGTATTCGTTCTGCAGCCTTTGCAACTGGTTCTGATCGATATCGCTTACCGTGATCGATCCTGGTGTCGCGTGTCCTTTGGCGATAAGGCCAGAGATTATGGCTTCTCCCATCACCCCACCCCCGATAATGGCGATATTCATTGATTCACCCCCATTCAGTTATACCCTTCGAGTGAGGATATCCTTGCTTCTGGATTATATCAGAAAGCGAACTCACCGAGCTATCGCTTGATACCCTCTGCTGTTTATGATAACCTGTAGCTGTTTCGAGAACAATACTCATGCCAAAATCAGACCTGATACTGCTTCATGCGCCTTCGAACTACGACTTTCGGAAGCGGGCTATCCTGTATGGACCCATCAGCGATCTCATCCCTCCCACGTCTATTTTTGAGATGTACCCCATCGGCTTTGTGGGCATCGGCGCCTACCTGGAGCGCAACGGATTCCACACGAGAATTATAAACATAGCTAATCGGATGTTGCAAAGCCGGAAATTCAATGTCGAAAGGTTCATCAGTAATCTATCATCCGATGCTTTTGGAATCGATTTGCACTGGTTACCCCATGCTCACGGCAGTTTGGAAATAGCGAGGATCGTGAAGAAACACCATCCCTCGACACCGGTGATTTTCGGTGGGCTGTCATCGAGCTATTTCTCTGAGGAGCTAATCAAGTATCCGCAGGTTGATTTCGTTGTAAGGGGCGATTCCACGGAGGTCCCCATGGCGGAGTTGATGAAAAGGCTAAAGGACAAAGCCCCATTTGATGACGTGCCGAATTTGAGCTGGAAGGATGATAACGGGGTGCCTCATCACAATCCCCTGTCCTGGGTCCCGGCTCACCTGGATGGAGTGCCACTGGATTATGACTATCCTACCAGGTCAGTGCTGAAGTACCGCGATTTGAGCAGCATAATCCCCTTTAAAAACTGGCTTGAGTATCCCATCACCATGGCCCTTTCCTGCCGCGGATGCACACATAATTGCGTAACTTGCGGGGGCTCGGAATACTCATACAGGAACTCCTATGGGCGAGAACAGCCCGCGTATAGGAGTCCACAGCTTATCGCCAGGGATGTACGAAGTGTTCAACGATATCTCAATGCGCCGGTCTTTATAATCGGTGATATCCGGCAGGCGGGAGATGATTACGCGGACGAGCTTCTCTCGGCATTGAGGGCTGAGAAGGCTAGAGGACAAATCGTGCTGGAGTTGTTCTCTCCGGCGAGCCGGCAGTTCTTTCAGAAAGTGAAAAGCGCTATCCCGAAGTTCAATATCCAGATGTCGGTCGAGACTCATGATGAGAACGTGCGAGAGGCGTTCGGCAAAAGATATAAGAATCGCGATATGGAGGAAACCATTAAGCATGCCCTCGAAGCTGGTTGCCAGCGCTTTGACCTGTTTTTCATGACCGGATTGCCGAAGCAGGACTACAATTCGGTCATGGACACCGCAGGCTACTGCGACAGGATCCTTACTGATCTTGGTGGAGATCAGCGTTTGCATCCCTACATTTCGCCGATGGCTCCCTTCCTCGATCCGGGGAGCATGGTGTTTGAGAACCCACAGGCATTTGGCTATACATCGATGTTTCGCTCTCTTGAGGAGCACCGTCAGGCGCTCCTGAATCCAAGCTGGAAGTATATGCTCAGCTATGAGACCCAGTGGATGAGTCGTGATGAGATCGTGGAGAGCGCATACCAGGTTGCCATGGCTTTTAACAATTTCAAGCGCAAACACGGTCTGGTATCTGCCAGGACAGCAGAGGAAGTAGACCAAAGGGCAAAAGATGCACTTTTACTCATTGAAGAAGTGGACCGCCTGGTGAAGCAGGGTGGAATAGAGCTTGGCCAGGAGAAAATGACACAGACTGTAGCTTTGAGCAATTCCGCTACATGTGAGAAGCGAGAACTTGAGTGGCCTGCGGTCTCCTTTTTGCGCAATGTTCCGAGGATATTGCGAGCAGCCTGTACCAGGACAGTGCTATAAAAATATAGCCTGGTTGAGGCTGTTCAAAAACGTAGCGCGAGGTTTTAGCCTCGCTCAAAGCGACCCGCGGTTGGAGATTACCCTCCTCCGGCGGGTCGGAGATGCGCCTTTGGCGTGCCGGAATGATGGTTAATGGCGCGTTCACAATGACATGGCCCCGACCGTGTCGTTGCGAGGAAGTACGCCGCAGGCGTACGACGCGGCAACCTCTACTACCGACACCGAGATTGCTTCATCCGCCATTGGCGGATTCGCAATGACATCTTCAGCATGACAGGTAACAGGCTGGCGTGTCAAGTCATTTAACTAGGTAACCGAACTGGGGGTTGTTGAGTCATTTAAA
>JBKGZM010000011.1:0-40881 GCA_046545575.1 Dehalococcoidia bacterium
CCCAACATCTTCCACTACCTTTCCCCATGCTTCGGTCAGGTTTTTAATGATTTAATCATAAGGGTTTCGGTTAGATTTTAGATGATTCAAGTCGTGGCTATTGACAATCGGAATAATATGTTGTAGAATATTAGTTTGTGGTCAAGTGGACTGTACGTCCTCAACGTATTCCTTCTATTTTTGTCCTATTAATTGATCCATTATAGCTATCGTGCTAATTCATTCATCACATGTTGGAGGAGTATCTAGTATGATCTCATCTGCTGTTTTGCCTAAATTTGCGCCTCATGCCCAAAGGCGGTCGTTTGCAAGGATCCCGGAAGTTGTTGGTGTGCCGGACCTGATCCAGGTTCAACGTCATTCTTATGACTGGTTTCGGAGCGAGGGTCTGCGCGAACTGTTTGATGAAATCTCCCCTATCCGTGATTACACCGGTACACGACTTGAGCTGTATTTCCTGGACCATGAGTTTGCAGAACCTGAGCATACAGAGGAGGAATGCCTGGAGCGTGACCTGACATGGTCCGCTCCCCTGAAGGTCAAGGCCAGGTTAATAGTGAAGGAAACAGGGGAAATCAAGGAACAGGCCCTTTACATGGGCGATTTCCCGATCATGACTGATCGAGGGACCTTCGTCATTAACGGTGCGGAACGTGTCGTGGTGAACCAGCTGATACGTTCTCCTGGTGTTTACTTCACCGTGGAGACTGATCCCGCAACGGGGCACAGGTTATGTTCCGCGCGGTTGATACCGGACCGAGGTGTCTGGGTCGAGTTTGATACTTCAAGCCAGGGGATAATACTGGCAAAGATTAATCGCAGACGAAAGATCCCCGTTACCACCCTCCTGCGAGCTCTGGGATATGGTAATGAAGAGGACCTCTTAGGTCTGTTTGCAGACCTCGAGGCGGAATCCTCCCAAACGTTTATTAAATCCACTATTGAGAGAGACCCCTCAGTGAGGAACGAAGAGGATGCTCTCATCGAAATGCATAAACGGTTAAGACCAGGGGAGCCCCCAACTGTGGACACCGCGCGCGGATTGATAAATGCGCTCTTTTTTGATCCTCGTCGCTATAGGCTGGGAAAGGGTGGACGCTATAAATTGAATCAACGCCTGGGCCTGAACCAGCCGTTAGCACAGCAGTCGCTTACTCCGGAAGACATCGTGGCAGTTGTGCGACGCATGATCCTGGTAAATAACGGTTTGGACACCGCTGATGACATAGATCACCTGAGCAATCGGCGAGTGCGAGCAGTGGGTGAGCTTCTACAAAGTCACCTCAAGATGGGCTTGCTCAGGATGGAGAGGACGGTCAGAGAGAGAATGAGCCTTCTTGACGCTTCCTCTGCTACCCCGAATGCCCTTGTCAATAACCGGGCGGTAAGCTCTACTGTCAAGGATTTCTTCGGTACCTCTCGCCTCTCCCAGTTTATGGATCAAACCAATCCGCTTGCAGAGTTAACCCATAAACGACGCCTTTCCTCCCTGGGTCCCGGTGGGTTTTCCAGGGACCGCGCTGGCTTTGAGGTCCGTGACGTCCATCATTCCCATTACGGCAGAATATGCCCTATTGAGACCCCGGAAGGCCGGAATATCGGTTTAATTACCTCTTTGGCCACGTATGCTCGGGTCAATGAGTACGGGTTTATCGAAACCCCTTATCGCCGAGTTATAAAAGAGCTGGACAATGATTCTCCTGACTTGCTGAATAGAACCATACGCGAGCCCGTATTTGACTCGCAGGAGCAGCTTATAGCCGATGCTGGTACGGTAGTCGATGAAGAATTGGTTCGAAAACTTGCCGCTTTGCCTTCCTGCAAGATCGCGGTAAAACCCTTTGCCTCCTCAGAGGTGGTGTATCTGCCTGCGGACGAAGAAGATAAGTACATCGTAGCTCAGGCAAACGTGCGGATGGACGAGAAGGACCAGATACTTGATGAGAGGGTGGAGTCTCGCGATGGCAAGCGCTTCGTAGAGGAAAGGCCGGAACATGTTGATTTCATGGATATATCCACTAACCAAACCATGAGTGTCAGCACCTCTCTTATCCCCTTCCTTGAAAACGATGACGCTAACCGGGCTTTGATGGGATCGAATATGCAGCGGCAGTCGGTCCCGATTATCTTTCCTGAAAGCCCTACTGTAGGTACCGGAATGGAGCGTGAGGTGGCGCGTGACAGTGGTCAGGTGGTCCTTTCTCCGGTTGACGGCGAGATAGCATCTGCCACTGCAGAGGAGGTAACCCTCAAAGGGGATGATGGTAAAGAATACGTTTATCCGTTGAAGAAATTCGTTCGTAGCAACCAGGGGACATGCATCACGCAATATCCAAGGGTAAACAAAGGGGATCGTGTGAGTCAGGGACAGGTCCTTGTCGATGGCTCCTGCGCTGACAATGGTGAACTGGCTCTGGGACAGAATGTCCTTTGCGCTTTCCTGAATTGGGAAGGATATACTTTTGAGGACGCGATAGTTATCTCGGAGAGGTTGGTTCAGGGGGATAAGTTTACCTCTATCCATATCGAGAAATACGAAGTTGAAGCGAGGGAAACAAAGCTGGGGCCCGAGGAAATCACCAGGGATATTCCCAATGTCAGTGAAACCAATCTGAGGAATTTGGATGAGTATGGCATTATCCGTATCGGCGCTGAGGTATCCTCAGGAGATATTTTGGTGGGGAAGATCACTCCCAAGGGAGAAAGGGTCCTCACTGCTGAGGAAAAGCTGCTACGAGCTATCTTCGGGGAAAAAGCCCGAGATGTCAAAGATACCTCGCTACGCCTGTCTCATGGTGAATATGGCAAGGTAATAGGGGTTAAGATATTTTCTAGGGAAAACCGTGACCAGTTGGACCCCGGCGTCAGCAAGATGATCCGGGTGTTTGTGGCACAGAAGAGAAAGGTCTCGGAAGGTGACAAACTTGCCGGTCGGCATGGGAATAAGGGCGTTATCGCCAAAGTGCTTCCCGTAGAAGACATGCCGTATCTCCCTGATGGGCGACCTGTGGATGTGATACTTAGCCCGTTGGGTGTTCCTTCGCGAATGAACGTGGGACAATTGCTGGAAACCCATCTTGGTTGGTCTTCCCATGCCCTCGGGTTCAAGGCGCTAACGCCTGTCTTTAATGGAGCAGATGAACCGACAATTGAGGATGCTCTTGCCCAGGCCTGGTTCGTTCAGCGTGCGAGTGAAGACCATAGCCTTGACAACAGCTTGAGCCAGGTAGAGCGCGCTAAAGAATGGCTTACCCAAAGAGGCTTTGATGGCAAGGCGATCTTTGATGATGAATCCAAAAAGGGTGAAGCTAAGCGTGTTTGTCTCAAGCTCTGGCTTGAGGAGCAGGGCGTGGACAATGCCTTGGACATGGATGACAAGACATTGGAACAGACCTCAAAGGAGCTTTCCTATAAGAACCGGGTAGCACCGCCAACTACCGGTAAGACGTCTCTTTACGATGGCCGCACTGGCGAGCTCTTTGGCTCAGCTGTAACAGTAGGTTATATGTACATAATGAAATTAGTCCACCTGGTGGAGGATAAGATCCATGCCCGGTCGACGGGGCCCTATTCTCTTGTTACTCAGCAACCTCTTGGAGGGAAAGCTCAATTCGGTGGCCAGAGATTCGGAGAGATGGAGGTTTGGGCACTTGAAGCATATGGAGCTGCCTTCAATTTGCAGGAGATGCTGACAATTAAGTCGGATGATGTTGTGGGGCGTGTGAAAACATACAGCCAAATCATAAAGGGAGAAGAGATTATCTCGCTAGGAGTGACAGAGTCATTTAAGGTTCTGGTTAAGGAGTTGCAGAGTCTGGGATTGGGTGTTGAGGTCATCTCTGAAGGGGAGAAGGAGGCTACACCTGTGCAGGATGTGTCTGAAAGTGTGCCGAGATTGGGGGTAAACTTAATGGGGATGGAAATAGAGGAGGGCGAGTAATGCTGCAATTCAACGATTTCAGCAGTCTGAGACTATGCCTTGCCTCACCTGAGCAGATACGAAGTTGGTCATACGGCGAGGTAACTAAGCCGGAGACAATCAATTACCGCACCTTAAAACCGGAGAAGGACGGACTTTTCTGTGAGCGCATATTCGGTCCGACCAAAGACTACGAATGCAGTTGTGGTAAATACAAGAAGGCAAGATATAAGGGGCATGTCTGCGAGAAGTGCGGTGTGGAAGTGGCTCATTCCTCAGTGCGTAGAGAACGCATGGGGCATATTGAACTCGCTGCGCCGGTAGCCCATATCTGGTTCATAAAAGTAACCCCAAGCCGTCTTGGTCTTCTCCTTGATCTCTCGCCGAAGAAATTGGAGCAGGTGATTTATTTCGCCAAATTCCTTGTTACCCATGTTGACGAAGAAGCCCGACAGAAGGCCATCAATGAACTCCGTGATGAACTGGAGTTCCAGTCGATACAGGAGAACGAACCATCAAATGGGGAGACGGAGAAGGAACTATTGTCTCCGGAGGTGGAGGAAGAAGGCGGCGAGTCACAGGATCAAATCATAGCCAGGACCAAGGAGTTGGAGGGACTAAAGCCGCTGAAGCTGCTCGGGATAAACGAATATCATGAGTTGAGGAGTCGATGGGGGGAAATCTTTCAAGCGGGAATGGGGGCCGAGGCAATTCTGGAGTTTGTGAAACAGATGGATCTGGAAAAGCTACACGAAGATCTTGCAGAGGAAGTTGCGGCTAGCTCCGGGCAAAACCAGAGGAAAGCGATAAAGCGATTGCGGGTCGTTGAGTCATTCCGAAAGCAAGGGACCAAGCCTGAATGGATGATTCTCACCGTCCTCCCTGTCATGCCGCCGGAACTCAGGCCAATGGTTCAGCTTGATGGAGGAAGATTCGCTACAAGCGATATCAACGACCTTTATCGCAGGGTAATAAACAGGAATAATCGCCTCAAGAGGCTTATGGAGATGGGCACTCCTGAGGTAATTATTCGCAACGAGAAACGTATGCTTCAAGAGGCGGTCGATTCCCTGCTTGATAACGGACGTCGTGGGCAACCGGTATCCAGCAGCAGCGGACATGCTCTAAAGTCCCTGTCTGATACCATAAGAGGAAAGCAGGGACATTTCCGTCAAAACCTGTTGGGCAAACGTGTTGACTATAGCGGGCGCTCAGTTATCGTAGCGGGGCCCAGCTTGAAACCTCACCAGTGTGGTTTGCCGAAACGCATGGCATTGGAGTTATTCAAACCGTTTGTCATGCGCCGCCTGATAGAGAGAGGGCTGGCGCACAATGTCAGGAATGCCAAGCGAGCTGTCGAACAAGGAAAGGCTGAAGTGTGGGACATCGTGGAAGAGGTGGTCAAGGACCATCCGATATTGCTGAATCGTGCTCCAACCTTGCATCGGTTAGGGATTCAGGCTTTTCAACCTGTTTTAATCGACAGCAGTGCCATTCAGGTTCACCCGTTGGTGTGCGCTGGGTTCAACGCTGATTTCGATGGTGACCAGATGGCAGTCCATGTGCCTTTGTCAAAGCCCGCCATTGAGGAAGCCAGAACGGTAATGCTGAGCAGCAACAATCTGCTCTTGCCAAGCTCAGGGGAGCCTGTGGTAACCCCTACCAGGGAGATAATTCTTGGCTGTTATTATTTGACCTCGGCGAAGCCAGGAGCAAAAGGTGAGGGAAAACGCTTCACCGATTTTGATGATGCCAAGCTGGCTTATGATATGGGAGTGATCGATTTGACGGCGGAGATAGAGGTCCAGAGCCAGAATGGAGATGGGCGGTTTAAGACCACTGTCGGACGTATTATCTTCAATGAGGCGGTCCCGGAGGAGTTTGGCTTCTACAATCAACTGGTGGATAAGAAGGAACTAAAACAGCTCACAACTGAGTGCTGTTGGCGTCTGGGTAATGAAGTTGCCGCTACCATGATCGATGACATCAAGCATTTGGGGTTTGAATACTCGACTAGGTCCGGCTTGACTATGGCTGTGAGCGACCTTGAAATTCCAGATGAAAAGACAAGTATCATAGAACGCGCTGATAACGAGGTAAGGGCCATTGAGGAGCAGTTTGAAGATGGCCTCATGACAGAGGATGAACGCTATCAGAGCGTGGTAGAGGTCTGGAGCAAAACTACTGAGGAAGTAACAGAAAGTCTGGAGAACTCGATGGACCGTGAGGGCTCGCTTTACATGATGGCTAATTCCGGAGCTCGAGGTAGTATCGATCAGGTCAGGCAGATGGCCGGAATGCGGGGTTTGATGAGTGATCCCTCCGGTCAGATCATAGAATTGCCTATCAGGGCTAGCTTCCGCGAGGGCCTTTCTGTATTGGAGTACTTCATTTCCACACATGGTGCTCGCAAGGGACTGGCTGATACTGCCCTGCGGACCTCCGATAGTGGCTACCTGACGAGAAGGCTCATTGATGTAGCACAACAGGTTATGGTCAAGGAGGAGGACTGCGGCACCGAAGAAGGGATATGGGTTAGAGAACCGAAGGATAAAGGCCTCCTTCCCTCTATGTTCGAGAGGCTTGTGTCGCGAATTGCCGCCCGCCCGGTTGTTCATCCGGAGACGGGTGAGATGATTGTCGATCGCAATGAGGGAATCGACGCAGAGAAGGCATCTAGAATAGTAAAGGCCGGGATTGACGAGGTCTGTGTCAGGTCTCCTTTGACCTGCAAGGCGCGCCTTGGGATATGCCAACGCTGTTATGGCATAGACCTCGCGTCTGGGCATATGGCGGAGATGGATAATGCTGTGGGCATTATCGCTGCCCAGAGTATCGGTGAGCCTGGTACGCAGCTCACGATGAGGACTTTCCACACAGGTGGTGTGGCTGCAGGGGGAGATATCACCAGTGGCCTCCCTCGTGTTGAGGAATTATTTGAAGCCCGGCACCCCAAGGGACAGGCAGCCATCTCTGAAATAGATGGTGTTGTGGAAATTACGGAATCTGAAGGCGGATGGAAGATCAAGGTTGTAAACACCGAGAGCCGCCATGATGACTATTCCCTGCCTCAGGGATACAAAGTGATGGTGGATGATGGTCAAGTAGTGGAGTCGGGGCAAGTCCTGGCTGTGCCTTCAAGCGGGGAAGAAATGAAAGAGTCTGGCTCGTCGATTATAAGCCAACCCGAAGGGAAAGTCGAGATTCAAGAAGGCCAGATCTCTGTCTGGTATCAACAGACGGAGGACTGGGAGCATGTGGTGCCTCCCGCGGTGTCTTTCCTGGTGAAAAGCGGTGATCAGGTGAAAGCCGGGGACCAACTTACAGAGGGAGCCCTGAATCCTCCAGATATTTTGCGGATTAAAGGGGTGGATGCAGTCCAGCGTTACCTGGTAGACGCGGTCCAAAAGGTTTACAGAAATCAAGGAGTAAATATCCACGATAAGCATATAGAGGTCATCGTCAGCAGGATGCTGCGCAAGGTTCTCATTGATGCTTCCGGTGACACTGGGTTATTGCCTGGAGATTTAATCGACTGGGTTGGTTTTGGGGAAGTGAATGCGAACGTGTTAGCCGAGGGTGGGGAACCGGCTATAGCACATCCGGTGCTGCTGGGGATAACAAGAGCTTCCCTGAGCACTCCCAGCTTCTTGGCTGCGGCCTCGTTCCAGGAGACTACCAGGGTTCTGACACAAGCCGCGATTTCCGGAAGTGTCGACCACTTGCTCGGATTGAAGGAAAACGTCATTATCGGAAAGCTTATTCCTGCTCGGAGCAAGGTAACGAAGGAGATGTTGGCGGAGCAAGAGAGGCTGCTGGAGGAATCAAAGCATCCCCCAGCTCTCGAAGATGGCAGATCTTTGCCAGCTTACAGTTGATGGGAGATGGGGGGAACGTCGTTGGAAAATATGGGCCATAGGTAGAGGCTTCAGCCAAAATTGGCAGGTATGGAAACCTATCCTACGTGAAAAAACATCCGCCTTTGGCGGATGGTTTTTTCTGGATTTTCTGGGTCATGATTCCGTTTTTGTATTCTGCAAAAGCCAATATTCCATGCTATCTGCCAGGGCGATCCAGCTTGCCTCGATAATATTGGTCGAGGCACCGACAGTATGCCATTCCCGCTCTCCATCGGTGGATTCTATGAGAACCCGTACCTTGGCCTCTGTGCCCTCAGTTTCTTCCAGTATACGGACTTTATAATCGGTTAGCTTAATTACACTCAATTTGGGGTAAAACTGGATCAAAGCCTTACGTAATGCCTTATCGAGGGCGTTTACAGGGCCGTTGCCCTCGGCAGCAGTGTGATATACGTTCTGGCTTATCCTTACCTTCACCATAGCCTCGCAAAGCATTTCTCCGTCGTTGATTGTTGGAAGGCGCCGATTATTCTCTACTACCACCATGAAGTCGACCAGCTCAAACGGTGAAGTATAGTGTGGTTGTGCCCGGTGCAACATAAGGTTAAATGAGGCATCTGCATCGTCGTACTTGAATCCTTGGTTTTCCAGGTCTTTTAACTGTTTCAGGATTTGACGGGTTTGAGCGTTACCTGCTGCAAGGTCCAATCCCATCTCCCGTGCTTTGTGTGTTATCGTGTTCACCCCTGAGAGTTCGGAGACGACAAAGCGGTTGCTGTTGCCGACAAGTGAGGGATCAATGTGTTGATAGCTATCTTCTGCCCTGGTCATTGCTGCGATGTGCATGCCTCCTTTGTGACCGAAGGCACTGGCGCCAACATAAGGGAGATGAGAATCCAAGGCAAGGTTAGCTATTTCACTGACATAATGGGAAACGTCAGTGAGCTTGGCGAGTTGCTCTGATCTCACGCAGTCAATCCCCATTTTGAGTTTGAGTGTAGGAATGATAGAGCAGAGGTTGGCATTCCCGCAACGCTCTCCATATCCGTTAATCGTTCCTTGGACCTGACTGACTCCTGCTTGTACTGCGGCCAGAGTATTTGCCACTGCCAGCTCCATGTCATTATGGGCGTGGATTCCTAACGGACTGTTGACTCTGTTTTTTACCCGGTCCACGATTGCCGAGACCTCGCCAGGCATAGTGCCGCCGTTGGTATCGCAAAGCACAAGGCAGTCAGCCCCACCATCAGCAGCAACCTCGATTGTGCGAAATGCGTACTCGGGGTCCTTTTTATATCCATCGAAGAAATGTTCAGCATCGAAGAATACAGTTATCCCTTTCGATTTCAGATACCGAACGGAATCCTCGATCATTGCCAGATTTTCGTCCCGGTCTATCTTGAGAACATTTGTCACCTGCTCTGCTGATCCTTTGCCTACCAGCGTGACTATGCCGAAGTTCGCATTTACTAAGCCGTGAATGTTGGAGTCATTTTCTACGTTTGTGTGTGCGTGGCGGGTACTCCCAAAAGCCACAAGGGTGGAATTTGACAGCGCAATGTCTCGTGCTTGACTGAAGAACTCAGTGTCCTTTGGGCTGGAACCCGGCCACCCACCTTCAATCAGGTGAATTCCCAACTCATCCAGCTTCTTGGTGATCTTGATCTTGTCCTCCACTGAGAAAGAAATCCCTTCCCGCTGGGCACCATCACGCAGTGTTGTATCGTAAAGCTGGACATCCGTTTGCATTCCTCTCCTCCACAATTTAGAGTATATCAGTAATGGATGCTTGTCAACGAATCGACAGAGGATTTGCGCACTTGTGTGTTGATTATCTACGTGAAGGGTTCCTCTCAGGAGCGATTTATGTGATAATATGTGAGTAGTTCACAAGTAGCCTATGGGAGGTTTGCAAATATAATAAATAATGTGGTATTGACAATGCATGGGCAAAAATGGTAGAAAGGCAGAAACAGAGGTGAGGATTCAGGTAGAAGATGTGGAATAGGATAACACAAAGATGCAGGATGATAGCTTTCCTTAAGGACGTGGTCAATGAGTTCTTGACCGATAACTGTCCTCATCTGGCTGCATCCATTTCGTATTACTCATTGCTTTCCCTTTTTCCGCTTACATTGGCCCTGGCATCAGTGTTAGGGTTTCTATCCGCTTCACCACAAACTCAAGAGAGGATGATTGAGTCCATTGGCGGTTTCTTGCCTATACCCAGTGCCTTTATTACCAGAACTATTGAGGGCATTGTCGCTTCTCGCGGTGCTGCCAGTGCCATTGGTACTATTGGCCTGCTGTGGGGGGGATCTGCTGTCTTCAACGCTATACGTAAGTCTTTGAATACTGCCTGGGGGATAAGGGAGCCCCGCAACTTCCTGGTTGACAGGGGATTGGAACTGAGTATGATGATCGGGGTGGGGCTGCTATTACTTATTTCCCTTGGCCTCGGTACTACCTTAAGCGTATTGCAAAAATATGACCTTACGGTCTTCGGAATTGAGTTTCTGAACAGGAACTTCTTCTGGGATATGTGCATTACCGCTGTAAGTACCGGACTGGCGTTCCTGACATTTCTATTTCTCTATAAGGTTATTCCCAACACAGAGGTGCGATGGAGGGATGTGTGGGGTGGTGCGCTGTTGGCGGCAGTGGGCTTTGAGGTAACAAAGCAGGTATTCGTCTGGTATACTACTAATTTCGCTCACTATAACTTGATTTACGGTTCGATAGGGACTATCATAGCGTTGCTGGTCTGGATATATATCTCTGCCTTGATTTTGCTCTTTTGTGCGAAGGTTACCTCCGTGTACTCACGACACAGGGCCATTATCCCTGAGGAGGAGATTCCCCAAAACATGTCCAAGACCAAGCGCCGTTCCTGGCTGCGCGGTTTAATTGCTCGGTTTGTGCTCTCCAGTAATGGTCTCTGGTCTAAGTCTATGGCTAATAAGCCTGAGAAAAAGTAGTTCCCGAAGGGGGTAGTAATATGCGACATCGTCTTTATCCTTATCTACTGGTTCTCCTGGTCGTGATCATGTTGTGCGTGACTTTTACGGCGTGCATAGGAGAGCCCCAGGCGAATAAAGGCACTACTCGCTCAAGCTCTACTCCTGTATCACCCGAGATAAGGAACGGAAATCCCTCGCTTGCTCTGGAACTCTCGGAGGATATTGCTGATATAGTGGGAAAAGTAAAGCCGGCAGTTATTTTTATCTCAGCAACGGTGCAAACGGAGTCGTTCTCTGGTCAGCCGATGACCAGTACTAGCTCTGGCTCTGGAGTGATAATTGATCCGGCTGGCTATGCCCTTACCAATAACCATGTAGTGGAAAACGCCAGCAAAATAGAAGTGACTCTTCCCGAGTTTCAGGAAAGTTTTAAGGCTGAGGCAGTGGGGACAGATCCACTGACAGAGCTCGCCGTCATAAAACTTGAAGGCGATAGTTTCCCCTCTGCTTCGTTCGGCGACGCATCGCAGTTGCGCCCCGGGAACCTGGTTATAGCCATTGGCAATCCCCTGGCACTGGAAGGTGGCTCCACGATAACTTTAGGAGTGGTAAGTAACATCCGGCGTTCATTTAATATAGGGAACTCCATGTTCTATGACGTGATTCAGACCGACGCTGCGATCAACCCCGGCAACAGCGGTGGCCCACTTGTCGATCTCAGGGGGAAGATAATAGGCATCAATACGTTCATCGCGGGTAGCGCTCAGAATATCGGGTTTGCTGTGAGTGCGAATACTGCACAGCCGGTGTACAAAGATTTGGTCAGTTCTCCTCATCGTGTGATACGTCCCTGGCTTGGAGTCTCCCTGGCGGATGTAACCCCGCAGTTGGCCGCACAGGAAGATCTGTTTAAGACGAGTGGGGTATTTGTGGGCTATGTAAGGCAAGGGAGTCCGGCGGATGAAGCTGGCATCAAAGAGGGGGACGTCATCACCGCATTTGAAGGGCAGGAAATTACCAGCGTTACACAATTCCTGAAGCTCCTGTGGCGTGATCATAAGCCCGGAGAAGAGGTGAGCATAACATTCTGGCGCGGCGAGGATCAGTATACCAAAACAGTGAAACTCGGAGAGAGGCCTGAGAACCAGTAGTGATGAAATGAATTATTTCTTGACGGCCAGTATGACCTTGTTCCCGTCGATGCTGTGGGTCTCCGTATAGGCCCCCGACGGAGGTTCATCCTCGATAAGGTCTCTGGAGAGGGTTTCCTGGCTGACGTAAGTCGCGAAATTCTCCATCACCCTCTGTACTGTTTCTCCGCCTTTATAGTAGGTTTCGATGTAATCGGCTATGTCGAAGCCGGCCGAGCGGCGCATGGTCTGCAATCGATGCACCAGTTCGCGCACCAACCCTTCATCGGCCAGCTCTTGTGAGACCTGAGTAGTCACTCCGACCACATAGTCTCCTTCTTCAGCCACGGAAAAGTCCGGCTTGCTTGTCGTCGAAACCAGTATTTCATCAGGCTGAAGAACGTAACCGTTAACCTCGACTTCCTTGCCTGCCTTTACCCTGGAGGCTACCTCATCTTGAGGAAGACCGGGAAGAGCTGCGGATATCTGTGTAATTCCCTTTCCGTACTTGGGGCCCAACAAGGGTAGATTGGGCTTGATCTCGAAATCCACCAGCTCTTTTTCATTGGTTGTTACGACCAGTTCTTTTACATTCAGCTCATCAAGTATTTGATGTTCCAGCCTCTTGAGGCTTCTGGTTTCGGAATTTGCCCTGACTTTGGCTACTGCCTTTGCCAGGGGCTGGCGCACCTTGATCCCGGCTTTGCTCCGGGCTGAACGGCCAAGGCTGGCTATTTTCATGGCCAGCTTGGTATCGGATGATAGTTCCTCGTCGATTTTGGCGGCATCAAACACAGGGAAGTCAGACAGATGCACGCTTTGAGGCTCCTCAGGGTAACATGATAGCACCAGGTTCTGGTAAATCTCTTCGGCGATAAACGGGGTAAGGGGAGCAAGCAATTTGGCAAGAGTTGTCAAGCACTCGTAGAGTGTCACGTGAGCCGACTGCTTATCGGTATCGTTTTCGCTCTTCCAGAAGCGGCGGCGACTCCTTCTGATATACCAGTTGGAAAGGTCATCCACAAAGCCTTCGATTCTTCTGCCTGCACTTGTAGCATCATAGTTATCCAGGGATGCCGTGACTTCCCGGATGAGTTGATGCAGCTCGGAGATAATCCATCGGTCGAGTTCCGGGCGCTGCTCTGGCGCTTTTGCTTCTCGAGGATCGAAGTTATCGATATTAGCATACGTGATAAAGAACGAATACGTATTCCACAGCGTCATGAGGAAACGACGCAATCCGTCTGCGATAAATTCCGGGGCAAAGCGATACACGTTTCCTGCGGGAGCAGATGTTATCAAGTACCATCTGAGTGCATCCGCACCGTAGTTGTTGATTATTTCCCAAGGTTCGACCACGTTGCCTTTGGACTTGCTCATTTTCTCGCCATTGGCATCGAGTATATGTCCAAGGCAAATCACATTCTTGTAGCAGGGCTCATCGAAGAGGGCTACAGAAAGCGCATGAAGGCTGTAGAACCAGCCCCTTGTCTGGTCGACGGCCTCGCAGATATAGTCGGCGGGAAATCGTCCGTCGTCCTCAAGCCTCTTATTCTCGAAAGGGTAATGCCACTGTGCAAAGGGCATGGCCCCGGAATCGAACCAGCAGTCTATGACGTCCGGGACGTGTTCCATTCTCCCTCCGCACTGGCAGGTCAGGGTTACCCGGTCGACATAGGGACGGTGCAGGTCAGGTGGCTCGTATCCGCTTGAGAGGGATTTGAGATCTTTAATGCTCCCGATAAACTGTTGACGACCACAGTCCGGGCATTGCCACACAGGTAGCGGGGTGCCCCAGTACCTCTCACGGGAGAATGCCCAGTCCACATTGTTGCGCAGCCAATCGCCGAAACGGCCCCGCTTTATGTGTTCCGGATACCAGTTTATTTTGTCATTGGCTTCTATTAGCTTATCTTGTTTAGCTGTGGTCTTTATGTACCATGACGGTTTGGCATAGTAGATAAGCGGGGTATCACACCGCCAGCAAAAGGGATAGGTATGCGTGATGGTTTCCTTGTGGAACAGGAGGCCGCGTGATTTCAGGTCATCAAGGATAAAGGGATCAGCGTCCTTGACGAACTTGCCGTGCCAATCTCCCCCGGGCAATCTGACATGTCCGCCCAGGTCTATGGTATGAACAACGGGAAGGCTTTCCTGTTCCCCGAGTTCATAGTCTTCCTGCCCATAGGCAGGGGCGATGTGTACTATGCCGGTGCCTTCCTCCATGGAGACGAAATCCGCTGAGAGAACCCTATTGCCTTCCGGAACAAGCTCTCCATTGTTGACTATGGACTCTCGCCCGGGCTCATAAAGGCGTTCATAATGGAAACCTACCAATTCACTACCTGAGGCCCTCTCCAGAATCTCCCAGTTCCCGCTACCTAAAGCCTTGTCTAGCAGGGCTTCGGCAAGGATAACCCTCTCCGGCAACCCTTCCTGGGAGCGAGTTTGAACCAGGACGTAGGTCTCATTGGGATTGACTGCCAAAGCTACATTGGCCGTGAGTGTCCAGGGAGTAGTGGTCCAGACCAGGAATGAAGGTCTTTCCGTCTTCCATTGCGAGCCATCCCAGCCGAGCTTTTCCAGTGCTTCCTTATTCCCAGCAGGCTGAGCCTTCTGGCTGAGGCGGAAGAGAATGTAGACCGAGGGGTCTGGCGTATTCTCTTGATAGCCCTGAGCTACTTCATGGGAGGAAAGGGAAGTGCCGCAGCGGGGACAGTGTGGAGTTACCCGATAGCCTTTATATATTAGACCCTTTTCCCAAAGTTGCTTTATGGCCCACCAGCAGGACTCGACGTAGTCCATGTCCAGTGTCTTGTAAGGATTGTCCAGGTCGATCCAGAAACCGATGCGCTCGGTCAGCCTGTTCCATTCCTCAATGTGCTGGAGGACTCTCTCGCGGCATTTCTCATTGAACTTGCCTATCCCGTAGTCCTCTATATCCTTCTTTGAGGAGAAGCCCAGATCTTCTTCAACCTCGAGTTCTACCGGCAACCCATGCGTATCCCAGCCCGCTTTCCGGGGAGCGTGAAAGCCCTTCATTGACCTGTAGCGCGGGAAGATGTCCTTAAACACACGTGAAAGCACGTGATGTATTCCAGGGTTGGCATTCACTGTGGGTGGGCCCTCATAGAGCATAAAGGAAGGTCCACCCAAGCGCTGGTCCACGCTTTTCCGGAAAATTTGTTGCTCATTCCAAAAAGCAAGGAGCTTTTCTTCAAGGTCAGGAAAATTTGGTTTGCCAGTTATCGACCGAAACATGTATCTCCCTCTTTGCATCTATTGGGCACTTAATTCGTCCTCTATGCACCACAGACGAAAATGTGCTATTTCTGAGGATGAATGACAACTTTGCGCCTGTCGCCGAATCCCATGCTTTTTGTGGCGACCTCCGGATCGTTTACGAGTGCAAGGTGAACTACCCGTCTTTCCACAGCAGGCATGGGCTCCAGCGTGATGGAGCGCCCTGATGATTTTACCAGTTCGGCTGCATGAGATGCCAGGTTTTTCAATTCCTCGCTACGCCTCTTTTTGTAACCTGCGACATCAATGGAAACCCTGACTTTACTCGCGAGTTCTCTACTCAGGATGGAATTCACTATATGTTGCAGGGCGGATATGGATTGTCCACGACGCCCAATAAGAATCCCCAGGTCTCCATTGCTTATATCGATATTAATAGCGGGAGTATCATCGGTTTCCATCGCCTGAACATTTGCTTCTATCTCCATCAGAGATAGAAGCTTTTCCACTACCTCTCCGGCTCTGGCAGTCAGGTCCGAAGGCCCTTCCGATAACTCATTATCATCATTATCACCTGAAGGAGAAATTGACAGGGGAGTTACCCTTACCCTTGCTTCCTCTCCTCCGAATCCCAGCAAGCCACTTTTGCCTTCCTGAAGCACCTCCACTTCTACATCAGCACGACTGAGCCCTAACTCGTTGAGGGCAGCTTCAATTGCTTCTTCCACGGTTTTTCCAGTCATCTCGAGAACTTCCATTCCCGGAACCTCCATCTGGTTTATTATTTGCTATGTTAGTATTGACTCTCGTTGTTACACTGATCCTGCCGGATACGAACTCCATCGGATGGTATCCTGCAGGCTGAATAGTGAAGTCTATCGTTTGGCAATCTGGGAATGGGATTGAATAACCATGAGGGTTGTTCCCAGGCTATTTTTTCTTCTTGTTAGATTTTGTTTCCCTGGAAGATCCTTCTATTACCTTTGAATCTTGCTTTTCGCCGTCTAGCTCTCCTGTCCCTGGGTCCGTACTACCAGCGGTGGCTCTAGATGGTAGAAAGCTGGCCAGACCTCCCCAGTTCCCCATAACAAAGTATTGGACAATCATACGGAAAATGTTCATAACAACGATATAAAGCGCCAAACCACTTGGCAGATAGATAAAGATAAAGCCGATCATTATGGGCATGAGCCACTGCATCATGCCCTGCATCTGCTGCTGTTTAGGGTCCCCTGTACCGGAAGCTCCGGGCATGGTCATCTTCTGGGAAACCCACATTGTAGCCATCACCAGTATCGCCAGCAGGAAATTGGGAGCAGCCAGGTCCATCCACAGGAAGTGGTTCTCCGGTGGGATAGCTTCTTGAATAAATGGCCAGGGGTAAAGTCGCTGAGACAATCCCAGGAGGGCCTCTGGCGTCTTGGCCAGCGCCTGTATCACTGCCTGGTAGAGGGCTATCCATATTGGAAACTGGATCAGCATGGGGAAGAAGCACCCCATCGGGCTCATACCCGCCTCTTTATACAATTTCATCGTCTCCTGTTGCAGCTTCTGCTTATCCTTGCCATATTTCTTTTGCAACTCTTGCATCTTGGGCTGTAGCTGCTGCATTGCCACCGTGGACCGTGTTTGCTTTAAGGTCAGAGGGAGGATAATAAAGTTGACGATAATCGTGAGGAATATGATGGCAAGACCAAAATTGCCCCAGAAAGCGTTGGACAATATCATCAGGCCATTTATTATAGGTTCGAGGAGGATTGTGTTCCAGAGTTCAATCAAGGCATGCCCCGCTTACTCAAATGTTTTCTCCCATAGATGGTGGCCATCTTTTGCCTCTAAAGCGTATAGTGTTCCGTTCTGGTCAAAGAAGTATATCGTGTTATCCTCAACCCAGGGATGAGCCAGGATAGATGTATCGAGATCACGCGGGGCCCATTTCTCACTCCCGGTTTCCGTGTCAAGCCCGTACACCTTACCATCGTCTGAGGCCACGATGACGGTGTTTTCAACAACTACGGTCGCCGACCTGATCGCTCCGTTAGTCTTTTGAACCCATTTCTTCTGACCAGTGGATGCGTCGAGGGCATAGATATTATGGTCGAGAGAACCAGCATAGACTACTCCGTCCTGCAAAGCTGCTTTGGTCCAGAACCAGTTTTTGGCCTCTGAGAATTGCCATTTGATCTCGCCGGTAGCTGCATCCACGGCGTAGAACTTGCTTCCGAAAGTCCCGATATATACAGTTCCTTCCGCTATCAGGGGGGTAGAGGCAATGGCTCCCTCAAGCTCCTTTTCCCACTTGATGCTCTTTGTTTCCAGGTCGACTGCATATAGCCTGTGATTAAGAGTGCCGAAATAGACCGTGCCATCGGATATTACGGGAGTGGACCATATTTCCCCGTCTACCCCCAGAGGTTCGTTCCATAGCAAAGCCCCCTTTTCCGCATCCAGGGCGTAGAGTTTGCCATTGGATGAGCCAACGATCATCGTGCCATTGTTTTCATTGATTGCGATGCTGCCGATGATGTTGCCATCAATGGAGTAGGTCCACCGATTCTGACCATTTGTGGCATCGCGAGCGTAGATTTTCCCGTTGTACGCCCCGATGTAGATGAGTTCATTAAACACTTCCGGGGTTCCGTAAACGGTCAGTGCGGGAGCGGCGTTTCCCTGACATCCGAATAGCATACTGCCACCTCCGTTACCCTCATCGGGGGCGAAGGCCCAGAGTTGATTGCGGTTGGCTGGATCCATAGCTACAAGCTTGCCCTGTTTGGAGCATATGAACAGGGTGCTGTCAGCTACTACAGGTCCTGACCAGCTTTTGGCTTGAAACTTGTCATCGATACAGCCGGTAAGAGAGGTTCCGAGAATGACAAGAACCAGCCCAACTGCCAGATACCGCCAATCTATAATATGTTTTTTGGTTGGAAACCGAGAGAATAAAAATTTCATGGTACTGGATCCACACCGCCCTTAGCAAAGGGATGACAGCGCACAATCCTCTTCATTGTCATCCATCCACCCTTTAGTACCCCGTATTTGCTAATGGCTTCAAGGCCGTATTGTGAGCACGTAGGGAGGTAACGACAAGATGGAGGTGTCAAGGGTGAGATAGTAATTCGATAGAAATCAATAAAGCCCAAGACTATCTCTTTCAACTGTCCCTCCTCAGCAACTTGGCACGTCTCAGAAGATCTAATATTGCTCCTTCGATTTTATTATAGTCCGCCTCTATGGAACCCTTACGGGCAATGAATACGACATCCCATCCCGGCTCTATAGAATTGAGCCTTACTACTTCCCTCATGCGGCGTTTTACCCTGTTGCGAACGACTGCCTTCTTATGCGTTCTCTTGCTGATAACGAATCCAAAGCGGCTAAAACTCAAGCCATTGGGCATTGCCCTGATAACCATCAAGCCATTTGCCCAGGACTTCCCATACTGAAAGACTGCAGCGAATTGCGAGTTCTTGGTAAGCCGTTCCTCCCGCCTCATCCCGCCGAAACGAGTTTATACGGTTAGCCGACGCCGGCCCTTAAGCCGCCTTCGACTTAGAACAGCACGTCCGCCCCGTGTACTCATTCTGTTTAGAAAGCCATGTCTTCGCTGTCGCCGAATCCTCTTTGGTTGATACGTTCTCTTTGGCATGATTCTACAACCGAAATACGTAGGGTATTATACCTTTATGTAGTCTCCCTTGGCAAGGAGCTAGCAATGCCTTTGAATTCAATTCCCTTTGCTGTTGTGACACCTGTTTTCGTGACCACCTGTGGATTACCGTTGACCGCTCCTGCGTGGTCTCCATGTTGATGGCTCCTGAGTACAACATCTGCTGTTTCCTGTATTGGATCATAGCTAAGGCCGCCGAAGTCCCCGTATGGGTCCGTGATGATCTTGGTGCCGTCATTGGCAGTGACGAGAAATGATGCGTGTCCGAGCCATTTGATCCTCATCTTAACACCTCCACATTGGACCCCGAAGTTCCCGCAGAGTTTTTCTGATATCTAACTAATTCGTGTTGCATTGGCTCCAAGTTACAAATGATATCACGTAAGTTTAGACTTTTCAAAGTAGATACCGGGAAAAGAGCTTCTGAAGCGAGTGAGCCAGAAGCAAGGAAGATCCCCAAAACCACCTCCACTACCACAAAGAGACTGAAATATAAATAGTGGAATAGCGTTCAGCGGTCAGGATTCAGCATGATAAAATTTGTATCCCTTTTCATTATGATTCCTGAGTACTGCCCTCTGAGTTTTGAACGCTATTCTGATCGGCTGTTTGCTGGCCTAGCTTGTTCTTCGCTTCCTCTATCCTTTCCTCCAACTGCCTGTTTTCCCGCTCGATATCCCGGATTTTGCGGCGTTTCTCAGCTATCTGGGTCCGCAGCTTATCGCCATATTCCTTCGATCTTGACCCGTGTATTGCCTCTTTGAGTTTCTCCACCTCATCTTGGAGTTTTGAATGAGTTTCCTCGTTTTCCCGAAGCTGGTTTGCGAGCTCTTGAACCTCGTTCTGTTTCTGATTAAGCCACTCTTCCTGTTTCTTTCGCCTTTTCTCGCGAATCTCATTTACCCTTCCGATAGCTGTATCCCAGGCCTGGCTGAGAAGTGTCTTCATTTCATCGCGCTGAGTTTTGCTGAGCGCTATCTCTTTGAGGCGACTTTGAGCTGCTTTCACCATCTCCAGGGCTTCATAGGGATTGCGGCCATTGGCCTCTTCGAGGGCTGCCTTTGCATCCTTTTCTATTTGTTCGTAGTTGCTGTCCCATATCGCTTGCCTTCGAGAATGTATCGTGTCATTTACCTCTCTCCATTTATCCCAACAAACCTGCCGGTCTCTCCTCATAAGCGCCCATGTGTGAGGAGAGGAAGCTTCATCATCTGCGCTAGCACTTTGATCATCTGGCTTGCCTTTAAGGAGGGACAGTGCTTCCTTAAGGTATGACTGTGCCTGGGACAGTGTTTGAATGTCGTCAGGAGCGGACTCAGCCACAGAAGCGGCCTCCGCAATCTTCTGCTCTATGAGCTGCCGTTTCTGAGTTGACTGTGACTTGCGAGCTTCCAGCTGCTTGGCTTCCCTTTTTTTGACTTCGTCACAGATGCGGAGATACTGATCCCAGAGGCGATCTTTATCTTGCTGTGGCAAAGGAGTTAGAGAGTCGAACAACTCTGCCAACTCATTGGCCTCGGCCCAAAACTCCTGATATTGGAATCCGCCAGGGCCACCATGATTAGAGGAGAGATTTTCTAACTTGCTTTCCAGTGTCTCAACGTTTGACTTCTCGCGCTCAAGCCACTCTGCCCATTCTTTGGCCATCAACTCGCTCATCTTCTCATCTCCCCCGATAAGTATTCAACTTTCAGTAACCGATAGAGTGAAGTTCACAAGGGTTCTGACAGGAATGCCTGTAGCTCCCTTTGGTAGATATCCCCGCTCTTTGTTGGATAGGAATGTTCCTGCGATATCCAGGTGAGCCCAGGGGGTATCCCCTGCGAACTCGGCCAGGAACTTCGCCGCTGTAATAGCTCCACCGCCTCTGCCCTTATCCCCTGTGTTCTTTATGTCAGCGATCTCGCTTTTGATCAGTTCGCCATATTCTTCATACATCGGCATTTGCCAACTTTTCTCCCCCGCTTCCTCTCCAGCACGTAGTATCCTCGCGGAAACGTCCTGGTCATTGCTGAAGACACCGCTGCATATATCGGCCAGGGCGATCACGCAAGCACCGGTCAGCGTAGCGACATCGAGAATGGGGGAAAGTTCAAGCTTATTTGCGTAGCTCAAGGCATCAGCCAGTATAAGTCGTCCTTCCGCATCGGTGTTTAAAACCTCAATGGTTTTCCCATTTGAGACCCTGAGAATGTCTCCGGGCTTAAGGGCATTGCCACTGGGGAGATTCTCTGTGGCGGGTATCAATCCGGTGACGTTCACTTTAGGCTCCAACTCGCCGAGAGCGCGCATGGTAGCGATAACGGAAGCGCCGCCAGCCATATCCCCTTTCATCTCGTCCATCTTTTCCGATGGTTTAATCGATATGCCCCCGGAATCGAATGTGATTCCTTTGCCGACAAAGCCGATAGCTTTGTCGGAACTTTCATCTCCACGGTAGGTCAGGATGATGAATTTGGGTGGCTGCGAACTCCCTTGAGCTACCCCTAACAGTGCGCCCATCCCCTGCTTTTCCATATCCTCCCGCTCCAGAACCTCGAGTCCCAATCCCCAGGTTTCGGCAACTTCTCTGGCTCTCTCAGCCATGTGGGTAGGCGTCATGAAATTGGCAGGCTGGTTAACCATGTCACGGGCAAGGATGGCCGATTCCGCCATTATCCTGCCTTTTGTGATACTCGCTTCAAGGGCAGGGATTTTGCTTTCCTCCCGCTCTACCAGTGATAGCTTGTCTATATCTCCGTACTCGGGGTCTTTGGTAATGTACTGACGGAAGGTGTAGAGGCCCAAAAGAGCTCCTTCTGTGATTGCCTGTGCCGACTTCTCAGGGCCAATGCCGCCTGCCCCAGCACCATGAAGGATTGTGGCTACTCGTCGTGCCTCTGCCTTGCGCAGCATTCTGCATACCGTACTCGTGACGCTCCTGACTTTGTCAAGGTTAAAGTCTTCCTGCTTGCCCAGGCCTACCACTACCACTGTCTCGGGTTTTATCTTCCCCAAGGTGTGGATCTGTGTGACCTCGTTCAGCTTGCCCTTGATTTCGCCACGGCTGATCAATCTGGAGATAGCCCCATCAAGGGCCTTATCTACTGCTCCTGTGGCACCGCCGGGGGACTTTACCCCTTCGAAGAGGTTCACGATAATGGCATCGACGGCAAGCTCTGTTATATCTCCCGCTACAACCTTTATTTCCAAGATTTCATCACCTCATTATGGTTGCCATGTAAGTATCAGGGTATTCGTGTCAGGGTTAAAGATGAACAGAATATCCGTTCCCTAGTATAATGCACTTGTTGGGCTATGAGCAAATGCTAGTGTTTAAAGTGCCTCGTTCCGGTGAAGACCATGGCCAGATTGTGTTTGTTGGCTGCCTCGATTACCTGATCATCCCTTATCGATCCGCCAGGTTGTATTACGGCGGTAGCCCCGGCATCGGCTGCTGCCTCAACGCCGTCGGGGAAGGGGAACATGGCATCAGAGGCCAGAACGCTACCTTTGGCCTCATCTCCGGCTTTCTTTACGGATATCTTAACGCTGTCCACACGGCTTGGCTGCCCTGCTCCCATTCCTAATAGAGTGGGTCCTTTGGCAAGTACGATTGCATTAGATTTCACATGTTTGGCCGCTTTCCAAGCAAAAGTCAGGGATTGCATTTCCTCTTGGGTCGGCTCACGTTTGGTGACAACCTTCCAGGTCTTTGGATCTTCTTTGGAAGTGTCGGCTGTCTGAACAAGTAGTCCGCCTCCGACGCGCCGGAAGTCAAGCGGGGTGATGTCATCGGTCACATCGAGCGGTCCCATATCCAGTATTCGCAGGTCCTTTTTGCCCTCGAGCGTTGCTAGGGCGTTTTCTTCATATCCGGGGGCTATAACGATTTCATAGAATGTCTTGACGATTTCCTCGGCCATAGGGGAATCGACTGGCCTGTTGACGGCCACGATTCCTCCGAAGGCTGATACAGGGTCGCCGGAGAGCGCACGCCTGTATGCCTCAGCAAGGTCCGGGTGAGAAGCGAGTCCGCACGGGTTGGTGTGTTTGATAATGGCAACTGTAGCATCATCGAACTCGGTTGCTGCACCCCATGCGGCGTCGGCGTCGAGTATGTTGTTGAAAGAGAGTTCCTTCCCCCAGAGCTGCTTTGCCCCCGCGATTTTGTTTTGACTGGTGGCACCTGACCGTTCTTCTCTATAGAATGCTGCGGACTGGTGCGGGTTCTCGCCGTAACGCAGACCAAGTTGCTTTTTCAAGGCAATTGTCATATTTTCGGGAAAGTCGGTCTCTCCCTGCCGCAGATACTGGGCGATGGCGGTGTCGTACATTGCTACGTGCTGGAATGCCTTCTGGGCAAGAGTCTTCCGTTCATCGTGGCTTACATCTCCTGAGCGCAGTTTCTCCAGCACCGAATCATAGTCGCGCGGGTCCACAATGATCAGTACATTGGGGAAATTCTTGGCCGCTGCCCGGACCATCGTCGGGCCTCCGATATCTATATTCTCCAGGGCCTCGTCCAACGTGACCTCTGGCCTGGCCACGGTTTCCACGAAGGGGTAGAGATTAACCACTACCATATCAATCAGGCCTATCTGGTTCTTGTCCAGTTCATCCATGTCGCTCGGAAGCTGGCGTCGCGCAAGGATGCCACCATGAACCATCGGGTGAAGCGTTTTGACGCGCCCATCGAGGATCTCGGGGAATCCGGTGAGTTCAGTTATTGCGCGTACCGGTACCCCTGCCTCCAGTAAAGCTTTCTTCGTACCCCCTGTGCTGAACAACTCAATCCCCAAATCCGCAAGCCCTTTGGCGAAATCACTGATCCCTGTCTTGTCCGAAACGCTCAAAATCGCTCTCATTTGAATATATCCTCCTGTCAGATAAAGTTCCCATTCTCCATAGCACCAACCATTACCTGTCTCCCATACTGGTACTTTGCTCGCAGGTTAATGGTGATACTCTCCGCGGCGGTAAGGGGATTAGAAGCTACAACTGATGCGCTTTCTTTACCCTTTCCATGATGTCGTTTACCGAGGCAGGCTTCTTCGAATGTCCAGACCTCCCCAGAGGGTCCTCAATTTCGGGATTGTCCAGAAGAGTGTCAAACGCGGCTTTAACCCCGTAAGAAAGCGCTTGAAGATTATATCCCCCTTCCAGGGTGAAGACTATCTTTCCCTCGCAAAGCTCATCGGCAATATCTTTTATCGCTTTTGTAATAGCAGCAAAGCCAGTGACGCTTACTTCCATCATTCCAATTGGGTCGTTCCAGTGTGGATCGTAGCCGGCGGAAACCAGGATTAATTGGGGCTGGAACCTACGGGCAACCGTTGGTAATATGCCTTGGTATATCTGTTGATAGACTTCATCGCCGCAGCTGGCAGGTAGTGGAACGTTTACTGTGGCGCCCTTTCCGTCTCCGCTTCCGGTCTCGTCGACCGCACCAGTTCCTGGATAGAACGGATACTGATGGGTTGAGAAGTAAAGCACACTGGGGTCATTATAGAAGGATTCCTGGGTGCCATTTCCGTGATGTATATCGAAGTCAGCGATAAGGACTCTGTCAATACCTTGCTGCTGGGCATACTTGGTAGCGATGGCTATATTGTTGAACAGGCAAAAGCCCATTGCTCTCCGGTGCGTTGCGTGATGTCCGGGAGGTCTTACGAGGGCAAATGCTGAATTCACCTCACTGTTTAGAACTGCTTCCACCGCTTTTATCAATCCTCCTGCGGCATAAAGCGCCGCATCATAAGAGCCCGCGGATGCCACAGTATCTCCGTCCAGCCACCCACCATCTTCTGCGCATGATTTTACCCTGCTTATATGATCCTGAGAGTGTATGGTCAAAAGCTCGTCCTGTGTGGCCATTCTGGGGTTAATGCTGGTTAGCTGCTTTGAAAGCCCCGATTTTTCGAGGACGTCCATGATCGCCACAAGCCTTTGCTTGTTCTCTGGGTGGCTTCCGGTGTCATGCTGAAGGTATATTGGATCGTAAATTATCCCGACACTCATCATTCACTCCAGTTATGCAAGAGCACTTACTCTTGTGGGTCTAATCAAGAAGAATAAATAAACGCGATGGACTCAACAAACTAGCTAGTCTGGGCCCTTCTTCTTCTCCTTCTCTCAGCCACTTTGAGACGGGTTACGGAGCGTCGGAGGGCTGCCTCAGCACGGGCGGAGTCCAGATCAGCAGGCATGGATTCCAACCACTGCTCAGCCCGTTTCCTGGCCTCCTCTGCTCTGGCAGCATCGATTTCGTCGGCGCGTTCAGCGGTGTCTGCCAGAATCGTTACCTTGTTGGCCATCATCTCCATGAACCCTCCGCTCACGAACATAAAACTTTCCTGCCCATCCTTGCGCACCATCATCTCACCGGGTTGAAGCATGGTCATGAGGGGCGCATGATTGGGGAGAATGGCTAACTGGCCCTCCGTTCCCGGCGCAACCACGACATCTACCTCATCTGAGTAGACAACTCGCTCTGCGGTAACGATATCGAAGTTCAATTTCATTTTTCTTGGCTCATTGCAATGATATTATAACGTCTTTGCCTTCTCTACTGCCTCATCGATTGTTCCGACCATGTAGAATGCCTGTTCAGGCAGCTCATCGTGTTGGCCTTCCAGTATCTCTTTGAAGCCCCGCACTGTTTCCTTGACCGGTACATATTTACCCGATCTGCCTGTAAAGGTCTCGGCAACAAACATCGGCTGCGACAGAAATCTCTGTATTCTTCGAGCCCTGGATACTGTGATCTTATCTTCGTCGGAAAGTTCCTCAAAGCCGAGGATGGCGATAATATCCTGAAGTTCCTTGTATCTCTGTAGCACGCGCTGAATGCCCTGAGCTGTGTCGTAATGGTCCTGCCCCACTACCTGGGGGTCGAGTATGCGGGATGTGGATGCCAGCGGGTCAACAGCCGGATATAAACCCTGCTCAGCGATCGCACGGTCCAGAGAGATCACAGCATCGAGGTGTCCGAATGTGGTAACGATGCCCGGATCGGTATAGTCATCAGCCGGGACGTATATAGCCTGGAAGGAGGTAATAGAGCCCTTATCGGTCGAGGTAATACGCTCCTCAAGGTCTCCCATGTCGGTGGATAGAGTTGGCTGGTATCCCACTGCTGACGGCATACGCCCTAACAGGGCTGATACCTCCATCCCTGCCAGGATGTAGCGGTAGATATTGTCTATGAACATGAGTACATCCTGGCCCTGGTCGCGGAAGTACTCTGCCATTGTAAGTCCGGTAAGTGCAATGCGAAAGCGGACGCCGGGAGGCTCGTTCATCTGCCCGAACACCATCATTGTCTTGCTCAACACGCCGGACTCCTTCATCTCATTCCAGAGATCGTTGCCCTCGCGGGACCTTTCGCCTACTCCTGCGAAGACGGAGTATCCACCGTGCTCTGTCGCGATATTGCGAATAAGTTCCATAATGATAACGGTCTTACCAACCCCAGCTCCGCCGTAAGCACCTATTTTCCCTCCTCTGGTAAATGGGGTCATCAGGTCAATTACTTTGAGCCCGGTCTCCAACATTTCAGTGGAGGTGGATTGTTCCTGGAGAGAGGGGGGTGGGCGGTGAATTGGCCATTTTTCCTCTGCTTCCACAGGTCCCAGATTATCTATCGCTTCTCCCTCAACGTTGAAAAGGCGGCCCAGTGTTTTCTCACCCACCGGAACAGCGATCGATGTGCCGAGGTCAATTGCCTCCATTCCCCGTTGCAGGCCATCGGTAGGGGACAGAGCCACGCAGCGTACCCAGTTGTTGCCTACATGCTGTTGGACTTCCAATACGAGCCTCTGGTCGTCCATCGGGATTTCTATCGCGTTTAAAAGCGTTGGCAATTCCTCTGGAGGGAATTCCACATCCACCACTGTTCCCATTATCTGTGCCACTCTTCCTTTTCCCATTGGTTTTTCACCTCACTTAGTTTGCGGATTGTAGCTCATCCATCTATTGCCCGAACTTCCACTGCTATCGCTATCTAAAGCAAAGATTCACTACTCGTTTTCAACCTTTGGTCGAACCAGCAGGATGGGCTGAGAGGCTTCCTCGACGATCTTGGTAGTGATTACCCCAAAGAGCCATTTGGTAATGCCGGAATACCCATGGGTAGCTTGTACTATAAGACTTACGGATTTATCATCGGCATATTTGACCACTTCCTCCGCTGCCTTGCCATGCAGTGATTCCGCCTTGACTGTAACGCCCTTATCTCGCAGCTCTTTTTCCTTTTCTTTCAAGTAGGCTACAGCTCTTTTCTCTTCTTCAGCCTTGAGGTCGGATTCCATGCTGCCTATAAAAGGTCTGGCCATAGAATCTATAGGTTCAATTACTCTTATCAATGTGACCTCGCTTCCCATTACCTTGGCTAGTTCTTCGACGTAGGGTAGGGAAACCTCCGCAAGTTTTGAACCGTCCAAAGGCACCAGTATCTTCTCCATCCCTCTTTGAGAGTACACTGTTTCCAGCTTCTCTGATTTTATGAGCAACACGGGGATGGAAGATCCCTGTACTACTTTGTTGGCAATACTGCCCAAAGGCCACCGGCTGCTAATCCCACTGCGCCCATGGGTGGAAATGGCGATCAGGCCAATGTTACTCATTTCAGAGAATTCCAGTATCTCGTCGGCAGCATCACCCTGTACAACCACGGGGCTTGCATTAAGCCCCAGGGATTGGAATTCCTCCTCTCTTTTCTCCAGGTAAGCTCTCAGTGGACGCTCCATGTAGTCGCCTGGTTCGCATGCGGTGAGCAGTATAATCTCGCTACTGAATTTCCGAGCTAACTCCTCAACGAAAGGGAGAGCTCCTTCAGCCAGTTCCGAGCCATCCAAGGGGACAAGCAATCGTTCATACATTTTTTACCTCCATTCCAGTATTCCACTGGATTCTTGGGTTTGGGATTATTTTAGTGCTGAGACCCCTCCTGTGATTTCCAAAAGCTCTTTAGTGATCATATCCTGTCGAGCCTTATTGTACTCAAGGGTTAAGTCCTCTATCATCTCATTGGCATTGTCTGTGGCATTACGCATTGCTACCATGCGGGCGGACTGTTCGCTGGCAATGGTTTCCAGCAGGGCATGGTAAATGCCCATTTCCACGTACCGGGGGAGTAGTTGATCCAGGACGTCCCCTGCAGTAGGTTCATATATATATTGCACATTTCCTGAAAGGTCAGGGTTTGGCGTTACAGGAAGCAGCTCCTCCATTGTGGGCTGTTGTGTGGTGGTGGAAACGAATTTCGGGTAAGCCACCTTTACTTGATCAATCGATTCATTGATGTAGTCATCTATAACCAGCCGGGCGACTGTCCGCACATCCTCTATTGAGGGTCTGTCACCTAGTCCAGTGAACTCTGCTATGATCTCCCTCTCTGCCCTGGACATGAAGTCTCGGCCCTTCTTGCCCACCGCGATTATGCCTACCTCTATATTCTGACTGAGGATAAAACTGCCACTCAAATGATTGACGTTTACGTTCAATCCTCCGCACAACCCTCTGTCGGATGTCACATGGATTATGGCGATCTTATTCACCGGCCTTTTGGAGAGAAGAGGATGGAGGCCATCCCCGGGTTGTGGTTGAGCAGCGAGATTCGCAAGAACTGCCTGCATTTTCTCCGCATAGGGTCTGGCCATGAGCGCACGCTCCTGCGCTCGCCTCATCCGTGAAGCGGCGATCATCTCCATCGCTTTTGTAATCTTTACTGTATTCTGTATGCTGCGAATACGCTGCCTTATTTTTTGAGTGCTGGCCATGATTCTTCCTCAGTCGTTACCTAGTATGATCCACTCTGTTTGAACTCGTCGATAGCCTTTTTAAGGTCCTCCTCCGTATTCTCTGAAATCGCTCCCTCTGAAGCAATGCTTTGCCCTATCTCGGGGTGATTTGTTTCCATGAATCTCAGGAAACCGTCTTCAAAAGCGTTAACTCTGTTCGCATCAACATCATCCAGGTATCCGTTTGTTACAGCGTAGAGGATCATAACCTGCTTTTCCAGGGACATGGGAGCATATTGTGGCTGTTTAAGTACCTCCGTTATCTTTTGTCCTCTCTCAAGCTGGGCCCTGGTGGTCTTGTCCAAATCAGCGGTACCGAACTGGGCAAAGGATTGGAGTTCCCTGGCCTGTGCAAGATCCAGCCTGAGGCTTCCTGCAACCTGTTTCATGGCCTTGGTCTGGGCTGCTCCTCCTACACGTGAGACTGACAGCCCTGCATTCATTGCCGGTCGAGTTCCTGCGTTGAAAAGGTCTCCCACAAGATAAATCTGTCCATCGGTGATGGAGATGACGTTTGTCGGGATATAGGCTGAGATATCGCCAGCTTGAGTTTCGATGATGGGCAATGCAGTTAGGGACCCACCGCCATTTTCATCGTTATATTTGGCAGCTCTTTCCAGCAGCCTGCTGTGCAGATAGAAGATATCTCCAGGGTATGCCTCACGCCCGGGTGGACGGCGCAGGAGAAGCGATATCTGGCGATAAGACCAGGCATGCTTGGTAAGGTCGTCATAGATTACCAGTGCATCACGGCCCTGCTCCATAAATTCCTCGCCCATCGCACATCCTGCATAGGGAGCAAGGTACTGTAATGGTGCCGGATCAGCAGCGCTGGCTGAGACTATTATAGTATGCTCCATGGCACCATAGTATTCCAAAGTAGCTGCAACCTGAGCTACTCTGGATTCCTTCTGGCCGATGGCCACATAGATGCAGGCTAAGTTCCCTCCCTTTTGGTTGATTATGGTGTCCAGAGCGATGGCTGTTTTCCCGATTGAGCGGTCGCCGATTATAAGCTCACGCTGACCACGGCCAATGGGGACCATGCTGTCGATGGTCTTAATACCGGTCTGAACCGGTGTGTCAACTGACTTTCTTAGCACAACATTGGGAGCAACCCTTTCCAGGGCACGGGTTTTCTGAGCGTTGATTGCCCCTTTGCCATCCAAGGGTTGCCCTATTGGATTAACAACCCTGCCTATAAGCTCCTCTCCCACCGGCACCTCTGCGATGCGCCCTGTAGAGCGAACCTCATCGCCTTCCTTAATATCGCTAAACTCACCTAAAATAGCGGCACCTACATTGTCCTCTTCCAGATTGAGGGCCAGTCCCTCTACTCCATTGGGGAACTCGAGGAGTTCGTTATACTTGGCCCCGGACAACCCATGAATGAGAGCGATGCCGTCGCTGATCTGGACGACAGAACCCACATTGACTGCGGTAACTGTGGTGCCGAAATTCTCTATTTGCTCCTTGACAATGGAGGCAATGTCTTGCGCATTCGCCATCCGTCCACCTCCTTATTTCTTCGCCGGGTTATCCACCCTCTCTCAAGGTATGCCTCAAAGACTCAAGCTTGCTGCGGAGGCTCCCATCGATCAGCTGATCCTCTATGCGAGCTACGAACCCGCCAATGATTTGTGGATCAACCTTGGTGGAAAGTGCCACCTTGCTCTCAGTCAACTCGGAAAGCTGTTCAGTCAACTTCTTCTCTATGCTTTTATCTACAGGTACGGCTGTTGTTACTTCCGCGTGTTTCCGTCCTTCATGGGCATCGACGAGTCGATTATATTCCTCGGCGAGCTTAGATGCAATTCTGACTCTGCGCCTGACCACCAGCAGATTTGCCAGGTTAAGGGCCAGATCACTTATATCCGGCAAACACCTCTTGACAAGCGAGAATTTATCCTCAAATCCGATTTTGGGATCCTCCAAAATCGCTATGAGTTCCTCCTGACTAAACGCCGAAGCGATAAGGCTCAGGTCAGACCGCCATTTCTCAAGCTGGTTGTTCTCAAGCGCTATCTGGAAAACAGCCTGTGCATGCCTTTTCGCCGCTATGTTCTCCGCCATAGGACTCTATTTCTTCCTCAAAGTTGAACTCTCTTCAAGAGTCTCATCTATTATCTTACTGTGCCGTTCTTTGTCCAGGGACTCGTTGATTACCCTCTCTGCAGCCTTAACAGCCGTATCCGCGAATTCCTTCCTTAGCTGGTCAATGGCCTGGTCTCGTTCTCTCTGAATTTCCGCCTTTGCTCTCTCGATCATGGTATCGGCGTCCTGCCTGGCTTGTTGCCTGGCTTCCTCTCTCATGCGAGATGCTGCCTCGTTTGCTTTGTCAATAATCGACTGCCCTTCCTTACGGGCCTGCTCCAGGCGGTTTTGGAACTCCTGCTCAGCTTGTTCTTCTCTTTGCTTAGCCTGCTCGGCACTCTCTTGTCCTTCTTTGATGCGTCTCGATCGTTCGTCGAGCATTCTCAAAATAGGTTTGTAAGCAAACACATACAGAAGCACCAGCAGGAGGCCGAAGCATACAATCTGGGCAATTAACCCATTCCAGGTAATACCAAGCATAGATAAGCCTCCCAGTTTAATAGACTATATCGCCTGGGAAAGATATTCACAATAACCATTCCCTCAGTTACTCTATTACGAGATTTACAATGTCTGCATCACGATGCCCTTATGCCACCATTGTAAGGATAATGGCGATAATCAAGGCGTAAATGGATATGGCCTCAGCAAAAGCGATGGCAAGGATCATGTTAGTCATTATGGGGCCTCTGGCTTCAGGATTCCGTCCGAGAGCCTCCATCGCTCCGCGGCCCAGGATACCGACGCCCAACCCTGGACCTATCGCTCCCAACCCGATGGCTAATCCAGCACCGAGCATTTTCGCCGCTTCTACTTCCATTATCTATCCTCCTTTACTTGTTAAGACTATCGGATCACCCTTCCCGCGGGGTCATTGCTACAACAGCGAATACCAGAGTGAGCCCCGCGAAGATCAGGGCCTGTACGAATCCAAAGAGTGCCTCCAATCCATAAAATGGTACGCCTACGACCCAGGGAATCAAGAACAATATAAGCATGATCAGTATCATGCCAGCCGTCATGTTCCCAAAAAGACGGAAGGTCAGGCTGATAATCCGTATAAACTCGCTAAGAATCTCGATAATTCCCGCGAACATCTCAATGATGCCCATGAATACCTCTGACATCCCGTGTTTGATTTTTCCCCTGAACAGTTCCTTGAGCCCTTTGAACAATCCGCCAACGGCGACAAACCTGCCCAGGTAGGAGAGTCCAAATGTCCTTACGCCAACGAACTCCACAAATACAAAGGCAATAATGGCTAAAGCAAGAGGAAAATTAATGTCAGTGTTTGCTTTCTTGAGCAATGGTACGTTTACTATAAATCCATGATAGGTGCCTGCAAATCCTCCTGAAACGCCCTCTGCCGGTGCTTGGTGACCCCATCCAAGGACCTCGAATCCAGGGATGAGTGAGATCAAAGCGGCACCAATAACGTAGAAGAATATGGTGGCTATGATTGGAAAGAATTTACGGCCGTTCTCCTTGCCAGCGGCTTCCTCACAGAAATTGAGCAGCCACTCGAACACATATTCGACGAGGTTTTGCAGCCCGGTTGGCACCAGTTTCATCTTGCGAGTAGCGATTGCGAATAGCAGCACGAGAACGAAGATAGTGAGCAATGAGGCGAGAAGAGTATTGGTGATAAATGAAGGGAAACCGGGAGGAGATTGAGCCTCTAGGCTAACGTGTGGTTGAGGAACGGGGAAAAAGATGGCGCTAACTCCTACCAATGCTAAGGCGAGTATCAGTCCGATTACAATCTTTCCCAAACAGCCAATCCTAGGCATTAGTTATCACCCCGGTAATTGTTGTCTTTGTTTTTCAAAACCGGGAGTATCATACGGTATACTCCCCAGAACGCCAGGATCAGTCCCAGAAAAAGCCCCAGAATAGTAAAAAGCGGGGCTTTGTCCGTCACATCGTCAAGCCAAACCCCTACCCATACACCGCCAACAATGCAAATCCCTATATAGGAGCCAATGCCCAGAAACGAAGCAACAACTATCCATCTTCTCATTAGTTGGCGCCCACATTGGCGAGTCCAACACATTGTAACGTATACCGAGCAACTTTTCAATACGCATATTAACCTATTCTCCAAATAATTATTTCTCTGGGAGGGCAGCTTGATTGCTTTGTTTCTGACGATATATTAAACTGGAAGCTGATAACCACTAACGACCCGTTAAGGAGGACGTGTTGAAATTTCAAGGAAGGGTACACAAGTATGGCTCCAATGTGGATACCGATGCGATTATCCCTGCCCGGTATCTCAACGTCTCGGACCCGGCGGAGCTGGCGAAACACTGCATGGAGGATATCGACGCTGGATTCGCTGAACGAGTGCAGCCCGGCGATATCATCGTGGCCACTACAAACTTCGGAAGCGGCTCGTCTCGCGAGCATGCTCCTCTAGCCATCAAGGCAGCAGGGGTAAGCTGTGTCATCGCTCAGAGCTTCGCACGTATTTTCTATCGTAATGCCATTAACATCGGACTCCCCATAATGGAATGCAGCGAAGCTCCCCGACACACTGATTCCGGCGATGTCCTTGAGATAGAGCTTTCCACAGGCGAAATCAAAAATATTACAAAGGATCTGACTTTCCAGGCTGAGCCGTATCCTGAGTTCATGCTGGGGCTGATAGCGGCCGGTGGACTTGTCGAATATACTAAGAGAAAAGCAGGAAGTGAGGGAAGATAGAATGAAATATACTATTGCAGTGTTGCCCGGGGATGGTGTGGGACCGGAGGTCGCCGACGAAGGTATCAGGGTGTTGAAGAAGGTGGGCGAGAAATTTGGGCATGAATTCAGTCTGCGCTATGGAGATATCGGAGGGATTTCCATCGATAAGCACGGCCTTGCACTTACAGATGAAGTGCTTAATACTTGCAAGAAGTGCGATGCTGTATATTTAGGGGCTGTAGGTGGTCCGAAATGGGATGACCCGCTGGCGAAGGTAAGGCCTGAGGATGGTCTCCTGGCTTTGCGGAAAGGCCTGAAGCTTTTTGCCAATCTGCGGCCGGTCAGGGTTTTCCCGGTTCTTTCCAATCACGCAAACCTGAAGCCCGAGGTCATCAGCGGGGTGGACTTTATATTCGTGCGGGAACTCACCGGCGGCCTGTACTTCGGGAAGCCGAAGAAGAGGTGGCAGACCTCGAGAGGCAGACGGGCTGTCGATACCATGGCTTACTCGGAGAAGGAGATTGAACGCATCGTGAGGGTCGGATTTGAACTTGCGCGGACCAGACGCAAGAAGCTCATCTCGGTGGATAAGGCTAACGTATTGGAGACCTCTCGGCTCTGGCGTCAGATAGCAACCGAGGTCGCCGCGGATTATCCAGATGTGGAGCTTGAACATCAGCTTGTCGATGCGTGCTCAATGCGAATAATCCAACGGCCGGCCGATTTCGATGTTGTGGTTACCTGTAACATGTTTGGTGATGTCCTTACTGACGAGTCATCTATGTTGGCGGGGTCGATGGGAATGCTTGCCTCGGCCAGTTTGGCAGGTGTTCCCAAGGGGGAGGCAGCACGTGCATTCGGGATGTACGAGCCCATTCATGGTAGTGCCCCTCGCCGGGCCGGACAGAACATAGCCAATCCCATTGCCACCATCCTGAGTTGTGCCATGATGCTGCGCTTTTCACTGGGGCTCCCCAGAGAAGCGGAAGCGGTAGAGAAAGCAGTGGACAAGGCGCTGGAAGAAGGCTATCGCACCTATGACATAATGGCTGATGGGATGAAACAGGTGGGCACGCGTCAGATGGGTGAACTCATCACTGAAAGGATTTAGAAAGCTTGGGTGAAGGGCGAATAAACTCGCCTCTGCCCTTTGAACCTGTGTTACCCGGCGATATCGATGATGGAAAGGCCAAACGAGGAGGGAATTTCGCTAATCCGCCGTGCCAAAAACGGCGATGGAGAGGCCTTCAATCAACTTATGGATACTCTCGCCACCCGGGCATATCGTATTGCCTTTGCCCTTCTCCAGAACCGTAGCGATGCCGAGGACGTGGTACAGGAGGCCTTTATCACCGCCTACAACTCGATTAGAAAACTGAAGAAGGAGGAGTCCTTCAACTCATGGTTTAGCAGGATCGTCACCACAAGGGCATATGATTCCCTCCGCAAAAAGCAAAAAAACCACAAAGCCACTGAAGCGCAAACCCAGTCTGTAAAGGAGGAGCTACGAGACAGTTCCTCACAGGGAGACCCGGATTTCTCGATTGACCTGTATCGGGCAATGGAGCAGCTACCTGAGCAGCACCGGTTGGCTATTCTGCTTCGCTACTCAAAGGATGCTTCCACGGAGGAGATCGCAGAAGTACTCAATCGCCCCGTAGGGACCATACGCAGGATTCTGAGCGAATCGTACCGTTTGTTACGTCTTTATTTACAGGGAGACGTTGAATTATGAAGTGCGAAGAAGTGAGAGACTTGCTGCCGGAATACCTGGAAGGAACTCTCAAGGGCAGAAAGCTGCGAGCCCTTGAGAAGCACCTTCAGGGCTGTGAGGTCTGCCAGCAGGAACTGGAAAGCATCCGGGAAATGGATGCCCGCTTGAGCGAGGATATCCCCAGATATTGGGAGAATATCAATCCCAGGCCGGAGTTCCTCGCCCGGCTCAGGCAGATGGACTTCGAGGCATCACGTCCTCAATCTGTAAGCGTACTGGATGCGCTGTCGGGATTCTGGATGAGGTACCGCACAGGCCTGGTGACATCCGTTTCCATCTGCATCGTTGCGGTTATCCTCGTGATGGTTGTTCCTACACTTATATCGCCGATGGGTGAGGAAGAGGCTTTAGAGCAGACTCCGGCAGAGACACCTGCTCCGCAAGAGGGAGCAGAGGAAAGAGCATTCTCAGGGAAGGGGGCTGAGCCAACGGAGACAGAGTCAGCGACAGGATTGGAGGGGCCTCAGGGACCTCAGGGGGCACGGACGCCCGGGGTAACTACTAGTGAAGGGCTGACGGTTGATTCCCAGGACCTGGCTGCCTCCGCTGAGATAACAGGATATACTCCGGAAAAGGCGGAACGGGCGATCGATATTGCCCTTAATAACAGCCGCGTTCAGAGCATCCTTGCCAATGTGGAAATTGTATCAGTGGAGGAGGTGCGCGAGTCCATTGAAGATATCGAAAATTGGACCGGGCCGGTGGTTGTTATGACTTTGTCAGGTGCGGAAGACCAGCAGGAGTCTCAGCTCTCCGTGTATGTGGATTTGGATGAAGGGCGTGTGGTAGAGGTGAAACACCAAAACATCTCAAGCAAGTAAATCCTGGGAAAGGAGGAATCATGTGGAAGGTATTGGGCGTAGTTATATTGGTAATGGGTTTGGTTCTATCCATCTCGTGCGCATCGGCATCGCCGGGGCAGGAAGATGCGGCGGCACCGGAACCAGCTCCGGCCCCAACCTCAACCTCTGGCTATCAGAGAGACTACGAAACTTCCGAAGCAGCAAAGGGGAGCACTGCATCATTTGAAGGGAGTGGCTATGAAGAAGCGGATGAGATGGAACTAACCGGCGAGGAATGGGCAACCGAGAGAATGATAGTTCGGACCGGCAATCTGGAGCTGACGGTAAAGGATGTGAGTGATGCAGTGGGTGAGGTGAAGAGAATAGCTGACAGGCTGGGGGGCTATGTGGTCTCATCCAGAGTACACGGTGGTGAGGAGCACAACACGGCGGATGTTTCCATCAGGGTTCCTGCTCAGAAATATGATGAAGCTATGGAGTCGGTGCGAAATATAGCTATTGAGGTGACCCTGGAAACCAACCAGGCAAAGGATGTAACCGAGGAATACACCGACCTTGAATCGAAGTTGCGGAACCTGGAGGCAACGGAGCAACGTTATCTTGAAATCCTGGAGAAGGCGGAAACGGTGGAGGATATACTTGAGGTGGAGCGAGCCCTTTCTGAGACGCGGGGGAAGATTGAACAAACCAAGGGACGTATGCAATACTTAGAGAGGACCTCATCCACTTCCTTGATCGAAGTGCATTTGGAGGAAGAGCGTGCCTTGGAGGTTGATTTCGAGGCCAGCAAGATAGAGATTGAGGAAGGGGAAGAGGTATATATTCAGGATAAAACTATCGGTGGCTCCGGCCCTTACGGGTATAGCTGGGACTTTGGCAATGGCGAATCCAGCACGGATGTAAGTCCTACCGTGGTCTATGAGGATGCCGGGAAATACACGGTCAGCCTTACAGTGACGGATGGCGAAGGGAATTCGGACACAGAGACCAAGGAAGAATACATCAAGGTGGTGCCCAAACCCGGTTGGAGTCCGGGAAATGTGGCTCGGTCGGCCTGGCATGGCCTGGTGGCCACTGGCCATGTCCTGGGTAATATAGTTATTTGGCTTGGAATCCTGGCCGTTATCTGGGTACCTGTTCTGGTCATCGCATTGCTGGTGAGGAGACATCGAAGGAAAGCTTGATAGGAGAGGATTTATGCCGCTCATAGTTCAGAAATATGGTGGAAGCTCGGTTGCGGATGCCGAGAGGATACGGCACGTGGCACGGAGGTTGATTCGTGCGAAGGAGGAGGGAAACAGGGTGGTGGTGGTGGTTTCCGCAATGGGCAAGACCACCGATGAACTCATAAGTCTCGCCGGACAGGTGTCGGAGCGACCGGACAAGCGGGAGCTCGATATGTTGCTTTCGACCGGTGAGGTTGTGTCCTGCACTCTGCTCACGATGGCCTTGAGATCGATGGGGCAGGAGGCAATCAGTCTTACCGGTGCACAGGCCGGGATTCAGACCGACTCAGTTTATAGCCGTGCCCGGATTACCGGCATTTCCACAAAGCGCATTACTAGAGAACTGGATCAGGGCAAGATCGTTGTCGTTGCGGGGTTTCAGGGGATTAGCGATGAGTACGACATAACCACCCTGGGCCGCGGCGGCTCCGATACGACTGCGGTGGCATTGGCGATAGGCCTCTCCGCGGACAGGTGTGAGATATTTACGGATGTTGAAGGAGTTTACTCCGCTGACCCGCGAATTGTCCCTGAGGCACGCAAGCTGAATGAGATCATCTATGAGGAAATGCTGGATATGGCAGCTCTGGGATCCAAGGTCGTGCATCCGCGTGCAGTGGAACTGGGGTGGGAGTACAACATGCCGATTTTAGTAGCATCCTCGTTTAATGATAGCCAGGGAACTCTTATTCATGGAGGTGTTTCTATGGAGGTGAGAAATAAGATCAGTGGCATAGCCCACGATTCGAATATCGCCAAGGTAACCGTGATCGGCGTGCCGGACAAGCCAGGGATTGCCAGCTCCGTATTTGAAGCGCTGGCGGCAGCCAATATCAGCGTCGATACCATTGTTCAGAATGCCAGTATCGACAGGATCACCGATGTCACCTTTACCGTGGGGAGAAATGATCTGGACAGCGCAATGGAGGTGGTCAAATCCGTAGCTGAGTCCATCGGTGCCAGGGACTGTGTAAGCGATAATACAGTGGGCAAGGTGAGCATAATCGGTTCGGGGATTCAAAGCGCTCCCGGGTATGCTTCACGCATGTTCAGGGCCCTCTCCGACCAGAACATCAACATCGAGTTGATTTCCACCTCGGAGATAAGGATTACCTGCATCATCGAGGAGGCCAAAGTCCCTGAAGCTGTTCGAACTTTACATAAGGCCTTCGAGCTAGAAACAAGCGAAGTTTAGGTCGAAGGCGGCCAGCCCGCCCGAGGCGGGCTGGCCGCCTTCTCTCACGCGCCATAGAAACCTATGGACCCGAACCATAGAGTATTCTCCCTGACGGCTTCTGAGGTGAGGTAAAGGTCTCCTCCAGCTCGGCAAAGGGTTCAGGGAAGTAATCACCCTTCGATACTGTCCTCACCCCGGTCACAAGCTGCCCGCTGGCTGCCTTCTTCGGAATGAACCCGAATGCCCCTGCCTGTCTGCATGCGATCATGTTCTCCATTTCATCGTATTGCGTCAGCATAAGCGACCGTGTTTGTGGATACTCGCTGGTAATTCGTCTGGCAGCATCGATTCCGCTCATCACCGGCATGACTATATCGAGTAGCGCCACATCGGGCATGAGTCTCAGCACCTTGTCGATCGCCTCTTTCCCGTTGGGTACCTCCGCTACCACCTCCATGTCTTTTTGTAATGCCAGAACCGAACATATGCCGTCTCTGACGACGGTGTGGTCATCGGCCACGAGGACACGGATGATCCTGTACACCTCTTCCAGCAGACTCTGCAGGCGCGGGACTAGCACGGCGGGCTCTATCGGTTTGCTCACAAACTCATCAGCCTCAAGCTGCATTCCCTCGTGACGCCTCCACCCCTTCACTGAACGCTCTTCCTTTCTGGCATCGATAACTATCAGAGGTACGCTCTTAAAACGGGGATGCTTTTTCAACCATTGATGCATGGAGAAGGCGTCCCCGACCGGTGCCAGCGTGCCCAGCACGACGATTGCGGGATCCTCATTCATTTTCTCCTGTGCCTGTGCCTTGTTTGAGGTAGCGATGACGTCGAAATTCTTCGCCTGAAGCGTCATCCGAAATGCCTCCAGGAAATCCGGTTCGTCATCCACCAGCAATATTCTTCTGTTCTCCACCATTTCTTCCCTCCTTTCCCGTATTTTTAGCTTGCCCGACCGGCGGCAAGCTCCAACTCGGCCGCCTCCAGGATGTCGGGGACTATCCCTTCATTCCCAACCGCCATAACATGGACGCCGTTACATAGCTTTTCCTCCTTTATAGCCTTGATGAGTCTGCCCGCAATCTCAATACCCTTCTGGAGCCGCTTACCCTTCTCGGCTGTGGAAAGCTCGTCGATGACTTCTTGCGGTACCGTTATTCCCGGGACATTTTCGTTCATGAACTTGGCCATTCGGGGCGAGGACAGGACTATTATCCCGGCTAGCACCTTTGTATTGAACTGACTGGCATACTGCATGAACCTACGCAGGCTTGGCAATTCGAATATGCCCTGAGTCTGGAAGAACTGTGCTCCGGCAGCGATTTTCTTATCGAATTTGATAAGCTGCGGCTCGATAAAGTCCGCTGCTGGATGGACCGAGGCACCTATGCAGAACTGGGGCGCTCCCTTCAGGTCATTCCCCGCCGCGTCCTTTCCCGCTTCCATATCCTGAATCATTCTCAGCAACTGCACGGAATCCACATCGAATACCGGTTTCACTTCCGGATGATCTCCCACGTCGATGCTGTCGCCTGTCAGGCAGAGGACATTGTTGATCCCTCGTGTGTGAGCCAGAAGCAAATCCGCTTCAAGCGCCAGCCGGTTGCGGTCACGACAGGTCATCTGCAGGATAGGTTCAGCGCCCTCGTCCTTTACCAGGAGACAGCCGCCAAGTGAGGGGAAGCGCATCACCGAGCTTTGATGGTCGGTGACGTTTATGGCATCGACCTTGTCCTTGAGCAGCTCGATGTTCTCGATCAGCTCCGAGATATCCGTGCCCTTGGGCGGCCCTACCTCTGAGGTCACCAGGAACGTGTCGGAGTAGAGCTTTTCCTCAAATAGCGACTTAGCCATGTTCCCCTCCTTGAGCTGCCCCGACTTTCGTTACTATCCTGCGGGGTCTTGGAATGGGACGGAAGTTTCTGGGCGGGTAGTAGCGCCTCATCTTGTCGAGTTGCCCCAGCCTCTCCAGTCGCTGGTAGATGAGGATCCATGCACAGTCCATGTCCTTGTTTACCTCGCACTTCCCGTTTTTGCTTCCCGCGCAGGGCCCATTGAGGAGCCCCTTGGCACATCTGGTTATTGGACAAATGCCCGCTGTGTCGGCCAGGCGGCACTCGCCGCATGCTGCACATCGCTCATCCCAGACGCCCCATTCATCGGCCATTCCCATGAACGAGGTGTTGACGCCAGGCAGGCAGGGGATGTCCTGAAGATGTGTGGCCAGGGACTGCACCCCGATGCCGCAACCCAGTGAGAGAACGGCATCGACCTCCTCTGCAAATGGGGTGACGGCCTCAAGGAACTCGACATCACACTGCCGTTTCACCGTGTACTCGGAGAAAGTGTGAATCACTTCCCCTTCCCTTGCCTCGGCCATCTGCAGGGCACTGCGCAAGAAGGAGACCTCCTGCTCACCGCCAGCGCCACACACCGTCATGCAGGTACCACAGCCAAGAATCAGGACCCTCTCGTATGGAGCGATCGTTCGCCTTATTTCCTCGAGCGGCTTCTGTTCAGCGACAATCAAGATTTCACCTCCT